>CAIMXF010000212.1 GCA_903845345.1 uncultured beta proteobacterium
AACATGCGCCGCGGATAGGGAATCGGCGGCAGGAAGCCACCTCGCTGCGGGTGGCCGTCGGCGTCCAGCGCCGCCTGCGGCGCACGCGGCAGGAAGTGGAACCAGTGCCAGGGCAGCGGCAAGGCGTCGCCGTCAGCCAGGGGCGCGCCCCTCTCGTCGAACGTCGCCTGCGCGGCTTGGGCCTGCACCCAGGACAGCGGGTCGTGCACCTGCTCCGTGCGGCCGATCCAGGTCGAAAAATCGATGTCCATAAGCGATTGCGATGCTGGCTTCAGAAAGTCTGCGGATTTGCGCGGGATTCCACCCGGCCGCCGGCCGTGCCGGCAAACCTAAGCTGATTGTCACCCCAACCGGTCGCCATGCGGTCTTGCTGCAAGCGCCAACGAGATCGCCCGTGACAGCTCCCAGTGCCCAGCCCGAACCCGCCGGCACCACGCCCTTGCATGGCGTGCGTGTGATCGACGTCGGCAACTTCCTTGCCGGGCCCTATGCCGCGACGATCCTCGGGGAGTTCGGTGCCGAGGTCATCAAGGTCGAACACCCCGACGGCGGCGACCCGATGCGCCGCTTCGGAACCGCCACCGCGCAGCCCAACGCCACCCTGAAATGGCTGAGCGAGAGCCGCAACAAGAAGTCCGTCACCTGCGACCTGAGGCAGGCCGACGGCGTGGCGCTGTTCCTGAAGCTGGTGGCGAAGTCCGATGTGCTGGTCGAGAACTTCCGCCCTGGCACGATGGAGAGCTGGGGCCTGGGCTGGGACGTGCTGCGCGCGGCGAACCCGCAGCTCGTCGTGCTGCGCGTCACCGGCTATGGCCAGACCGGACCTTACCGGCGCCGATCGGGCTTCGCGCACATCGCGCAGGCCTTTGGCGGGTTGAACTACCTGGCGGGTTTCCCGGGCGAGACGCCGGTGCTGCCCGGCACCGTCCCCCTGGGCGACTACATCGCGAGCCTGTTCGGTGCCATCGGCGTGATGATCGGGCTGCGCCACGCGGAGCGCACCGGGCGCGGCCAGGTCGTCGACGTCGGCATCTATGAGGCGGTGTTCCGCGTCCTCGAGGAAATCGCCGCGGCCTACGGGCTCAACGGGACGGTGCGCGAGCGTGAGGGGTCGGGCAGCTTCGTCGCCTGCCCGCATGGCCACTTCCGCTGCAGGAACGGCAAGTGGATCGCCATTGCCTGCACCACCGACAAGATGTTCGAACGCCTGGCCGCGGCGATGGGCCGGCCCGAGCTGGCATCGCCCGAGCAGTATGGCCCGCAGCGCAAGCGGCTGGCGGCGCGCGACACCGTCAACCGCATCGTCACCGAATGGGTCGGCGCGCACGACCGGCCGGAGATTCTCGACAGGTGCCTGGCCGAGGAAGTGCCCGCCGGCAAGGTCAATTCGATCGCCGACATCTTCGCCGACGAGCATTTCGCTGCGCGCGGCAACCTGGCGCGCGTGGACGCACCCGGTCTGGGCGAGGTGGTCGTTCCGGGCGTGGTGCCGCGCCTGTCGGCCACGCCGGGGCGCATCACGCATCTCGGCCCCGCGCTCGGAGACGCCACGCACGAGGTCTTGACCACGCTGCTGGGAATCAGCGCCGAGGAACTCCGCCGGCTGCAGACGCAGCGGGTGATCTGAACGCTGGAAGACCCGCCGCATGGACTCGACCCCTGCCACCGACACGCTGCCGCTGAACGGCCTGCGCGTCATCGACATCGCCACCGTCATCGCCGCCCCGTACTGCGCCACGGTGCTGGGCGAGTTCGGCGCTGACGTGCTGAAGCTGGAACACCCCGACGGCGGCGACGCGCTGCGCCGCTTCGGCACGCCGTCGCAGCGCGGCGACACGCTGACCTGGCTGAGCGAAGCCCGCAACAAGCGCTCGATGACCATCGACCTGCGCACGGCCGACGGCGCCGAGGTGTTCAAGCAGCTGATCGCCAAGACCGACGTGCTGTGCGAGAACTTCCGTACCGGCACGCTGGAGAAATGGGGCCTGGGCTGGGAAGTCCTGTGCAAGATCAACCCGGGCCTGGTGATGCTGCGCGTCACCGGCTACGGCCAGACCGGGCCGTACAAGGATCGCCCCGGCTTCGCGCGCGTGGCGCATGCGGTGGGCGGCCTCGCCTATCTGGCCGGCATGCCCAAGGGCACGCCGGTGACACCGGGCTCGACCACGCTGGGCGACTACATGACCGGCCTGTATGGCTGCCTCGGCGTGCTGATGGCGCTGCGCCACAAGGAGCAGACGGGCGAGGGCCAGTTCATCGACGCCGCCTTGTACGAATCGGTCTTCCGCTGCACGGAGGAGCTGGCGCCGGCGTTCGCCATGTTCGGCATCGTTCGCGAACGCGCGGGCTCCTCGCACAACGACTTCGCCGTGCCGCACGGCCACTTCGCCACCAAGGATGGCAAGTGGGTCGCGATATCGTGTGCCACCGACCTGCTGTTCGAGCGGCTGGCGCGCGCGATGGACCGGCCCGAACTGGCCACCGACGAGTCCTACGGCAATCAGCAGACGCGCCTGGAACAGCGCCACGACGTCAACGAGATCGTGCGCGACTGGTGCGGCTCGCTGACGCGCGACGAGGTGCTGGCCCGGTGCTACGCCACCGACACGCCGGCCGGCCCGCTGAACAACATCGCCGATATCTTCGGCGACCGCCAGTTCCATGCGCGGCGCAACCTGGTGACGATGGATGCGCCCGACACGGGCGAGCAGATCGTCGTGCCCGCGCCGGTGCCGCGGCTGTCGGAGACCCCGGGCAGCGTGCGCAGCCTCGGCCCCAAGCTGGGGGAGCACACCGACGAGATCCTGCGCGAGTTGCTGGGGCTCAACGAGGCGCAGATTGCCGAGTTGCGCTTGAGCAAAGCGATATGAGCCAAGGCATCCTGCACGGCCTGCGCGTGGTCGAAGGCTCGGCCTTCGTCGCCGCGCCGCTGGGCGGCATGACCCTGGCCCAGCTCGGCGCCGACGTGATCCGCTTCGACCCCATCGGCGGCGGGCTGGATCATGCACGCTGGCCCGTCACCGCCGAAGGCCGGTCCTTGTTCTGGGCCGGCATGAACAAGGGAAAAAGGTCGATCGCCGTCGATTTCCGCCAGCCCCGCGGGCAGGAACTGCTGACGGCACTGATCGCCGCGCCCGGCGCCGACGCCGGGCTGTTCAGCACCAACTTCCCGGCGCGCGGCTGGCTGGCCTACGACAAGCTGGCGGCATGCCGCGCCGACCTCGTCATGGTCAACCTGCTGGGTCGGCGCGACGGCGGCTCGGAGGTCGACTACACGGTCAACCCGCAGCTCGGGTTTCCCGCACTGACCGGGCCATCGACCCGCCGCGAACCCAGCAACCATGTCTTCCCGGCCTGGGACGCCATCGCCGGCAACATGATCGCGACCGCGATCCTGGCCGCCCTGCGGCACCGCGACCGCACGGGCCAGGGCCAGCTGGTCACGCTGGCCTTGAAGGACGTGGGCCTGGCGATGCTCGGCCACCTGGGCATGATCGCCGAGGTCCAGGTGAACGACACGGAACGGCCGCGCTACGGCAATGACCTCTACGGCGCCTTCGGCCGCGACTTCGTCACAAGCGACGACGAACGCGCGATGGTGGTCGGCCTGACCGACATGCAGTGGACCTGCCTGCTGAAGGCCACCGGCCTGGGCGACGCGGTGGTGCGGCTGGGCCAGCTGCTGCAGACCGACCTGGCCCAGGAAGGCAACCGCTTCCGTGCCCGCGAGGCGCTGGCGGCCTTGTTCGAGCCCTGGTTCGCGCAGCGCACGCTGGCCGAAGTGCGCACCGTGCTCGATGCGCACCGCGTCACGTGGGGCCCCTACCGCACGGTGGCCCAGGCGCTGGCGCAGGACCCCGACCTGTCCACCGCGCACCCGATGTTCAGCCTGATCCACCAACCCGGCATCGGCACCTACCTCGCGCCGGGCTCTCCGCTCGACTTCGGCCGGGTGGCGCGCCTGCCGGCCGCGCCGGCGCCGCTGCTGGGCCAGCACACGGACGAGATCCTGCTGGATGTCCTGGGCCTGCCGGCGCACGAAGTCGGCGCCCTGCACGACGCCGGCATCGTCGCCGGCAGCGCGGACTGAAGAACAACCAAGGAGACGCCGCTTGAAGCTGCCCAACAATTTCTACAAGCCGCTGGCCATCGGCGCGCCGCGGCCGTTCCGCGAACTGCCGGTGCGGCCCGAACGCGTCGTGCACTTCTTCCCGCCGCACATCGAGAAGATCCGCGCGCGGATGACCGAGACGGCCGCCCAGGTGGACGTGCTGTGCGGCAACCTGGAAGACGCAATCGCGATCGACCAGAAGGAAAACGCGCGCCGCGGCTTCATCCAGGGCGTGCAGCAGGCCGACCTGGGCGACACCGCGCTGTGGGTGCGCGTCAACTGCCTGAACAGCCCCTGGATCCTGGACGACCTCTTTGAAATCGTCGCGGGCTGCGGCAACCGGCTCGACGCGGTGATGATTCCCAAGGTGGAAGGCCCCTGGGACATCCACTTCGTCGACCAGACCCTGGCGCTGCTCGAGGCCCGCCACGGGATCGCCAAGCCCATCCTGATCCATGCGCTGCTGGAAACCGCCGAAGGCGTGAACAACATCGAGGCCATCGCCACCGCGAGCCCGCGCATGCACGGCATGAGCCTGGGGCCGGCAGACCTGGCAGCCTCGCGCGGCATGAAGACCACGCGGGTCGGTGGCGGCCACCCCGGCTACGGCGTGCTGGCCGATCCGGTGGAGGGGCAGCCCGAGCGCAGGTACGTGCAGCAGGACCTGTGGCACTACACGCTGGCCAGGATGGTCGATGCGTGCGCAGCCAGCGGCATCCGCAGCTTCTATGGCCCGTTCGGCGACCTGAAGGACGAGGCCGGGTGCGAAGCGCAGTTCCGCAACGCCTTCATCATGGGCTGCAGCGGCGCCTGGTCGCTGGCACCCAACCAGATCGCCATCGCCAAGCGCGTCTTCAGCCCCGACGTCAGGGAAGTGCTGTTCGCCAGGCGCATCCTGCAGGCCATGCCCGATGGCACCGGCGTGGCGACCATCGACGGCAAGATGCAGGACGACGCCACGTGGAAGCAGGCCAAGGTGATGGTCGACCTGGCGCGCCTGGTGGCGCGCAAGGATCCGGCGCTGGCGCGGGCCTACGGCTTCGAGGACGGCACGGCATGACGACCAAGACCCGGCCGGGCAACTTCTTCGAGGACTTCCGCGTCGGCCAGAAGCTGGTGCATGCGCCGGCGCGCACCGTCACGACCGGCGACGTGGCGATGTACACCGCCCTCTTCGGTTCGCGCTTCGCGCTGAATTCGTCGGACCCGTTCGCGCAGCGGCTGGGCCTGCCGCGCGCGCCGGTGGACTCGCTGCTCGTCTTCCACCTGGTCTTCGGCCGCACCGTGGCCGACATCTCGCTGAATGCCATCGCCAACCTGGGCTATGCCGGCGGCGTGTTCGGCGTGCCGGTCTACCCCGGCGACACGCTCGCCAGCGACTCGCAGGTCATCGGCCTGAAGCCGAACAAGGACGGCAGGACCGGCGTCGTCTACGTGCGCACCACGGGTGCCAACCAGCATGGGCAGGCGGTGCTGGACTACGTTCGCTGGGTGATGGTACGCAAGCGCGACCCGGGCCTCGACTCGACCGCCGCGCCCGAGGCCCGGGTGCCCGAACTGCCCGAGGCCGTGCCGGTGTCCGAACTGCACTGCCCCTACGCGCCGGCCGCCGGCGCCTACGACACGTCGCGTGCCGGCTCCGAATTCCTGTGGGATGACTATGCGGTGGGGGAACGCATCGACCACGTCGACGGCATGACCATCGAAGAGGCCGAGCACATGCTGGCCACGCGCCTGTACCAGAACACCGCCCGGGTGCACTTCAACCAGCATGTCGAGCGCGAGGGCCGATTCGGCAAGCGCATCGTCTACGGCGGCCATGTCATCAGCCTGGCGCGCGCACTGTCGTTCAACGGCCTGGCCAACGCGCTCAACGTCGCCGCCATCCACGCGGGCCGCCACAGCGCGCCGAGCTTCGCCGGCGACACGATCTACGCGTGGTCGGAAGTGCGAGCCAGGGACGCGCTTCCCGGCCGCGGCGACATCGGCGCCTTGCGCGTGCGAACGGTGGCCACGAAGGACCGCCCCTGCCACGACTTTCCCGGACGCGACGCCACGGCCACCGCCGACCCGTCCGTGGTGCTCGACCTCGACTACACCGTGCTGATGCCCCGCCGCTGACCCAACATGACCACAAGCATCCCCACCCCATCGCGCCCGGCCACGCTGCCTCAGGCCCAGACCAACCCCGTGCGCACCCGGCGGGACTGGGAGGCACAGCGTGCACAAGCGCTGGCCGACCCCGGCGCCTTCCATGGCGCCATCGCCAAGCGGCAGATCCACTGGTTCGTCGCCTCGACGGCCGCCTCCGGTGCCTGGCTCACGCTCGACGAAGCCAGCGGGGGTTGGACCGGCTGGGACGCCGCCACGGGCGCCGCACTGACGGCCGACCTGGGCGAGGCCTTCGAGCCCTGGCAGCGTGCCTTCAACCCGGACGATCCGCCGCACTGGAAGTGGTTCGAGGGCGGACGCACGAACGCCTGCTTCAACGAGGTCGACCGGCATGTGCTGTCGGGCCATGGCAGCGAGGCGGCCTTCCTGTTCGAAGGCGACCGCTGGGACATGTCGCAGGACGGCGGCCGCGGCGGGCCGGTGGAGGCCCACCCCATCACCCGCAAGCGCCTGCTGCTGGAGACCGCCAAGTGCGCGCTGGCGCTGCAGGCGCTCGGCGTGCGGGCCGGCGACCGCATCGCGCTGAACCTGCCCAACATCCCCGCGCAGCTGTACTGGACGCAGGCCGCCAAGCGCCTGGGCGTGGTCTACACGCCGGTGTTCGGCGGCTTTTCCGACAAGACGCTGTCCGACCGCATCCACGACGCCGGCGCGCGCGTGGTCATCACCGCCGACGGGGGCTACCGCAATGCGCAGATCGTGCCCTTCAAGACCGCCTACACCGACCCGGCGCTGGACGACTACGTGCCGGTGCCGGTGGTGCGCGAATCCATCGCGCAGCGCCTGACTTCGCTGGGCCTGGACCCGGCCGATGCGCAGCACCTGCTGGCCACCGTCGACGACACCCTGGCCGGCGAAGTCACGGTGCAGCGCAGCGATGCCATGCGCGGCGTGGGGCGTGCGCTGCGTGAACTGGGTCGGCAGGGCCGGCTCAACGCTGCGGCGGCCGCGCGCCTGCGCACCGCGGTGGCCGAAGGCCTGGTGGCGACGCCGCCCCGCGTGGACGCCGTCGTGGTGGTACGGCATACGGCGCAGGCCGACCTCGTGTGGCGCGCCGAGCGCGACCGCTGGAGCCACGAACTCACCGATGCGGCACTGGCCACGCTGCTGCGAGCGGCCCGCGCGGCCGGCTTCGACGTGGCCGACGAGCCCGCCCTGCTGGCGCTGCCCGACGCCGACTTCGTCCGCGCCGTCTGGGCGAGCAGCGCACCCGTGCCGCTGGACGCCGAATACCCGCTGTTCTTCATCTACACCTCAGGCTCCACCGGCAAGCCCAAGGGCGTGGTGCATGTGCACGGCGGCTACACCGTCGGCGTGGCGCACACCATGAAGGTCGCCTTCGACGCGCGTCCGGGCGACGTCGTGTACGTGGTGGCCGACCCCGGCTGGATCACCGGCCAGAGCTACATGCTCAGTGCCACGATGACCACCCGCTGCACCGGCGTGCTGGGCGAGGGGGCGCCCACCTTCCCGCATGCCGGGCGCTACGCCTCGATGATCGAGCGCTACCGCGTGCGCATCTTCAAGGCCGGCGTCACCTTCCTGAAGACCATCATGGCCGACGCGCAGAACGTGCGCGACGTGCGCCAGTACGACCTCGGCAGCCTTCGCGTGGCCACCTTCTGCGCCGAACCCACCAGCCCCGCGGTGCAGCAGTTCGGCATGGACCTGATGACGCCCAACTACATCAACAGCTACTGGGCCACCGAGCATGGAGGCATGGTCTGGACCCACTTCTACGGCAACCCCGACTTTCCCCTGCGGGCCGACGCCCACACGTACCCGCTGCCCTGGATCGCCGGCGAAGTGTGGGTGGAAGACGGCAGCGTCGAGCGCGAAACGCTGTCGCCCTGGCCGCGCGACCCGAGCGCCGGTGGCAAGGCCTGGCGCCGCGCGGCGCTGGACGAGAAGGGCGAGATCGTCATTGCCGCGCCTTATCCCTACCTGGCGCGCACCGTGTGGGGCGACGCCGCGAACTTCCGCGTCGAGACCGTGGACGGCAAGGCGCAGATCCAGCCCGGATGGAAGGGCGACGCCGAGCGCTGGAGCAACACGTATTGGAAGCGCTGGCGCGGTGCCTGGGCCTACACGCAGGGCGATTTCGCCGTCGGCTACCCCGACGGCAGCTTCAGCCTGCACGGCCGCAGCGACGATGTCATCAACGTCTCGGGCCACCGCCTGGGTACCGAAGAGATCGAAGGCGCGGTGCTGCGCGACAAGGCGCTCGATCCGGATTCACCGGTCGGCAATGTGCTGGTGGTGGGCGCGCCGCACCGCGAGAAGGGGCTGACGCCGCTGGCCTTCGTCGTGCCGGTCGCGGGGCGCAAGCTGACCTATGACGATCGACGCCGCCTGTCCGACCTGGTGCGCACCGAGAAGGGCGCGGT
>CAIMXF010000213.1 GCA_903845345.1 uncultured beta proteobacterium
GCGCACGTCGTCGAGCTCGACGTCACCGACCCCGACAGCATCAAAGCCGCCGTCGCCCACGCCGAGACCGAGATGGGCGTGATCGACATCCTCGTCAACAACTCCGGCGTCAGCACCACCCAGAAGCTCACCGACGTCACGCCCGAGGACTTCGACTACGTGTTCGACGTCAACGCCCGCGGCGCATTCTTCGTCGCCCAGGAAGTGGCCAAGCGGATGATCGCCCGCGCCCGCGGCGCCGCGCCCGGCACGTATACGGGGGGCCGTATCGTCAACGTCGCGTCGATGGCCGGCCTGCGCCCGCTGTCGCAGATCGGCGTCTACGCGATGAGCAAGGCCTCGGTGATCCACATGACGCGTGCGATGGCGCTCGAATGGGGCCGCTACGACATCAACGTCAACGCGCTGTGCCCCGGCTACATCGACACCGAGATCAACCACCACCACTGGTCGACGGAGTCGGGCCAGAAGCTGATCCAGATGACGCCGCGCAAGCGCATCGGCAAGCCGAGCGACCTCGACAGCGCGCTGCTGATGCTGTGCGCCAACGAGAGCCACTTCATCAACGGCGCGGTTCTGCAGGCCGACGACGGCTTCGGGCTGTGAGCCGATGCGGTTCGACTTGCCGGAAGACCTCAAGCTCGTCCACGAGATGCGCATCCCCGTGCGCTGGGGCGATCTCGACGCGATGGGCCACGTCAACAACACGATCTACTTCCGCTATTTCGAGTCGCTGCGCATCGAGTGGCTGCGCGAGCTGCGCGCCGAGCCGAACCCGGAAGGCGTCGGGCCCGTGATGGCCAACGGGTTCTGCAACTTCATCCGGCAGATCGAGTATCCGGGCGAGATCGTCGCGCGGCATTACGTCGTCACGCCGAAGGCGGGCTCGAAGAGTCTCGACACCTACTTCACGCTGTCGATGTCCGACTCGCCCGACGTCATCAACGCCAACGGCGGCGCGACGCTGGTGTGGCTCGATTTTCCGAACAAGAAGACGGTGCCGCTGCCGGACGACCTGCGGGCGGCGTGCAACTGACGCCGCCGATCTGATCGGCGTGGACGTCGGATCGATCGAGCGGCTCGAGCCGATGCATCGAGTGTCGTTGGCGGCTCAACCCGACAGCAGCTTGTGCACCAGTTCCGCGGTGGTGGACGCGCCGACCTTGCGCATCAGGCGCGCCCGGTACACGTCCACCGTGCGCGGGCTGATGCCCAGCCGCTTGCCCACCATCTTGCTGGTCAAGCCTTCGATCAGCAACGCCGCGATCTCGCGCTCGCGCGGCGTGAAGTCCAGCTTCAGCGAACGCCGGGACGACAGGTCCTCGAAGCTCCAGATGCCCGCGGCGTGCGGGTCGGCGGCGTCGAGCGCGTGGCCCCACACGTGGCACCAGAACAGCTCGCCGTCGACGCGTCGCATCACGCGCTCGTCGGCGTAGCGGCCGTTCGCGTCCAGGCTCGCGACGATGCGTTCGCCGGTGCGCTCGTACTCGCCCTGGGTCGGGTAGAGCACGCGGAACGATTGGCCGATCAGCTGCTCGCGCTCGGCGCGGAACATCGCCAGCGCGGCGCGGTTGCAGTCGATCATCAGCCGATGGCGCGACAGCACCAGGCCGATCGGCGCGAACTCGAAGGCGGTGCGGTAGTCGAAGCCGGCGCGCAGGTCGGCGGCCTGTTGCAGCGCCTCGGCCGAGGCCGCGTTGACCAGCGGCAGGGCGTCGCGGCTCAACGACGACTCACAGCAGCGCGGACGTGCTGGTCGCGTGCGCGGCGAGCTGGCCGTCGGGCAGTCGCAGCGTCACTTCGCCGAACACCAGGCTGCGGCCGCTCTTGAGGATGCGTGCCTCGACGGCGACCTCGGCGACGTCCTTGCCCACCGGGCGCAGGAAGCTCGTCTGCAGCTGCACGGTGGTCTGCGGGCGGAAGCCGCCGAGCTTGTGGCTGATCGCCAGCACGAGCGCGGTGTCGGCGGCGGCCATCAGCGTCTGGCCGCAGACGACGCCGCCCGCGTGCACGTGACGCGCGCGCACGGGCAGCGCGAGCGTGACCGAGTCGTCCGTCGTCGAACGAACCTCGAGTTCGAGTTCCCGCACCCATTCGGCGAAGACCTCGGCGTAGAGTGCTTGCAGGGCGGCGATATCCATGTAGTCAATTCTACGTAATGACTACGTAACGCGTTAAGTAGTACGCTCCCAGGCTGTTGCACCGGGGCAGACTCCGGGCAAGGATCCCCTTCCTTCGGAGACAAGCGCGCATGAACAAGGTCTACCCGAGCGCCGCCGCGGCGCTGCAAGGCATCGTCGAGGACGGGCAACTGCTCGCCGTCGGGGGCTTCGGCCTCTGCGGCATTCCCGAAGCGCTGATCGACGCGCTGCGCGACACGGGCGTGAAGGACCTGACGGTCATCTCCAACAACGCGGGCGTCGACGGCTTCGGCCTGGGCAAGCTGCTCGCGACGCGCCAGATCAGCAAGATGATCTCGAGCTACGTCGGCGAGAACAAGGAGTTCGAGCGCCAGTACCTGGCCGGCGAACTCAAGCTCGACTTCACGCCGCAGGGCACGCTGGCCGAGAAGCTGCGCGCCGGCGGCGCGGGCATCCCGGCGTTCTTCACGAAGACCGGCGTGGGCACCATCGTGGCCGACGGCAAGGAGATCCGCGAGTTCGACGGCCACAAGTACGTGATGGAGCTGGCGCTCAATCCGGACGTCTCGCTGGTGAAGGCATGGAAGGCCGACAAGTCGGGCAACCTGCTGTTCCGTCGCACCGCGCGCAACTTCAACCCGAACGTGGCGCAGGCCGGCAGGATCACGGTGGTCGAGGTCGAGGAGATCGTCGAGACCGGCACCTTCGACCCGGACACCGTCCACCTGCCCGGCATCTTCGTGCACCGCATCGTGCTGAACGCGCATCCCGAGAAGCGCATCGAACAACGCACCGTCACCAAGACGGCCGCCTGATGGAATGACGACCCCCGCTTGCCTTCGGCTCGCAGCCCCCCGAGGGGACGCCCGGCTTGCTCCGGAGCGGCCGAGCGCGGCGCCGGGCCGAAGAATGACTGCGTAATCACAGAATCCGGAGACTCAAATGGCTTGGACGCGAGACGAGATGGCGGCACGCGCCGCCCAGGAACTGCAGGACGGCTTCTACGTCAACCTGGGCATCGGCCTGCCGACGCTGGTCGCCAACCACGTGCCCGCGGGCATGGAGGTGTGGCTGCAGAGCGAGAACGGCCTGCTGGGCATCGGCCCGTTCCCGACGGAAGACCAGGTCGACGCCGACATGATCAACGCCGGCAAGCAGACGGTCACCACGCTGCCCGGCTCCAGCATCTTCTCCAGCGCGGACAGCTTCGGCATGATCCGCGGCGGCAAGATCAACCTGGCCATCCTCGGCGCGATGCAGGTCAGCGAGCACGGCGATCTCGCCAACTGGATGATCCCGGGCAAGATGGTCAAGGGCATGGGCGGCGCGATGGACCTGGTCGCGGGCGTCGGCCGCGTCGTGGTGCTGATGGAGCACGTCGCCACCAAGAAGGACGGCTCGACCGACCTGAAGATCATCCCCAAGTGCACGCTGCCGCTGACGGGCGTGGGCGTGGTCAACCGCATCATCACC
>CAIMXF010000214.1 GCA_903845345.1 uncultured beta proteobacterium
GCTGGATCTTTCGATGCCAATGACGGAGACCTCCCATGAAGATCGGCGTTCCGAAGGAAATCAAGAACCACGAATACCGCGTCGGCCTGACGCCCGCGAGCGTGCGCGAGTTCGTCGCGCACGGCCACTCGGTGACGGTGCAGGCCGGTGCCGGATTGTCCATCGGCCTCGACGACGCGCAGTACCGCGCGGCGGGCGCGACCCTGGCCGACAGCGCGCCGGAGATCTTCGCGACATCGGACATGATCGTGAAGGTCAAGGAGCCGCAGCCGCAGGAGTGCGCGATGCTGCGCCCCGGCCAGCTGCTCTACACCTACCTGCACCTCGCGCCCGATCCGCAGCAGACGGCCGCGCTGGTGAAGTCGGGCGCGGTCTGCGTCGCCTACGAGACCATCACCGGCGTCAACGGCGGCCTGCCGCTGCTCGCGCCGATGAGCGAGGTCGCTGGGCGCATGTCCATCCAGGCCGGCGCCGCGCACCTCGAGAAGAGCAAGGGCGGCATGGGCGTGCTGCTCGGCGGCGTGCCGGGCGTGGCGCCGGGGCATGTCGTGATCCTCGGGGCGGGCGTCGTGGGCACGCACGCGCTGCAATGCGCGGTGGGCGCGGGCGCGCGCGTGACGGTGCTGGACAAGAACGTCGACCGCCTGCGCCAGCTCGATCTCGTGTTCGGCAACCGCATCACGACGCTTTATTCGAACGCGCATTCGGTGGAGGAGTCAGTGCTCGCGGCAGACCTCGTCATCGGCGGCGTGCTGATTCCCGGCGCCGCCGCGCCCAAGCTCGTCACGCACGACATGATCGCGCGCATGCGCAAGGGCGCGGTCGTCGTCGACGTCGCCATCGACCAGGGCGGCTGCTTCGAGACCTCGCACGCCACCACGCACGCCGAGCCCACCTACGTGGTCGACGGCGTCGTGCACTACTGCGTGGCCAACATGCCCGGCGCGGTCGCGCGCACGTCCACGTTCGCGCTCAACAACGCGACGATAGTCCCCGGCCTCGCGCTGGCCGACCAGGGCTGGCAGGCGGCGATGCGCGGCAATCCGCACCTGAAGGCCGGGCTGAACGTGGCGCACGGCAAGGTCACCTTCGAGGCCGTCGCGCAGGCGCTGGGCTACGACTTCACGCCGCCGGACGCGTTGCTCGACTGAGGTCGGGACGCCCGGTGGCCGGCGGCACGCGAGGCCCTCGGGTGCCGCCAGATAAAATCGCGCCGATATGTCCCGTCTCGCCGTCCTGCCGCAGTACTTCTATCCGAAGCGCCTTCTCACCCTCTACGCCGGTTTCATGGCGGGCAACGAGTGGGGCTGGTACACGACGCGGCTCATCCGCAACTTCATCCGCGACTACGACGTCGACATGAACGAGGCGCTCGAGTCCGACCCGACGGCATACAAGAGCTTCAACGCCTTCTTCACCCGCGCGCTCAAGCCGGGGATGCGTCCGATCGCCAGGGCCGACCTGATCTGCCCGGTCGACGGCGCCATCAGCCAGTTCGGGCGGATCGACAGGCACACGATCTTCCAGGCCAAGGGCCACGAGTACACGACGCGTGCGCTGCTGGGCGGCGACGCGGCGTTGGCCGAACCGTTCCTCGACGGCAGCTTCGCCACGATCTACCTGAGCCCGAAGGACTACCACCGCATCCACATGCCGTGCGACGGCCGCCTCACGCGCATGATCCACGTGCCGGGCGACCTGTTCTCGGTCAACCCGGTCACCGCGCAAGGCGTGCCAGGTCTGTGGGCGCGCAACGAGCGCGTCGTCTGCCTGTTCGAGGGCCCGCGCGGCCCGTGGTCGCTGGTGCTGGTGGGCGCCACCATCGTCGGCAGCATGCAGACCGTGTGGCACGGCGTGGTCAACGCGAAGCGTCCCGGCAAGATCCGCGAGTGGCGCTACGACGACCGCGAGATCGTGCTGAAGCAGGGCGAGGAGATGGGCCGCTTCCTGCTCGGCTCGACCGTCATCATGACGTTCCCGAAGGACGACATCGCGTTCAATCCGGCCTGGGCGCCGGCGCATCCGGTGCGGCTCGGCGAAGAGATGGCGAACTACCGCGCGTGACGCGCGAGGCGCGCGCGAGCGCATCGAAGACTCAGCCATGACCTCGCATCGCGCATCGGAATGTGAAAGCCCGCGCCATGCGCCGTCGCAGGCCGATGCGGTGACGCTGCGTCCGATGCGCGAGGACGACCTGCAGCTGCTGCATCGCTGGCTGCAGCGCGAACACGTTCGTCGATGGTGGGGCGGCGACGAACTGGTCACGCTGGAAGGCGTGACCCAGCGCTACCTGCCGCGCACGCTGGGGCAAGGCGGCGTGACGCCGTATATCGCGCTGCTCGGCGATCGGCCCGTCGGCTACTGCCAGTCCTACGTGGTCGTCGGCGACGACTTCTGGCCGGACGAGACGGACCTCGGCGCGCGCGGCTGCGACCAGTTCCTGGGCGAGGGCGACCTGCTTGGCCAGGGCCTGGGAACGCAGCTTGTCCGGACGCTGGTCGACAGGCTGTTCGCCGATCCGGCCGTGACCAAGGTGCAGACCGACCCGTCGCCCGACAACGCCCGCGCGATCCGCTGCTACGAGAAAGCGGGCTTCCGCCCACTGAAGCGCATCACGACGCCGGATGGCGAGGCGTTGCTGATGCTCCGGGCGCAGGGCTGACGTCCGGCAACGAAAAAGCCCCGCCGAAGCGGGGCTCTCCAGAGAAACCTCGACGCGGCCGTCGCCGCGCGAGATCACTTCTTCTTGGCGGGCGCAGCGGCCGGGGCGGCGGCAGCGGCCTTGGCCGGGGCGGCCTTGCCACCCTTGCCCTTGGGGGCGGCGGCGGCAGCGGCGGCGGCGGCTTCGGCGGCCGCGGCTTCAGCGGCGGCGTCTTCGGCGTTGACCTTCGGATCGGCGACCGAGACGACGACCGGGTTCTGCGTGCCGTGGCGCACGGCCTTGATGCCGGCCGGGAACTTCAGGTCGGACACGTGCAGCGACTTGCCCTTGACCAGGCCGCTCAGGTCGACCGTGATGAATTCCGGCAACTGGGTGGCCAGGCATTCCACTTCCACTTCGGTGGCGACGTGGTTGACGATGCTCGAATCGGTCTTGACGGCCGGCGAGTTCTCTTCGCCTTCGAAGTGCAGCGGCACCTTCTTGCGCAGGCGCGTCTGCGCATCGACGCGCTGGAAGTCGATGTGCTGGACGAGCTGCTTGTACGCGTGCATCTGGAAGTCGCGCAGCAGGACCTGCGAGACCTTGCCGGCCAGTTCCATCTCGAGGACGGACGAGTGGAACGCTTCCTTCTTCAGCGCGAAGTAGAGGGCGTTGTGATCGAGCTCGATCGTCTGCGGTTCGCCGGCACCGTAGACGATGCC
>CAIMXF010000215.1 GCA_903845345.1 uncultured beta proteobacterium
CAAACCTCCGGGCTGAAGTGACACTGCAAGCGCCGGACACGAGGCGAGTCGGGTCGGGCCTGGCGCATGCGTCTGGAATGTTTTGATGGAGTCCGGGCCAGACCGAAGCGTTCTTGCGGGAAGTACGTATCGGTGAGTCAAGGCGCCATCAGAGCAGTCCGTTCAGCGGGGCTGGGACGGGAAGGCTATCTCTGAATCCGTAGGTTACAGCGTGCGGCGGTTTCGTGTCACGGGATCGGACGAATAGGGTGTTGTTCCGGTTTCATCTTGTCCTTTCTCGACCTACATTTCAACTCGCCTGTAGGATTCTTTCCACGCGTGGGCGGAATGACCCGCCCGCCGACCTCGTGTCGTCCGTGCCGGGCTTGGCGAGGCCCTCGTCCGGTCGTGCGCGCGACTGCCCGTCCGGCCCCATCGCACCTTCGCGGCGCCCCGACCCGTTGCGGAGACCACCGACGATTCCAGACTGGTCGCGTCGCTGTCCTCCAGATCGTCCCCGGGCGGATTCGCCGACGACGAGACCGACGTGCGCGACCCCTGGCAGTTCCCGCCGGCCTGCCCGCGCCCGCGTCACTCCTCGGCGAGGCCGAGGCGTTCCAGCAGTCCGCCGAGTTCGTCGTTGGAGCCGAACGAGATCGCGATCTCGCCCGATTCGCCGTGGCGCGTCTTCTTGAGCATGCGGATCTCGACGACGGCGGCCAGCTTGTCGGCCAGCTGCTCCTCGAGACGCGCGAGGTCGCCGCGCTTTTCCTTCTTCACGCGCAGCAGCGGCGACTGGCGGCCGTTGACCTGGCTGCGGGCGACGAGCTTCTCGGCATCGCGCACGGACATCTTCTTCGCGACGATCTCCGTCGCGTTGAGGATCTGCTGCGCCGGCTCCAGCGCGAGCAGCGCGCGGGCATGGCCCATGTCGAGGTCGCCGGCCATCAGCATCTGCTGCACCGGCGCGGCCAGGTTGAGCAGGCGCAGCAGGTTGCTGGCCGCGCTGCGCGAACGGCCGACGGCCCGCGCCGCGACCTCGTGCGTCATGCCGAACTCGTCGACGAGGCGCTTCAGGCCCTGCGCCTCTTCCAGCGGGTTGAGATCCTCGCGCTGGATGTTCTCGATCAGCGCCATCACGGCCGCCGATTCGTCGGGCACCTCGCGCACCAGCACCGGCACCTCGTCGAGGCCGGCCAGCTTGGCGGCACGGAAGCGGCGCTCGCCGGCGATGATCTCGTAGCGCTGCGCCTTCGCGCCGGCGCCTTCGAGCGGCCGCACGAGGATCGGCTGCATGATGCCCTGGCCGCGGATGCTCTCCGCCAGCTCGTACAGCGAGCCCTCGTCCATGCGGGTGCGCGGCTGGTACTTGCCCGCCTGCATCTGCGTGAGCTTCAGCGTGGTGGGCAGCACCGGGCCGCCCGCGGGCGGCGGCGTCTCGTCGATCTTCGGGCCGAGCAGGGCTTCGAGGCCCATGCCCAGACCTTTGGGTTTTTTGGTGACCATGCGTCGATTGTCCGCGAGAAACCAGCCGCGGCCGGCCGCGTTGAGCCTAGTTGCGCAGCAGATCCGCCAGCAATTGCCGCCCTTCGGGCCAGTCGCCCAGGCCCGAGTCGCTGTTCAGATGGCCGCGCGGACCGACTTCCAGCCGCCGCGAGCCCCAGTCGGCGGCCATCGCGCGGGCGCGGTCCAGCGCGCAGAACGGGTCGTCGGTGCTGATGACCGCGAGCGACGGGAACGGCAGCGGCTCGCGCAAGATGGGCGCGAACGAATGCAGCACGCCGCGCACCTCGTCGCGCTCGACGTCGGGCGGCGCGACCAGCAGCGCGGCGCGCACGCGGGCCGTCTTGCGCGAATGCGCGGCCCAGCCGGCGACGAGCTGGCAGCCCAGGCTGTGGGCGACGAGTGCGACCTGCGGCGATTCCTCGTGCGCCTCGAGTTCGCCGATGGCCTCGTCCAGCCGCATCATCCAGTCGCCGCGCAGCGGGCGCATCCAGTCGCTCTGCTCCACCCGCACGTCGCCGAAGAGCGCCTCCCAGCGGCTCTGCCAATGCCGCGGGCCGGAGTTCTGCCAGCCCGGCAGCACCAGCACGTGCAGGCGGGGCGATTCTGCGCGACAGGGGTCGTGTAATGTCATTGCCTTATGCTTCGCATCGAATGGCCGCTCGAACCGATCGATTCGCAGCGGCACAACGATTCTGCCGCTTCCGGCCTTGCGGCCGCGGCACCCCGGAGATTCCCGCAATGAGCACCGCCCGCAACAAATTCGTCGTCTACGTGGACGGCCAGGAAGGCACGACCGGCCTGCGCATCCACGAGATGCTGGCCGCCCGTCCCGACCTCGAGCTGCTGCGCATCGCGCCCGAGCTGCGCAAGGACGACGCCGAGCGCGCGCGCCTGCTCAATGCGGCAGACGTCGCGTTCCTGTGCCTGCCCGACGACGCTTCGCGCGCCGCGGCGAAGATGATCACGAACCCGAACACCTGCCTGATCGACGCGAGTACCGCCCACCGTACCGACCCGAGCTGGGTCTACGGCCTGCCCGAGCTCGCGCCGGGCCAGCGCGACGCGCTGCGCACGGCCAAGCGCATCGCCAACCCGGGCTGCCACGCCACCGCGTTCATCCTGCTGATGCGTCCGCTGGTCGACGCGGGCCTCGTCGCGCCGGACGCCAACGTCACCGCGACGTCCATCACGGGCTACTCGGGCGGCGGCAAGAAGATGATCGAGCAGTACCAGGGCTGGCACGCGCGCCAGATGGACGGCGAGCGCCAGATCGACGCCGCGCTCAGCGCGCCGCGCCCGTACGCGCTGGGCCTCGCGCACAAGCACATCCCCGAGATGAAGACCTGCTCGCTGCTGACGCGCGCGCCCGTCTTCATGCCCATCGTCGGCAACTTCTACAAGGGCCTGACGGTGAGCATCCCGTTCCACGTCGAGCAGCTCGCCGCCGGCACCGACGCTGCCAAGGTACACGCGGCGCTCGCGGCGCGCTACGCAGACGAGCAGTTCGTCAACGTGATGCCGCTGTCGGACCCGGCGGTGCTCGCCGAGGGATCGTTCGACGTCCAGGCCTGCAACGACACGCAACGCGCCGACCTGTTCGTGTTCGGCAACGCGGAGCAGGTGCTGCTGATGGCGCGCATCGACAACCTCGGCAAGGGCGCCTCCGGTGCCGCGGTGCAGACGATGAACCTGCACCTGGGCCTGCCCGAAGGCATGTCGTTGTGATCCCCACGCTCCCGCTGGTCGCGGCGCCCCGAGGCGGAGCTCGGGTCGGCTCGGCTGCGAGCCTGGCTTCCCGCGAGCTTGGGCGGGCCCGCGGCCGGTCTCTGCGTGGCGATGGCGGAGCGCAGGTCAAATGACGAACGCGTCTGCCGAGACCTTGCTGGACTCGCGCGGACTGCGCCTGGGAACCGCCTCGCGTGCGGCCGCCGATCGCGCGGACGAGGCGCTGTGGCAGATGATGACCTTCGCCGACACGCCGCGCCTGGCGCTGCAGGCCGCGCGCGAGGCCGACGCCGGCTGGGTGCTGCCGCTGCTGCTCGATGCCGGCTTCCGCCTCGGCCTCAACCAGCCCGACGACCGCGCCGCCGCGCGCGACGTGCTCGAGGACGCGGCCGCGCTCGCCTCACGCGCGACCGTCCGCGAGCGCGCGCACCTCGAGGCGCTGGTGATGCTGCAGGACGGCCGCGTGTCGGCCGCGCTGCGCGTCTGGGACGACCTGCTGCTGGAACATCCGCGCGACGCGCTTGCGCTGCACTGGGCGCACCAGTGGGATCACGCGCGCGGCGATTCCGCCAGCATGCGTCTGCGGCCCGCGCGGGCGCTGCCCGAGTGGGACGACGCCGATCCTCTGTTCCCGTGCGTGCTGGGCCTGTACGCGTTCGGCCTGGCCGAGTGCCACCAGCTGCCGCTGGCCGAGGACCTGGGCCGGCGCGCGATCGCGCTGGCGCAGCAGCAGCAGTCGGATCCGGCGTCCCCCGCGCGCGTGCCCTGGGCCGTGCACGCGGTCACCCACGCGATGGAGATGCAGGGCCGCTTCGACGACGGCGCGACCTGGCTGCGCCAGCAGCAGGCCGGCTGGACCGACGGCACGCGCTTCGCGAGCCACCTGTGGTGGCACCTCGCGCTGTTCCGGCTCGAGGCGCTGGACGTCCACGGCGCGCTGCGCCTGATCGACACGCACCTGTCCGGCAGCGCGCTGACGCACGGCCTGCAATGCGTCGACGCGGCCGCGCTGTACTGGCGCCTGCGCATGATGGACGTCGAGGTCGACGCGCTGTTCAAGGACCTGCTGCAGCGCTGGTCGCCCGAGCCCGAGCAGGCCGGCGTGCACGCCTTCACCGACTGGCACGTGGTGCTGGCGATGCTGGGCGCCGGCGAGCGCGCGCAGGCCGAGGGCTGGGTCGCGCGCTGCGCCGAGCGCGCGATGCGCGCCGAGGAGGGCGCGCGCAGCAACCACGCCGTCGCGCGCGACCTGGGCCTGCCGCTGATGCGCGCGCTGCTGGCGTCCGAGCGCGGCGAGAGCGACGCCGCCGTGCGCGGCCTCTACCGCGTGCACGAATCGGCCGCGCGACTCGGCGGCAGCCACGTCCGGCGCGATCTCGTCGCGCAGACGCTGATGCACTGCGCAACCTTCAGCAAGCTGCCGCACGTCGGCCGGGCGGTGCTCAACGAGCGCTGTCTGGCCAAGCCGGTGACGCCGCTGACGCGGCATTGGGCCGCCAGGCTGAACGTCGCGATCGCCTGATCAGGCCTTCCTGCGCGTCGCCATCAGGTTCACCGCCAGGCCGCCCATCACCAGCGCGGCGGCGCCCAGCTTCCACGCCGGCAGGCCTTCGTGCAGCGCCAGCGCCGATGCCGTCATGCCGAACACCGGCACCAGCAGCGCGGTGGGCGTGACGGCCGACGGGCTGTGGCGCGCGAGCAGCCAGTTCCATGCGCCGTAGCCGAACAGCGTGTTGCCGATCGCCTGCCAGGCGACCGCGAGCCACGGCGCGGTGCCGGCCTGCGTCAGCGAGTCGACGACGGGCTGCGTGCCGTTCTGCAGCAGCGTGATGATCCACAGCGGCACCGCCGCGAACGGGCTCGACCACACCATGAAGCCGAGCGCGTCGACGCGTCCGGCGGCGCGCGCGATCAGGTTGCACAGCGACCAGGCGACGGCCGCGCCGATCACCAGCATCACGCCGAAGGCCGTCACGCCCGATTTCGAGGACACATGCGACGCCACGACCGCGAGCCCGGCCACGGCCAGCGCGAACGCGGGCCATTGCAAGGCCTTCAGCCGGTCGCGATACAGGATGGCCGACATGCCGATCGTGAAGAACACCTGCGACTGGATGACCAGCGACGCGAGGCCGGGCGAGATGTCCGACCGCATCGCCCAGAACAGCAGCCCGAACTGGCCGACGCCGATCAGCACGCCGAAGCCGGCCAGCTGGGCCCACGTCATCGCCGGACGCTTCACGAAGAAGATGAACGGCAGGAACGAGAACGTGTAGCGCAACGCGGCGAAGGTGTAGGGCGCGAAGGCGTCGAGGCCCCAGCGGATGACGACGAAGTTCGTGCCCCAGATCGCGACGACGGACAGGGCGAGCAGCAGATGGCGCAAGGGCATCGGCCGACTCTACGCGACGGCTGGCGACCTTGCATGCAAGCCCGCGCGCGTCCTCACTGGACGAAGGTCTCCAGCGTCTTCTCGAACCACGCCGGGTCGTCCAGCATGATGAAGTGGCGGCCCGCGGGCGACATCGCGATCTGCACGCCGGCGAGCGACTTGTACTGCCGCTCGTAGATCGCGCGCGTCGCCTCCATCGTGCTGACGTCCCTGTAGGCGACCCACGAGCCCATCACCAGCGTGGGCGCGTGGATGGCCGACAGCTGCGGGCGCAGGTCGAGGCCGATCATGTCGGTCATCGCGGCGATCACGGCGACGCGGTCGGACTGCCGGCCCCACGCCTGCACCCGCGCGACGTCCGCCGGCGCGGTCACCAGCGTCGCGATCTGCTGCGCCTGGCCTGCGGCGTAGGCGGCGGCGTCCTGCGCCATCAGCTGCGCGCGCATCTGGGGCGCGAAGTCGCGCAGCTGCTGCGGCGTGGCGCTGTCCATGCGCACCGCGCCGAGGGCCGGCAGCGCGTCGACGATGACCAGCTTGCCGACGTCGGCCGGGTGCGAGATGGCCAGCCGCAGCGCGACGAAGCCGCCCAGGCTGTGGCCGACGACGACCGGCGCCTTCAGATGCTGCTGCTCGATGTAGGCGGCCAGCGCGGCGTCGACGTCGTCCAGCAGCGGACCGGGCTGCGCCGGCACGCCGGCAAAGCCGGCCAGCGTGAAGACGTGGCAGCGATGGGTCGTGCAGAGCTGCTTGACGGTGTCGTCCCACACGGCGCCCGACGACGCGAGCCCCGGGATCAGCAGCACGTCGGGCCCCGAGCCCGTGACGCGCACCTCGAACGGCGTGGCGGCGTGCGCCGAACTCGCGACGGCCGTGACGATCGCCACGATGACGGCCAGGCGCAGGCCGGCGGCGCCGAGCGCGCGATTGAGGCATGCGGCGGCTTGCCGCAGCAGCGGCTTCAGGGAATGGGTCATGTCAGTTGTCCTCGAAGAAGAGTTGTTCGATCGGCAGGCCGAAGGCCTTGGAGATCAGGAACGCGAGCGGCAGGCTCGGGTCGTAGCGTTCGTTCTCGATCGCGTTGACCGTCTGTCGCGACACGCCCAGGCGCTCGCCGAGCTCGGTCTGCGACCAGCCGTGCTCGGTGCGCAGTTCGCGCACGCGGTTCCTCATTGGTAGCGCCTGCGAGCGAGCACGAGGCCGACGACCCACAGCACGGCCAGGATCGGCCACACCGTGAACATCGACAGCCGCGGGTAGCCCAGGCCCTCGAGGAAACCGTAGGAAAACGTGAGGATCGCGGTGCCGGCGAACGAGAAGCCCAGCGCCTCGAGCTGGATGCGGCGCTGCAACTCGTCCATGCGGCGCAGCTCGCGCAGGATGATCCAGGCCATGGCGGCGGCGGGGATCATCGGGCTGAGCGCCACCACGTCGCGCCACGGGCGTGCGACGTCCGTGTGCGTGAGCAGCTCGATGGAGCCGACGAGCATCACGACGTACACGGCGAGCGTGCTCGAGAGCTCGATGAGGTACTGTTTTCTTTTCATCTCGAACGCCTATGTGGAAAGGATGCTTTCCATTGTGGAGACGTTCGGTCGCGATGTAAAGCCCCCTTTCCATGGAAAGGGTACTTTCCATCTAGGAAGGCGGCTTGCGCTGGTTCTTCACGTGTCTCAGGAAGTCGGGCAGCGTGCGCCCCGGCTCGTCGCGGAACGCGTCGTCGAGCACGTCCAGCCTGCGCATGCGATCGACGCGGAAGCTGCGGAAGGCGTCGCGGTGCTCGCACCAGGCCGCCAGCGTCCACACCGATTCCCAGTGGTAGCAGCCCAGCGGGCGCGCGACGCGCGAGGTGGCGGCGCCCTGGGCGTCCTCGTAGTCGAAGCGGATGCGGCGCCGCGCGGAAGCGGCGTCGCGCAGCAGCCCGAGCCGCTCGGCGCTGGCGAGGTCGGTGGCCCACGGCGCGGCGTACAGCGGCAGCGTCTCGGCCGCGGCGCGCGCGGCCGGCGGCAGCACGCCGGCGATCTTGACCAGCGCGTCCTCCGCCGCGATGGCCAGCGCCCGGTCCAGGCGGCTCTGCGCCAGCCGCACGGCGGCGACCAGCGCCTGGGCCTCCAGCGTGGTGAACATCAGCGGCGGCAGGTCGAAGCCGCCGACGAGCCGGTAGCCGACGCCGGCCTCGCCGTCGATCGGAACGCCCTGTGCCTGCAGGTCGGCCACGTCACGGTAGACGGTGCGGGCCGACACCTCCAGCTTGTCGGCCAACCATGCGGCCGTCGAGAGCCGCCGCCCCGCAGCAGCTGCACCAGGCGGAAGAGGCGGTCGGCACGGCGCATGCGCGCAGTCTAGGGCCTGCTCACGCCGCGGGTGAATGCAGCCCGACGCGGTTGCCTTCGGAGTCAACGATCTGCGCGATGAAGCCGATGTCGCCCGGCAGCTCCAGCTTGGGCAGCAGCACCTTGGCGCCGAGCTCTGCGGCGCGCGAGAGCACCGCGTCCAGCGACGGGCTGGCGTTCAGGTAGACCAGCGGACCTTCGGTGCCGGGCTTCGGCGCCGTGGAGCTGTGCAGCAGCGCGCCGCCGACGCCCTGGCCGTGCTCGTAGGGGAACACGGCCAGCGTCTGCGGGCCCATCTGCTCGCGCCGCAGGTCCTGAGCGAACAGCGTCTCGTAGAAATGCTGGGCGCGGTCGATGTCGGCGACGGGAATCTCGAACCAGTGGATGGCGTTGCGGGTCATGGCAGTCCTTTCATTGACGAAGGCTGCCATGCTGCGCGAGGGCTGCTGACAACGTCCTGTCAGCAGCGTGAGGCCGGGAGACCTCAGTTCTTGCGGCCCTTCGCCGCGGCGGCCGGCGCCTCGGTCACCACGGCGTAGGCGGTGCCGCGCACCGCGTCCAGGCGGTTCATCACGGCGTACATCTGGTCGGGCTTGGCGAAGAACTCCTGGAAGCCCTTGATGCCGGCGACGGCCATGTCGGCCGGGACGTCGCGGTCGAAGCCCTGCACGAGATTGGTCTTGGCATCGGTCAGCACCTTGTACGACGCGAGGTCGAGCACCGTGCCGGCCACCGGCGCGAACTTGTTGGTGGGGAACGAGCCGAGCGACTTCGCGAGCTTGGCGTTGGCCGCGCTGCTGCCGGCGAACTTCAGGAAGCGGCGCGCGTCGGCCTTGTTCTTCGCGTGCGCGGCGACGTGGAAGGTGTCGGTCGGCGCGGCCTCGGACGGCGGCTGGCCGCTGTCGATGGTCGGGAAGCGCTGGTAGTCGATGACCGGGCGGACGATCTCGGGGAAGCTCGCGCTCACGACCGTGCCCATCAGGATCATGCCGGCCTTGCCGGCGTACAGGTTGGCCTTGGCCGTGTGTTCGTCCACGGACAACGCGTTCGGGTCGAAGCACCTGGCGTCGATCAGCTGCTTCCACATCGCGAACGCGCGGCGCACGTTGCTCTCGTTGTACGAGGTCTTGCCGTCGAGCAGGCCCTGGTGAAATTCGAAGCCGTTGGCGCGCATGTCGATGAAGTCGAACCACGCGGCCAGCGCCCAGCCGTCCTTGCCGTTGAGGGCGATCGGCGTGAAGCCCGCCTTGCGCAGCTTGGAGCAGGCCGTCATGACGGCGCTGAGGTCGTGCGGCGGCTCGTGGACGCCGGCGGCTTCGAGCACGTCGCGGCGCGTGAACAGGCCCCACGGATAGTACTGGTAGGGCAGCGCGAACTGCTTGCCGCCGACCGTGACGGCCGCGCTGGGGAACGTGTTCCACCAGGTGTTGGCCTTCCACAGGTCGCTGAGGTCGTCGAGCTCGCCACGCTGCGCCATCATGCGCATCTGGTCGCCCGCGTACCAGTTGAAGACGTCGGGCGCGGCGTCGTTGTCGAGCGTGCCGGGCAGCGCCTTGCGGTAGGCGGGCAGGTCCTGGATCGTCAGGTGCACGTCGACGTCCGGATTGGCGGCGTGGAAGTCGTTGACGAGCGTCTTGAACGCCTCGCGCTGCGAGTTGTCCTCGGCGCCGAAGCTGACATTGAGAACCCCGGCGAGCGCCGCGGACGAGCCCAGCCCGAAGACCATCGCGGCCAGGATGGCCGAAACGCTGCGAATCAACTTCATGGTTTTTCCCTAACCCACCGACAGGGCGGATTATTGGGGCGAGCGACGCGCCGTCGGCTAGGGTCTGACCTAGGTGAACCCCACTCAACGTGATGCATCTCACAGGGAGATGCCTCTAAAACCGGTGGAATGCCAAGCATTGCCGCGCTGTCGGCGCGAAACGGCGGATAACGCGCCGGGCGGTCAACGTCCGCCGGCCACGTCCAGCGTCGCGCCGGTGACGTAGCGGGCCGCGTCCGACAGCAGGAACGCGACGGCCTGTGCCACCTCGTCGGCCGTACCCATGCGCTTGAGCGGGATCGCGTCGACCGCTTCGCGCGCCCGCTGCAGCATGCCGCTGGTCGCGTGGATCTCGGTCTCGATGATGCCGGGGCGCACGCCGTTGACGCGGATGCCCTCCTCGGCCACCTCGCGCGCCAGGCCCAGCGTGAAGTTGTCGATCGCCGCCTTGCTGGCGGCGTAGTCCACGTAGATCGCCGGCGAGCTCAGGCGCGCCGCGACCGAGGACAGGTTGACGATCACCCCGCCGCGCCCGCCGTGGCGCGTGCTCATGCGCCGCACCGCCTCGCGCGCGCACACGAAGCTGCCGACCACGTTGACGTTGAAGATGCGCGCGATGCGCTGCGCGGACATCTCGTCCACCCGCGACGCCACGTCGACGATGCCGGCGTTGTTGACCAGGCCGCCCAGCGGCCCGAGCTCGGCGTCGAGCTGCCTGAACATCGCCTCGATCGCGCCTTCGCTGGCCACGTCCGCGCGCAGCGCGCAGGCGCGGCGCCCGCGCGCGCGCACCTGCGCGACCACGCGATCAGCGGCCTCCCGGTCGCGATGGAAGTTGACGCCGACATCCCAGCCGGCATCGGCGGCGCGCAGGGCGCAGGCGGCGCCGATGCCGCGGCTGGCGCCGGTGATGAGGAGGACGCGGGGCGCGGCAGTGGTCATGCCGTCATTAGACGCGAGGCCGGGCGGGCGCGGCCGAAATCCCGTGCGGCAGAATCGCGGTCGCGCGCCGTTCGCGCCACCGTATCGATGCCGACCTTGCGCCTTGACCTGCCGCTCGCCCTTTTCGTCACGACCGCCGCCATCGCCGCATCCGCGCCGGACGCCGCTGCCAGCGCCGCAACCCGGGAGACCTGGGCGATCGCGACAGTCGACCACGGGCACGGGACGGTCATCTGCCGCTATATCGCGACGCTCGGCCCGAAGGCCGGCGAGCGCAGCGAGCAGCCCGATCGCATCACGCTCACCTCGCACGACGACGCCGACGCCAACAGCGGCATGCCCACCGACGACGAGAAGGCCGGCATGGACGAACGCGAGGACGCGCTCGCGCCCGTGGTCGAGGCCGACGGTTGATCGAGCCTGGCGCTGGTCACCACGGGCGACGGCGTGCACGCCTGGGTCGACGACGCGCGGTCGGGCGACGAGTTGCTGGCGCGCATGAAGAAGGCCCTGCGCCACCGCCCGTCGTTCCCCGTCAACACCGACGTCGGCGCGGATCCGGGCTGGACGGCGGTCGAGGCTTTCCGCCGCGACATCGCCCGCTGAGCCTCATTTGGCCGTCGGCATCGCGAATTCGGCGCCCTTGCCGATCGACGCCGGCCAGCGCTGCATCACGCTCTTTTGCTTGGTGTAGAAGCGCACGCCCTCTTCGCCGTAGGCGTGCATGTCGCCGAACAGGCTCTTCTTCCAGCCGCCGAAGCCGTGCCAGGCCATGGGCACCGGGATCGGCACGTTGATGCCCACCATGCCCACCTGGATGCGGCGCGCGAACTCGCGCGCGACGTTGCCGTCGCTGGTGAAGCAGGCCACGCCGTTGCCGTAGTCGTGCGCGTTGACGAGGTCGACCGCGGCGGTGAAGTCGGGCACGCGCACGCAGGCCAGCACCGGGCCGAAGATCTCCTCCTTGTAGAGGCGCATCTGCGGCGTGACGTTGTCGAACAGCGTGCCGCCGGTGAAGAAGCCGTTCTCGTGGCCCGACACCTTGTGGCCGCGGCCGTCCACCAGCAGCGTCGCGCCTTCCTGAACGCCGAGGTCGATGTAGCCCTCGATGCGCGCGAGCGCCTCCTTCGTGACGACCGGGCCCATCTCCGCGGCCGGGTTCATGCCGTTGTCGATGACCAGCGTCTTCGCGCGTTCCGCGAGCGCGGGCAGCAGCCGGTCGGCGACGTCGCCCACCAGCACCGCCACCGAGATCGCCATGCAGCGTTCGCCGGCCGAGCCGTAAGCCGCGCCGATCAGCGCGTCGATGGACTGCTCGATGTCGGCGTCCGGCATCACGACCATGTGGTTCTTCGCGCCGCCCAGCGCCTGCACGCGCTTGCCGTGGCGGGCGCCGGTCTCGTAGATGGTTTGCGCGATCGGCGTCGAGCCGACGAAGGACACGGCCTTGACGTCGGGATGAACCAGCAGCGCGTCGACGACGGTCTTGTCGCCCTGCACGACGTTGAACACGCCGTCGGGCAGGCCGGCGCGCTGCAGCAGTTCGGCGATCAGAAGGCTGGGCGACGGATCGCGCTCGCTGGGCTTGAGGATGAAGCAGTTGCCGCAGGCCAGTGCCACCGGGAACATCCAGCACGGCACCATGAACGGGAAGTTGAACGGCGTGATGCCGGCGACCACGCCCAGCGACTGGCGCATCGTCCAGTTGTCGATGCCGGTCGACACCTGGTCGGTGTAGTCGCCCTTGAGCAGCTGCGGGATGCCGCAGGCGAACTCGACGACGTCGATGCCGCGCGCGACCTCGCCCTGCGCGTCGGAAAACACCTTGCCGTGCTCGGCGGTGATCATCGCGGCGAGCTCCTCCTTGTGCTCGTTGAGCAGGCCCAGGAACTTGTTGAGGACGCGCGCGCGGCGGATCGGCGGCGTGTTGGTCCAGCCGTCGAACGCCTTGCTCGCCGCGGCGACGGCGGTGTCGACGTCGGCCGCCGTGCCCAGGTGCAGCTGTCGCGCGACGGCGCCGGTCGCCGGGTTCCACACGGCCTGCTTGCGCGCGTCGGCATGCACCGCGCGTTCGCCGCCGATGAAGTGGCCGACGGGGGTGGCGGACGTGAAGGCGGGCGTGGACATGGCGGTCTCCTGCGAATTTCGGCTCTGGAACGACGAGTCTAGGCACTCGACCCCGCCGCGGGAAGAGCGCGGCGCTGGATTCACTGTTCGTTTGGGTGAACAATAGGTGACCATAAATCCGGAACAACGATGGACGCCCGAAAGATCGAGTCGCTGTGGTCGCACGTGCACGGCCTGGGCGTTCTGCAGAGCGCCGGCAGCTTCACCGCCGCGGCGCAGCGGCTGGGCCTGAGCAAGGCGGCGATGAGCCAGCGCGTGGCCGAACTCGAACGCGCTGCCGGCGTGCCGCTCGTGCGCCGCACCACGCGCAGCGTGCGGTTGACCGAGGCCGGCGAGCGGCTGGTCGAGGCCACGCGCGCGGCGTTCGCGCAGATCGAGCAGGGCTTCGCAGGCGTGCAGGACCTGGTCGGCGAGCCGCACGGCGTGCTGCGCGTCGCCGCGCCGGTGGCGCTCGGCCGCCAGCAGATCGTGCCGCGGCTGTCCGGCTTCCTGCGCGCGTACCCACGGGTGCGCGTCGAACTGGAGCTGTCGGATCGCCTCGTCGCGATGACGCAGGATGGCTTCGACGTCGCGCTGCGCCACACCGCCGCGCCGCCCGACACCCACGTCGCCTGGCCGCTGTGCTCCACGCGCAGCTGGCTCGTCGCCTCGCGCGCGTACCTGCGCCGGGCGGGCGTGCCCGCGACGCCGGCCGATCTCGCGGCGCACGACTGCCTGCACTACCTGCGCCCGGGCGACACGCCCACGTGGAGCTTCGAGCACGACGCCCGCGTCGCGAAAGCCGGCCGCGTGAGCGTCGGCGTGCGCGGCGTGTTCGCGGCCAACAACAGCGAGGCGCTGCGCGAGGCCGCGCTCGCTGGGCTGGGCATCGCGCTGCTGCCCGACTTCAGCGCCCAGGCCGCCGTCCGGTCCGGCAAGCTGCAGCTGGTGCTGCCGCAATGGAAGCCCGTGGGCGCCTTCGGCGAGCACCTCTACGCGATCCGGCCGTACAGCCCGGTGGTGCCGCGCGCGGTGCAGGCGTTCATCGGCTACTGGCGCACGGCGCTGGAAGACGGCTTCCCGATCGAGAAGCCGCGACGGATCAGTCGAGCCCGTGAAACGGGCTGTCTTCCGGCCCGATGAACGTGGGCGGCGTCCACTGCGCGTCGCGCATCGAGCGCTGCACCAGCTTGTCGACGCCCAGCAGCGACGCGAAGATCGCCATGCGCACGGGGATGCCGTTGTCGGCCTGGCGGAAGATGGCCAGCCGCGGATCGCCGTCGAGATCGGCGGCGAGGTCGTGCGAGCCGGGGCGGCTGTCGCGCGGCAGCGGGTGCATGACGACGACGTCGGGCTTGCAGACGCGCTCGACCAGCGCGCGGTCGATCTCGAACGCGGCGCCGTAGCCCTCGATGGATTCCTCGGCGAAGCGTTCCTTCTGGATGCGCGTGGCGTAGACGATGTCGGCGTCGGCCAGGCCTTGCAGCGAGTCGCGCACCTCCACGACGTTGCCGTTGCGGCTGACGCGGTCGATGATCGCCGCGGGCATCTCCAGCGACGGCGGCGCAATCAGCGTGAAACGCACGCCCTTGTACAGCGCCAGCAGCTTGATCAGCGAATGCACCGTGCGGCCGTACTTGAGGTCGCCCACCAGCGCGATGTGCGCGCCGTCCACGTGCTTGCCCAGGCGCGAGAATTCGCGCTGGATCGTGTAGAGGTCGAGCAGCGCCTGCGTCGGATGTTCGCCGGGGCCGTCGCCGCCGTTGACCACCGGCACGTTGGTGGCGCGCGCGAATTCGGCAACGGCGCCCTGCTCGGGATGGCGCACGACGATCGCGTCGGCGTAGCCGGCGATCACGCGGCTCGTGTCATGGATCGACTCGCCCTTGGCCATGGACGAGAACGTGAAGCCCGTGGTGTCGCACACCGAGCCGCCGAGCCGGCAGAACGCCGCGCCGAAGCTGACGCGGGTGCGCGTGCTGGCCTCGAAGAACAGGTTGGCCAGCACCGCGCCCTCGAGCACCCGCGTGACCTTGCGGCGGCGTGCGATCGGCAGCATCACGTCGGCCAGCCTGAACAGGTCCTCCGCCGATTCGCGCGTGAACTGGTCGACGGACAGCAGGTGCGTCAGCGCCACGCCGGGCTTCGCCGGCTCGCGATATACGCTTTGCGTAGCGGCCTCGGCGCACGCTGCGGCGTTGGCCAGGATCTCCTGCACGAAGCGCCGGGCCACCTCGGGCATCGCGCGGAATTCGTTGGAATCGTCGGGCAGCAGCCAGCTGTCGAGGGCGCGGCGGCGGCTTCCGATGCGGTCGGCGAAGGCGTCGCGGGTCATGGCCAGGCGCCGCATGGCGTCGCGCAGGAGCACTTGTTGCGTGATCATGAGTCCGCATTTGAACTCAGAGCGTATATTTGCACAACGAACGTTGCGTATATTCGAGCGTGTGCGGGCGAAAAAAAACCCACCGCGAGGGTGGGCTTCAAGTCCTTCGCGAGAAGGACGTCGTTGGGACTGTGAATGTTGACCGGCCCCGTCCCCTCCCAGAGCTCCTGGATCGGTCAACACAACGGAATCCAATGTACGAGCCCGTTTGGGGAAACGCATCCCTATTTCAGGGGGAGTGACCTGAAGCGACGCCCTCGGTCAGGTTGCCGATGCACCGAAATAGTTCGCCGCTGCCGCGACCGCTGCGGCATCCTTCTCGACCGCGCCCGGCGCGCCGCCCTGGCCCCACAGCGGCGGCTGCCAGCGCATCGCCAGGAACTCGGCGCACAGCTTCAGGCTGTCGAACATCGGCTGCGACTTCTCGCGGTTGCCGCTGGTGGTGATCGCCCACACGCGCTTGCCCTGCATCCGGCCCTTGAAATCCAGGCCTTCGACGCGCATCCACGCGCTCCAGTGGTCGAGGTAGCGCTTCAGGCGGTTCGGAAAGCTGTACCAGTACAGCGGCGTCACGAACACGAGGTCGGTCGCGGCCAGCGTGGCTTCGAGCAGGCGGTGGGTGTCGCCGCTGGGCATCGGATACGTGCCGATGTCGTGGCGTCGATCCTCGAAGTCGGCCAGGTCCAGCCTGTTGAGGTGCAGCCAGGTGCCGGTGGCGCCGGCCGGCAGGTGGCGCGCGGCTTCCCTTGCTAGCCATTCGGTGTTGCCGAGCGCGCCCGGCACGCGGGCGCTGGAAACGATGAAGAGGAAGTGGCGTGAAGTCATCCCGCAATGATCCCATGGGGCGACAATCGCGCCATGACCTCGCCCGCCTCTCCCGCTCCGCTGCCGCCGCTGGGCGAAGCCGACATGAACCGGCTGCAGACGCTGCTGGACAAGATTCCCGAGCCGCTCGAGCCGCTCGACATCAGCATGCTCGACGGCTATCTGTGCGGCGTGCTGCTGCAGCCCACCCCGGTGCCTGCCGGCGCCTGGATCAGGCACGTGTTCGACATCGACGGCCGGCCCCTGGCCGACAAGTGGCCCGGCCTGCACGAGCTGCAGGGCCTGGTGCAGCGCCGCTACCGCGAGCTGATGACGGCGATCTCTGGCCGCCAGTGGTTCGACCCGTGGGTGTTCGAGCTGGACGACGAGGCCGATCCGCTCGAGTCGATGATGCCGTGGGCGGCCGGCTTCTCCGCGGCGATGGAGCTGTTCCCGGCGCTGATGAACATGGACTCGCAGGACACGCTCGAGCCGATGGCCGTGCTGTACGCCGCGTTCGACCCGGACGACCTCGAGGACGCCGACGCGTTGCTGGCCGAGATCGAGACGCTGGAGCCGCCGGCCACCCTTGACGAGGCGATCGAGGACATCGTGCAGAGCGTGATGCGCCTGGCCGACGTCAGTCGCCCCTTGCCCAAGGCCGTGACGACGACTAGGCGTCCGCCGCCGCGCCGTGGCGGGCCGCCCGGGCGCGGCCGGTTCTGATCGACGGCGCCGCGCACATGCCGACCTGGTTGGGCTATGTCGTCTTCTTCCTTGTGGTGTTCGTCGCGATCGCGCCGCGGCAGACGCTGGGTCCGGTGCTGGGCGCGGTCGCCCGTTACGTGACCGTCGGCGTCGTCGCGCTCGCCTGCCTCGGCGCCGGCAGCTACACGCTCGGCGTGGCGACGACCGCGGGCGACCACTGGGCCGGTTGCGGCGAGCTGGCGCTGGGCGCGCTGTGCGCCGCCTGGTGGCTCTACCGGCTGTTCAAGCCGGCGTACCGCGACCAGGCACCCGACAGCGCGTCGCTGGCCGACGATCGCTGACGCGGGTCGTCAGGCCCAGGAGCGCGACGGCAGCGACACCAGCGGGCGGCGCGACGGCAGCGCCTCGCCGCAGAAGCCGTAGTCCAGCTGCGGACGGCGTCCGCTGATCAGCTCCGCCAGCGCGCGGCCCGAGCCGGCGCCGTGCGTCCAGCCCAGCGTGCCGTGGCCGGCGTTGAGCCACAGGTTCGAGATCGCGCTGCGGCCGATGTAAGGCAGGTTGTTCGGCGTGCTCGGGCGCAGCCCGGCCCAGAAGTTCGGCTCCGACGTGTCGGCCACGCCCGGAAACTGCTGCTCGTAGCGGCGCACCAGCGCGGCGCAGCGCACGCGCGCGGTGGCGCTGTCGACGCGGGTGTCGTAGCCGGCCATCTCGGCGGTGCCGGCGATGCGGACGTGGTCGCCCAGGCGCGAGATCGCGATCTTGCGGGTGTCGTCCAGCAGGCTGACGACGCTGGCGTCCTGCGGGCGCTTCAGCCGCAGCGTCGCCGAGTAGCCCTTGGCCGGATAGATGTTCAAGTAGATGCCGAGCTGGCGCAGCAGCGGCGCGGTGAACGAGCCGGTGGCGGCGACGACCTGGTCGCCGGCCAGCGACGTGTCGCGCAGCGTCGCGCGGTCGCGCAGGCGCACCGCGGCGATCGCCGAGCCGGTCTTGTCGAAGCCGAGGATGTCGTGCTCGTACAGGAACGTCGCCCCGCGCGCCGCGCAACGCTCGGCCAGCTTCTGCGTGAAGACGCGCGCGTCGCCCGACTCGTCGCTGGGCGTGTACGTGCCGCCGTGGATGCGGTCGCCGAACGCCTTGAGCGCCGGCTCGACCTGCAGCACCTCGTCGCGCCCGAGCACGCGGCGGTCGACGCCGTGGTCGCGCATCAGGGCGGCGGCCTTGACGCCGGATTCGTGGTCGGCGGCCGACGAGAAGAAGTGCAGGATGCCGCGCTGCAGCCGGTCGTACTCGATGCCGGTGGACGCCACGACGGACTTCAGCGACTCGTGGCTGTAGCGCCCCAGCGCGACCAGTTGCTGCACGTTGCGTGCGAACGCCGCATCGTTGCACTGGCCCAGGAAGCTCAGCGCCCAGCGCCACTGGTGCGGGTCCAGGCGCGGGCGGAACAGCAGCGGCCAGTCGGCCTGCAGCATCCACCTGGCCACCTTCAGCGGCGCGCCGGCGTTGGCCCAGGGCTCGCAGAAGCAAACGGAGATCTGGGCACCGTTGGCGAAGCTCGTCTCGAGCGCAGCCGCGGGCTGGCGGTCGACGACGGCCACGTCGTGCCCTTCTTCGAGCAGGTACCAGGCGGTGGCGACGCCGATGATGCCGGCGCCCAGAACGATCACTTTCATCGGAAATCCCTCGCCGCGCGGCGGCCGGGTCGGGCTCGACTCGGCGTCGCCGTCACGCTCGGGCGGGATTTTGGAGGCGCGAGCGTCTGGCAAGAAGCTGGATTAATCGAATTCCGAGTTCAGTAGCCGATCTACTGAGCCACGCACCGCACGCAGGCAGGGCGCCGCGACGCCGCGCCGGGCGCACGGATCAGCTCGCGCTGGCCTCGAGCGACTGCTTGGCGGCCGTCGACTTGGTCGTTTTCGCCGAGGCACCGGCGTGCGTGGGTTCGGTGGGCAGCGGGATGTCGATGCCCATCGCCTGGCTGGTGGCGCGGTAGCCGGATGAACAGAAGAACGCGCCCTGGTCAGAGTTGGACAGCCACACCGCGCTGCCGACGGCAGCGGTGATCGTGCCCCAGGTCAGGAGTTGAAGCGGCATGGTGCGCATGGGGGCGTCTCCCAGGGATGTCCAGGGGCGCGACGCTTGCGCCCCCGATTCGACGCTGCCAGCTTAATGCGCGAACCCAGGACCCTGCCATCGCCCAATGGAGGGAGTCGTGAGATTCAACCGTCCGTACTGTCGGGCATCCGACACACATTTCCTCGTATCAGACCCGTTACGTTCCTACACACTGTCTTCACGGTAACAACCGACGGAGTGCCCGATGAACAACGCTTCACGCCCCACGTTCCTTCGCAATTTCGGTCGGGCGCCGGCGCGGCCTGCGCCGGACCTGGCCGACATGGGCACCGCGTTCGCACTCGACGAAGCGTTGCGGACCCGCCATGACGACTCGCTCTTGCCTGGCGGGATGCCGCGGGCCCGCGTCGCCGTTCCGGTCGCCCCGTGGCGCCTCTGGCTGGGCCGCAAGCTCGGCGGCTGACCTCGCGCCTCACACCTCGATCAGTCGCAGCGGGTCGTAGCCCTCGGCTTCGCCCTTCTTTTCCAGGCCGCGCGCCTGGCACACCACGCGGGAGGCGTGCAGTCCGGGTCGCGTCACCAGGTAGTCGTGGCGGCAATGCAGATGGCCGTGGATCCACAGGTCGGCCCGCGCAATCAGGTCGTCGTCGGCATTGCAGAAGCTGGCCGTCGTCGGCTGCGGCCCGTAGCGCGGGTCGGCGCTGCGCAGGCTGGGCGCGAAATGCGTGATCGCCACGGTCCTGTCCCAGCGCCCTTGTGGCGATTCCTGCAACACGCGCTCGAGCCAGGCCCGGCAGGACAGGCCGAGCACGCGCACGGCCTCGGCGTCGAACGGCTGGCCGTGGCGGGTCGCGCCCATCACGCGCTGGAAGTACGAGCCGGCCCGCAGCGCCTTCGCACGCCCGGCTTCGCCGAACAGGTCGAAATCGCTCCAGCGCACGGTGCCGCAGAAGCGGATGCGACGGCCCGCATCGTCCGTGACGACGGCGGTGTCGCGGTGAAGCATGCGGATGCCCAGCGAATCGCAGAACGTGCGCAGGTCGATCGCAGCCTGGTCGACGTCCCGGTTGTCGAACTCGTGGTTGCCCGGCACGAAGACCACGGGCACCGGCCAGTGCGCGAAGCGACGCAGGCCGTCCCACGCGCGGTCGATGTCGCCGGCGAGGATCAGCAGCTCCGCGCCGGGCGCGGGATGGGCCTCGAAGGTCTCGGTTTCGAGGTGGAGGTCGGACAGGATCTGCAGGCGCATCGTCCGCGCAGGATACAGGCGCCGCGCCCGCCAGCGACAAGGCCGCCCGCAGGCGGCCTGCGCGCGCACGTGCGGCGGATCAGCCGAGCGCGGCCGCGATGCGGCTCCGGGTGGCGGCGAGCTGCGCCGGCAGGTGGTACGCGAGCGTCGTGAACAGCTCGTCGTGCATCGTCAGCTCCTGTCGCCAGGCGGACTGGTCGACGCCGATGACGCTGTCGAACTGCTCGCGGCTGAAGCCCAGGCCGTTCCAGTCCAGGTCCTCGTAGCGCGGGCTGGTGCCGAACACGTTCTCCGTGCCGCCGGCGATGCCGTCGATGCGCCCCAGCATCCACGCCATCACGCGCATGTTCTCGCCGTAGCCCGGCCACACGAACTTGCCGTCGGCGCCCTTGCGGAACCAGTTCACGCAGAAGATCGCCGGCAGCTTCGCGCCGCGGGCTTCCAGCTTCTCGCCCATGTCCAGCCAGTGCTGGAAGTAGTCGCTCATGTTGTAGCCGGTGAACGGCAGCATCGCGAACGGGTCGCGGCGCACGACGCCTTGCTGGCCCGCGGCGGCGGCGGTGGTCTCGGAGCCCATCGTCGCGGCCATGTAGACGCCATCGACCCAGTCGCGCGCCTCGGTCACCAGCGGCACCGTGGTGGAGCGGCGGCCGCCGAAGATGAACGCGTCGATCGCGACGCCCTTCGGGTCGTCCCAGGCTTCGTCGAGCGCCGGGTTGTTGGTGGCGGCGACGGTGAAGCGCGCGTTCGGGTGCGCGGCCCTGGCGCCGGTCTCCCTGGCGATGGCGGGCGTCCAGTCCTTGCCTTGCCAGTCGATGCAGTGCGCGGGCGGCTCGCCCATGCCTTCCCACCACACGTCGCCGTCGTCGGTCAGCGCGACGTTGGTGAAGATCGCGTCTTTCGTCAGGCTGGCCATGCAGTTCGGGTTGGTCTGCTCGTTGGTGCCCGGGGCGACGCCGAAGTAGCCGGCTTCCGGGTTGATCGCCATCAGCCGGCCGTCGGCGCCGGGCTTGATCCAGGCGATGTCGTCGCCGATGGTCGTCACCTTCCAGCCCGGCATGCCCGCCGGCGGGATCAGCATCGCGAAGTTGGTCTTGCCGCAGGCGCTGGGGAACGCCGCCGCGATGTGGCGCTTGACGCCCTGCGGATTGGTCACGCCCAGGATCAGCATGTGCTCGGCCAGCCAGCCTTCGTCACGCCCCATGTTCGACGCGATGCGCAGCGCGAAGCACTTCTTGCCCAGCAGCGCGTTGCCGCCGTAGCCCGAGCCGTAGCTCCAGATCTCGCGCGTCTCGGGGTAGTGGACGATGTACTTCGTCTTGTTGCAGGGCCAGGAGACATCCTTCTGGCCCGGCTCCAGCGGCGCTCCGACGGTGTGCACGCAGGGCACGAACTCGCCGTCGGTGCCGAGCACGTCCAGCGCACCGCGGCCCATGCGCGTCATCAGGCGCATGTTGACGGCCACGTACGGGCTGTCCGACAGCTCGACGCCGATGTGCGAGATCGGCGAGCCCAGCGGGCCCATCGAGAACGGCACCACGTACAGCGTGCGGCCGCGCATCGCGCCGGCGAACAGCGCTGGCGTGCCGTCGGCCTGGCCGTTCTGCAGCAGCGCACGCATCTTCTCGGGCGACTCCCAGTTGTTGGTCGGGCCGGCCGATTCCTTCTTCTCGCTGCAGATGAAGGTGCGGTCTTCCACCCGCGCGACGTCCGTCGGATCGCTGCAGGCGAGGTAGCTGTTGGCGCGCCTGGCCGGGTTCAGTCGCTTGAACGTGCCGGCGGAGACGAGCTGGTCGCACAGCCTGTCGTACTCGGCCTCGGTGCCGTCGCACCAGTAGACATCGGCGGCCTGGGTCAGCGCGGCGATCTGCGCGACCCAGGAGACGAGGCGGTCGTGCTTGACGTAGGCGGGCACGTTCAGGCGCAACCCTTCCATGGCGGGACGGTTCATGAGCAAGCTCCAATCACAAGGTTCAAAGACAAGATTGGGCGAACCTCGCTGCCACGGGCAGTTCCGTGGCGCGGGGCTCGCCCAATCTCGCGACGCCGGCTTCGCACCGTACCTTCGTCCTGTCGCCCGGCGAACGGGAGTTACACCGAGGAACCTGCCATAGATGCGGGTTTACCCGTTATCAGCGGGGCAATGGGCGTCTGTGCGAGTGTAATTGGCTCGTAACCTTCGGGCCCGGTAACAGTCATGCAATTCGTGAATGGATTCATGCGCGGGTCGGGGGCGCGCGACATGCGTCGCCCAGGGTCACGCAGCAAGCCGCATGCCGAAGCGCGACCGGGTGGTATTTTATTGGTACCTATCCAGCGAAACCTGCGACCCGACCCTTCCGGGCCGCGCTCAACCGAAGGGAATCCATCGGAAAGCCGCCACGTCTCCGCAGACGGAGCATTGTTCGGCGGGGGCGTGTGCGCGCTCAGGGAAAGCCTTACTGGTCTTGTAGTGGACAACATCACTGATACCACTGAGACTCGGTCGCACCGGTACGCCGCAAGGCGCCGGGCAACAACAAGGAGAGCCCGAAATGACCCCTTCCCTGACCCCGATCGAGAGGAAACGGCGCCTCGAACGCATCGCGATGCTGTCGGCCGCCGTCGCCGGCACCACGCTCGCCTCCTCCGGTGCGCACGCCACCACCGAATGCCAACCCTGGAGCGCGGCGACGGCCTACGTGGCCGGCGACACCGTCACCGAGGCCGGCAAGACCTACAAGGCCAACTGGTGGACGCAGGGCAACGATCCCGCGACCAGCAGTGGCGCCACCGGCTCCGGCCAGCCCTGGACGATCGCCACCAGCTGCAGCGCCACGCCGCCGGCCCCGACGCCGCCGTCGCCGCCGCCCGCTCCCACGCCGCCGCCGGCTCCCACGCCCCCGTCGCCGCCGCC
>CAIMXF010000216.1 GCA_903845345.1 uncultured beta proteobacterium
AGTGATAAACACCCTTAAATTACTCGATTTGTAATATAATAGTGTCCCTAACGCAATGACACGCGTTATTAGTTTGTCTGACTAAGCAATGAAATGGGTGCTTAGCTCAGTTGGTAGAGCGGCGCCCTTACAAGGCGTAGGTCGGGAGTTCGAGCCTCTCAGCACCCACCAGCACGAGGATGGCACGCACAGCGCAAGGAGTGGTAGTTCAGTTGGTTAGAATACCGGCCTGTCACGCCGGGGGTCGCGGGTTCGAGTCCCGTCCACTCCGCCAAAATACCAGCGGGTTGCAGTCGACAGGATGCAGCCCGTTTTTGATCCAGGGCGACCTGGTGCAGAATCGTTGCAAGACTGGCCCTATCGTCTAGAGGCCTAGGACACGACCCTTTCACGGTCGTTACAGGGGTTCGAATCCCCTTGGGGTCACCAGTCACATCGCAGGCCTTCGACCGCTTGCAGCGCCTCGAGCGGTGTCGCTCGTTGTGTCCGCCACGTGGAGTGGTAGTTCAGTTGGTTAGAATACCGGCCTGTCACGCCGGGGGTCGCGGGTTCGAGTCCCGTCCACTCCGCCAAACCAGATGCGGGCTGCAATCGCGAGATTGCAGCCCGTTTTCGTTGGTGCCGGCCGCTGACGCGGCTGTGTCGTCTTGCCGGGCAATCGGGAGATTGCGCCTCGACGCGCGCCCGCGTGCTTCAGATCGCCCGAAAAGCGTCCGATATCCCGTTCATTCCCGCCAACGAGTGCCTGCGTGCCGGAAGCGATCGTGTCAGTCGCCACACGATCTACAGCTTTTCAGGCACGGGGCCGATACACAGGGCAGGACCTCCGCCATGAACGACCACTCCCCCTCCACTGCAAATGCCCACGGGTGCCCGCGTCCGTCCCGCATGCGCTCGGGCATGGCGTTCGCGGGCGCGGCGGTGCTGGTGGCCTGCAGCGCGGTGCCCGACGCGCCGCCGAAATACAGGGAGCCGCCCAAGGGCGCGGTGGCGGCCAAGGTGCGGGTGGTGAACCTGCATCCGTACGCGTACTACGCGGACATCGCCCTGTTCGATTCGCCGTCGTGCTTCGCGACGGCCAACCTCGGCATGACCGGCGGCAACAGCCGCGACGCAGAGCGCATCGGCATGCTGGACGACAAGCCGGTGTCCCCCGCGACGCTCGAACGCTACGTGCGCGCCGAGGAGGAACTGGTGATCGGCCCGCGCGCCGTGTTCCCGACGGTCACCGCCACCGAGGTGATGCATTCGCTGATGCCCGACACGCAGACCGAGGTGCGCGCGCGCCAGGCCGGCGTCTGCAAGGTGCCCGCGTTCACGCCCAAGGCGGGCGAGCAGTACGAGATCGAGGTCGACCTGACGCCGGGCCGCTGCTCGGTCACGCCGTACCACCTGGCCGCCGCCGACGGCGCGGTCAGGCGCGAGCCGGTGGAGGCGCACGCCTCGCGGATCTCGACCTACGAATTCGAGATGAAGTGCTTCTTCAAGTGATCGCAACGGCGTGGACCGGCGCCATGATCTGCTCGCCGGCCCGCGCGTCGTACACGCGCTCCATGCCGGGCGACTAGAGCCGCACGGCCTGCGCCTCGTCGTGTGCACCGGCGCCGAGGGCGGCGCCTTCGATGTCCAGCAGCGCCACCTTGCGAGGGAGCCCGCCGGCGTAGCCGGTCAGCGTGCCGTTCTCGCCGATGACGCGATGGCACGGCACGATGACCGAGATCGGGTTGCGTCCCACGGCCGCGCCCACCGCGCGCGAGGCCTGCGGACTGCCGATCTCGCGCGCGATGCGGCCGTAGCTGATGGTGTCGCCGCAGCGGATCGCCCGCAGGCGTTGCCAGACGGCCTCCTGGAACGGCGTGCCCTGCGGCGCCAGCGCCACCTCGAACACGCGCAGGCGCCCGGCGAAGTAGAGCGCGAGCTCGCGCCGCGCCTGGGCGATCCAGCGCTGCGCGTCGTCGACCGGCGCGTCCAGCGTGCCGGGGCCGTGCTGCTGGCAGTGGAACCACAGGCCCATCAGGCCATCGTCGCCGGCCAGCGCGGTGAGCGGGCCCAGCGGCGTCTCGATGACGCCCTGGACGAGGCCGGAGCCGGTCGTGCGGCGGGCGGGCAGGGCGGAAGAGGCGGGTCGGGTCATCGAGATTCCTTGGCAATGGCCGGGCGGGAAGCGTTCGCAGGCGCTTTTCGGGCCGCACTTCGTTTCGTGGGGGGTGTCGCCTTTGGCGGCGAAACAGGCCTTGGCGTGTCGCTGGATTCCAACGCTCGCCACAGCGCGATGACGGCATAGGAGCGCCACGGCCGCCAGCTTTCGGCCATCGCGAGGGCCTGCGGCGCGTCACGCGCCTGGGCCAGGCCCATCGCCTTCAGCAAGCCGATGTCGGTGGCCGGGAACGCGTCGGGCCAGCCCAGCACGCGCAGCGCGAGCAACTGCGTCGTCCAGTCGCCGATCCCGGGCAGCGCGAGCAGCGCCGCCTGCGTGCTCGCCAGCGGCGCGCCGCGGTGCAGTGGCAGTCCGCCCGCCACCGCGCGCGCGAGCGCCTGCAACGCGGCCGCGCGCTGGCGCACGATCCCGAGCTCGCCGATCGACTCGGGCGTGGCCGCGGCGATCGTGGCGGCGTCGGGAAAGCAGCGGTGCAGCGCGGGCCACGGCGTCGCCACCGGCACGCCGAAGCGCTCGATGAGCCGGCGCGTCAGCGTGCGGGCCGCGGCCACGGTCACCTGCTGGCCCAGCACGATGCGCGCGGCCGTCTCGAAGCCGTCGAAGCTGCCGGGCATGCGCAGGCCGGCGGCCATCGCCGAGGCGGGATGCAGCGCGGCGAGCGTCGCCAGCAGCGGCGCCATGTGCGCGGGGTCCGCGTCGAGGTCGAGTGCGTGGCGCGCCGCCTCGACCAGCTGCCCGCCGTGCGCGGCGAGGTTGGCGCCGGCGCGCAGTTCGACCTCGTGGCGCTCCTCCATGAACTCGATCTCGATCCAGCCTCGGGCCGGCTCGGCCGCGGCGCCGGCCTGGCCGGGCTCGTCGGCGGCCGGTCGCGGCGCGCTCCACGTGCGGCGGATCGTGCGGCCGTCGACCTCCTCGACGCCAGCCAGCGCGCGCTGTTGCCAGAACGCCAGCATGCTGGCGACGTCATACGGCGGCCGATAGCCCAGCCGAACGCGCAGGCCCGGGCCGCGCCCGGCCGGCGCCGTGCGCGCCGCGATGCCGGCCTTGCGCAACTCGGTCGGCTTGAGCCGCACCTGCTCGGCGAACACGGCATTGAAGCGTCGCAGGCTCTCGAAGCCGCAGGCCAGCGCCACTTCGGTGACGGGCAAGTCGGTGTCGGTGAGGAGTTGCTTGGCCTGAAGCAGGCGCTGCGTGGTGAGGTAGTCGATCGGGCTGACGCCGTGCGCCTGGGCGAACACGCGTCGCAGGTGGCGCTCGGTGACGCCCAGCCGGGCCGCGAGATCGGGCATGCGCACCGACGCGCCGACGCGCACCGCGTGGTCGATCATGCGGGCCGCGTGCTGCGCCAGCACCTGCGACGAGTCCATCAGGCTCAGGCCCGGAGCGAGCTCCGGCCGGCAGCGCAGGCAGGGCCGGAAGCCGGCCTGTTCGGCGCTGGCGGCGTTGGCGTAGAAGCGGCAGTTCTCGCGCCGCGGCGTGCGCACGCGGCACACGGGGCGGCAGTAGATGCCGGTCGACGTGACCCCCACGAAGAAGCGGCCGTCGAAGCGCGCGTCGTGCGCCGCCAGGGCGTTCCAGGCGATGTCGGGATCGATTTCCATGCCGTCATCATAGGCACGCGCCGCGCCGCTTCTCGCCGTTTTCGGACCCATGGATTTGAGCCGCCGACGCGGCGTTTCGTGACCGTTCCGTGTCGTCGCGCAGAGGGAATAGGGGTTGACTCCAATACCCCCGCCTCCATACGCGGCCAGCCGTGTAAATGACCACTCAGGGGGATGCGCTCCCGCCCAGTTCGGATAACAATTCCTTGCATTCGCAGGCTGGTCAGGCGTGCTGCGAGACACATGAGCGCCCGCCGCGCCGGGCCGAACAGAGGAAGGAGACTCAGTTGAAATCTCATACCCGTCGCGGGTTGGGCTACGTCGTCGTCGCCCTGGCGAGCGTGGGCGCGTCCGCTCCGCTCCTCGCCCAGCAGGCTCCTTCCAATGCCAACGCCGGCCGCGCGCTCGAGTCCGCGCCGCCGCCACCGCAGGAGCTGAAGAAGGACGCCAACGTCCTGCCGCCCGCCGATGCGCCGCGCGCGCCCGCCGCCGCCGACGGCCCCACCCTGCTGGTCAAGGGATTCCGGGTCACCGGCAACACGATCTTCTCCTCCGACGACTTGCTGGCGCTGGTGCAGCCCTGGGTCGGCAAGCAGGCCGGCACCGACCAGCTGCTCGATGCCGCCGAGGCGATCAAGAACCGCTACAAGGACGCCGGCTTCTTCCTGACGCAGGTCTTCGTGCCCGCGCAGGAGGTTCCCAACGGCGTCGTCACGCTGCGCGTGCTCGAGGCGCGGATCGGGCAGACGCATGCCGAGGTCAACACGCAGCGCGTGAGTCCGCAGATCGTCGACGGCTACATGAAGCTGCTGCCCAGGGGCTCGGCCGTCACCGAGCAGAGCGTCGAGCGCCCGCTGCTGCTGCTCAACGACTTGCCCGGCGTGAAGGTCACTTCGGTGCTGCGCCCCGGCGCGGAGACCGGCGAGGCCGACCTGCTCGTGAAGGTGGTCGACGAAGGCCGCACCTTCGGCGGCGACGGCTACGTCGACAACGAAGGCAACGAGAGCACCGGCCAAGTGCGCGTCGGCGCCGACCTCGTCGCCAACGGCCTGCTCGGCCAGGGCGAATCGTGGACGCTCGGCGGACTGGCCAGCGAGCACAACGGCGTCGACCTCGTGCGCGGCGGCGTCACCGCGCCGCTGGGCCCCTACGGCACCAAGGCCACGCTGAGCGCCACCTACCTGCACTACAACGTGCTGGGCTCGGCGCTGAAATCGCTGGACGCCGATGGCTACGCGGCTGTCGGCTCGCTGGACGTGCAGCATCCCGTCATCCGCTCGCGCAACTTCAACCTGTTCGCGGTGGGCGGCGGAGACATCAAGAACGTCGACGATCGCACGCAGGGCCGCGCCAACCACGACGAGCGTGACCTCTATGTCGGCCACCTGGGCGTCACCGGCGACTTCCGCGACGAGCATTTCGGCGGATCGCTCAACAGCTTCACGCTGACGCTCAACGCGGGCGACAACAAGATCAGGACGGCGTCCGAGCTCACGAAGGACAACGACCCGATCGGCGGCCACAAGACCAGCGGCGCGTTCGAGCACGTCGACGGCGACTACCAGCGCCTGCAGGCGATCACCGACACCACCAGCGTGCTGCTGTCGATGCGCGGGCAGATCGCGTTCCAGAACCTCGACACCTCCGAGAAGTCGTCGCTGGGCGGCCCGCGCGGCGTGCGCGCGTACGCGGAGGGCGACGGCGTGGGCGACGACCTGTTCCAGGGCACGCTGGAACTGCGCCAGCGCGTGCCGGCATGGACGCTGTTCAACGCGCCGTTCGTGCTCAGCGCGTTCGTCGACGGCGGCCGCGTGAAGGATTTCCACGACCCGCTGTCCACCGACACCAACAACCTGCACACGCTGGGCGGCTACGGCGTCGGCCTGAACATGACCAGCCGGGACGACTTCCAGCTGCGGCTGGACATCGCTCGGCGCATCAACAGGTCCGACTTGCCCGGCTCCGACAACCGCAAGACGCGGGCGTGGGCTTCGCTGCAGAAGTGGTTCTGATTTGAGGGGGAGGGCCGCGCGCCGCGCGTTCCTCGAAGGCTGTCGATCAAGAAACGCGCTGCCGGGCCGCTCGCCCGTTGCGCCGTGAAACGCTAGGGGTTGTCGTGGAAAAGTCCAAGTCGTCGCTGCTGTCGTCCTCCATCTTCCGCGTGCGCCAGATGGTGCTGCGAGTCGGCTTCAGGTTCAGGCTCGCGACCGCGCGCGTGCGCATGCCCGCGCCGAGCCGGTTGCTGATGGCGCTGCTGGCCGGCGCCGGCATGCAGCACGCCTGGGCGCTGCCGCAGAACGGGCAGGTGGCCTCGGGCAACGTGACGATCGCGGCGCCGGTGGGCAACACGCTCAACATCACGCAGACGACGAGCAAGGGCATCATCAACTGGCAGTCGTTCAACGTCGCCAGCGGCGAGCAGGTCAACTTCCTGCAGCCGAGCGCCACCTCCAGCACGCTCAACCGCGTGATCGGCAGCGACCCGACCAGCATCTTCGGCCAGATCAACGCCAACGGCCAGGTCTTCCTGATCAACAACGCCGGCATCCTGTTCGCGCCTGGCGCCCAGGTCAACGCCGCGGGCCTGGTGGCCTCGACGCTGCAGCTGTCCGATGCCGACTACCTGTCCGGCAACTACGCCTTCAGCGGCAGCTCGGGCCTCGTCGACAACCGGGGCACGCTCAATGCGGGCTTCGTCGCGCTGGCCGGCGCGCAGGTGTCCAACACGGGCACGATCGTCGCCGACGGCGGCACCGCGGCGCTGGCTGCCGGCGGCCGCGTGACGATGAACCTGATCGGCAGCGACCTGGTGTCGGTGTCGGTGGACGCGCCCACCGCGGCGGCGCTGGTGCACTCGGGCGGCATCGTGCAGGCCGACGGCGGACAGGTGCTGATCTCGGCCAAGGCCACCGACGCGCTGCTGGGCACGGTCGTCAACGTCGACGGCATCGTGCAGGCGCATTCCATCGGCTCGCGCAACGGCGTCATCGTGCTCGATGGCGGCGGCTCGGGCGTGGTCAACGTCGGCGGCACGCTGGACGCGAGCGGCAAGGACGCGGGGCAGACCGGCGGCACCGTGAAGGTGACGGGCACCGACGTCGGCCTGTTCGGCAGTGCGAGCATCGATGTGTCGGGCGCCGCTGGCGGCGGCGTGGTGCGCGTGGGCGGCGACTGGCACGGCGCCGGCGCCGACGGCGACGCGAACGCGAGCCAGGCGATCGTCACCGGCAGCAGCGTGATCAACGCCAACGCGATCACCGACGGCAACGGTGGCAACGTGGTCGTGTGGTCGCAGGATCGTACCCAGTTCACCGGCACCATCACCGCGGCCGGCGGCAGTGCCGGCGGCAACGGCGGCGCCATCGAGACGTCCTCGCACGATGTGCTGCAGGTCGCCGGCAAGATCGACATCTCCGCGACCAAGGGCCAGGGCGGCACGTGGCTGCTCGATCCGAACAACATCACCATCGTGGCCGGCGCGGCGGGAGCCTCGACCAACGTCGACGCCAGCTTCAACTCGACCGACGACACCGCGACCGTCACCAACGGCGCGCTCGCCGCGGCATTGACCAGCAACGCCGTCGTCAACGTGACGACCACCAGCGCGGGCACCAATTCGCAATCGGGCGACATCATCGTCGCCGCAGACGTGTCCGCATCCAGCCTGACGGGCAGCCAGGTCAGCACGCTGAACCTCAACGCCCAGCGCAACATCTCCTTCACAGGCGCGAACTTCACGTCCGCCGGCGGCAACACCTCGTTGTCGGTCAACATCAACGCGGGCACCGACGTCGGCGGCACGAACACGCCGGGCACGAATGCCAGCACGTTCACGATGGACAACGCCTCGTCCATCGATACCGGACACGCCGGCAACCTGCACATCGTCACGCGGGGCGCCGTGCAACTCGGCGCCATCCACGTCGCCGGCGGTTTCCAGCTGGCCTCCAACGGCGGCGCGATCTCGCAGACCTCGGGCCAGCTCGTGGTCGACGGCGCGAGCGACATCAGCGCCGGCGCCGCGCCCATCACGCTGGACGCGACGAACAACGCGTTCACCGGCGCGGTCGGCCTGCACAACAGCGGCGCCAACAACGTCACGATCACCAGCAGCGGCGCGCTGCTGTTCACGACGAGCGATGTCGGCAGCGGCACGCTGAACATCACGTCGGGCGGCGACATCTCGCAGAACGGCGGCATCGTGCAGGCGGCCGGTGCGGGTGCCGTGACCATCGACGCCGGCACGAACAGCGCCAACCTCGGCCACGGCGCGAACGACTTCACCGGCGTCGTGAACCTGACCGCCACCGGCGGCGTCGCCACGCTGCGCGACGCCAACAGCCTGACGCTCGGCGCGATAGACATCGGCGCCGGCAGCAACACCTTCGCCATCGACGCGGCGGGCACCCCCGGCGCGACGCTCACGCGCACGACGGCCATCACCACCGGCGCTCCGGTGAGCCTGGATCTCGCCTCCCATACCGTCGACAACAGCGTTCGCGACTTCTTCACCAACGGGGCCGCCAGCAGCGTCGTGCTCACGACGACGTCGACGTCGGCGGTCAACGTCACGGCCGCCGGCGCCAGCGTGCTGCCGGCGCTGACGGTCAGCGGTGACCTCAACGTGACGGCCGCGGCGGGCAGCGACATCACGCAATCGGGCGCGCTGGTCGTCGCGGGCGGCGCCTCGTTCGACAGCGGCACGCACGGCATCACGCTCACCACGCCCACGAACTCGTTCGGCAGCCTCACCCTGGCCAGCACCGGCAGCGCGGACATCGCCGTCACGACCACCGGCGGCGTGCAGCTGCTCACCTCGTCCGTCGGGAGCGGCGCCCTGACCATCGTCACCGACGGCACGCTGTCGGAGAACGGTTCGATCACGCAGGCCGCGAATGCGGGCCCGGCGTCGTTCACCGCCAGCAATGGCGCCATCTTCCTCAACAACGGCAACAACGCCTTCACCGGCACGGTGAGCGTCAACAACGCCGGCAACAACGACGTCTACCTGAACAACAACCTCCCCCTGAAGCTGGCCGCCAGCACCGTGGGCAGCGGCCAGCTCAACATCGGAGCCGACGGCGGAGACCTCACCCAGACCGGCGCGATCACGCAGGCGGCGGGCGCAGGCGCGGTGCTGATCACCAGCAACGGCGCGATCCTGCTGGACACGCATGCCAACAACCTGTCGGGCGCCATCACGTTGGCCAACAACGGCGCCCACGACATCGCGCTCGACAACAGCGCCGCCTCCGCCACCCAGATCGCCGGCATCACGGCGGGCTCGGGCGCGTTGACGATCACGTCGGGCGGCCCCATCTCGCAGACCGGCGCGATCACGCAGGCCGCGGGCGCGGGCACGGCATCGTTCACGGCGGGCAACAACGGGATCGACCTGTCCCTGGCCAGCAACGATTTCACCGGGCCGGTCACGCTGTCCAACAGCGGCACCCATTCGGTCTACCTCGCGACGCAGGGCAACCTGGTGTTGAACGACACGAGCATCGGCAACGCGGCCGACGACGCGTTCTACACCGGATCGAGCACCGGATCGATCACCCGCACCGGCACGTTCTCGGGCTCGCTGCTGTCGCTGAACTTCGGCAGCCATCTGGCCGACAGCTCCATCGTCGACTACTTCAGCGGCGGCAGCGCGTCGACCATCGCGGTCGCGATCAATCCTGCCAACGCGATCAGCGTGACGGCCACCGGCGCGAGCGTGCTGCCGGCGCTGACGGTCAGCGGCGACCTGGACGTCACTGCCGCTGCCGGCAACGCACTCACGCAGACCGGTGCGCTGGCGGTCACCGGCAACGCCTCGTTCGACGGTGGCACGCACGACATCAACCTGGGCGGCGCCACCAACACCTTCGGCGGCACGCTGACCCTCACCAACAGCGGCACCGGCGGCGCCGCCATCCTGGCGTCGGGTGCGCTGTCGTTCGGCGCGTCGTCGCTCGGCAGCGGCGCGCTGTCGGTGACCACCACGGGCGCGATCACCCAGGGCGGCGCGATCACGCAGGCCGCCGGAGCGACCTCGGCGTCGTTCACGACGGGCGCGGCCGCCATCACGCTCGACAACACCGCCAACAGCTTCACCGGTCCCACCGGCGTCCACAATTCCGGCGGCGACGTGACGCTCAAGGCGCAGGGCGCGCTGGAACTCGACACCTCGAGCGTGGGCAACGGCCTGCTGACCGTGGTGGCCACCGGCCCGATCACGCAGGCCGGCGCGATCACGCAGGCCTCCGGCGCGGGCGTCGCCTCGTTCGCGGCGGGCGGCAACGCGATCACGCTGGATGCGGGCAACGACTTCACCGGCAGCGTGGCGCTGAGCAATTCGGGCCCGCACGACGTGACCGTCAACGACATCAACGCGCTGTCGCTCGGCAGCGTCGGCGTCGGCACCGGCGCGTTGAACATCACCTCGCACGGCGCGCTGTCGCAGACCGGCACGATCACGCAGGCGGCCAGCGCGGGCGCGGTGACGATCAACGCCCATGGCGGCTCGATCGCGCTGACCGCCAACAACAGCATGAACGGCGCGATCGCGCTCGACACCTCCGGTGCGAGCAACGTCGCCCTCAACGACTCCAGCGCGATCAAGCTGGCCGCCTCGACGCTGGGCAGCGGCACGCTGACCGTCACCACCACCGGCGGCATCACGCAGACCGGCGCGATCACGCAGACCGCCGGCGCGGGCGCGACGTCGTTCAGCGCCGCGCACACCATCAACCTGTCGCAGGCCAACGATTTCACAGGCGCCGTCAGCCTGAGCAACACCGACCACAGCTCCGACGTCACCATCGACAACGGCGCCAACGCGCTCACCCTGGGCAACGTCGCGGCCGGCACGGGCGCGGTATCGGTCACGTCCGTCGGCCTGGCGCAGACGGGCACGATCACGCAGAGCGCCGGCGCGGGGGCGGTGACCATCAACGCGGGCGCCGGCACGATCGCGCTCGGCAACGCCAATACCCTGACGGGTACCGTGGCCCTGAGCAACTCCGGCGCCCACGCCGTCTCGCTCACGAACTCCACCGCCACCCTGCTGGGGACATCGACCGTCGGCACCGGCCTGCTCACGGTCAACGCCGCAGGCGACATCACGCAGTCGGGCGTCGTCACCACCGGCGGCGCGGCGACCTTCGTCGCGACCGGCGGCAACGTGGTGCTGTCCAACGGCAGCAACGCCTTCGCGGGCGTCGTCGACGCGACCGGCACGTCGGTCACCGTCCACGCGACGGGCGCGCTCGACGCCAACGCGACGCTCACCGGCGGCACCGGCAATCTCGACGTCGAAGCCACCGGTGCGCTGACCGGCCCGGCCGCGGTCACGACCACCGGCGACATCACCCTCAGCTCGGGCAGCGCCTTCGCCACCGGCGGCGCGCTGAGCGGCCACGACGTGTCGCTGACCGGCACCAGCGTGAGCATCGGGCACGCCGTCACCGCCAGCGCCAACCTCACGCTCGACGCGACGGCCGGCGGCATCTCGCAGACCGCCGGTGCGGTCTCGGTCCAGGGCACCTCGTCGCTGACGGCGGTGGGCACCGGCAACGACATCGCGCTGACCGGCGCCGGCAACGACTTCGCCGGCCTGGTCACGGTCAGCGGCGGTGCGGTCAGCCTGCACGACACCGGCGCGCTGTCGGTCACCGGCACGACCGCGGGCAACCTCGACGTGGCGGGCGTCGGCGTCGCCTTCGGCCCGGGCACCACCTCGGTCGGTGCCGCGCTGACGGCCAACGCCGGCGCCGGCTCGATCACGCAGACGGGCAAGCTCGCCGTCACCGGCACCAGTTCGCTCGCCGCCACCGGCGTCGTCACGCTGGCCGACGCCACCAACACGTTCGGTGCCGCGATCACCGCCGGCGGGTCGTCGATCGACATCGCCGCCGCCAGCAGCCTCGCCGTGACGCCGACGATCGTCGCGGGCGGCAGCCTGACGCTCGCGGCGAACGGCGCGAGCAGCACGCTGACGATCCCCGGCGGCGCCATCACGACCACCGGCGACGTGTCGCTGGCCGCCGGCGCCGGCCTCACGACGAGCGGCGACATCTCCGCCCACAACGTCTCGCTGGGCGGCGGCGCGATCTCGATCGCCAGCCACATCGTCGCGAGCGGCACGTTCGACGCGACGTCGACCTCCACCATTTCCGAGACCGCCGCTGGCGACGTGCACGCCGCCGGCCTGTCCACGCTCGACGCCGGCGCGAACGCGATCACGCTCGGCACGGCCACCAACAACTTCGGCACCGTGTCGGCCACCGGCGGCGCCGTGACCATCGTCGACGCCGATGCGCTGGCCGTCCACCTCAACGGCGTGGGCAGCGCCAACCTCACCGCGGGCGGCACGGGCGCGCTGACCGTGGACGGCTCGACCACCGCCGGCAACCTCGTCGCCGCCGGCGACGGCATCGTGTTCGGCAGCGGCGCCACCTCGGTCAGCGGCGCGCTGAGCGCGAACAGCGGCGCGGGCACCATCACGCAGACCGGCACCCTGAGCGTGAGCGGCGCGAGCTCGCTGGTGTCGACCGGCAGCGCGATCACGCTGGCCGACGCGAACAACGACTTCGGCGGACTGGTCTCGGTCTCCGCTGCCAACGCGGCGGTCACGCTGCACGACGTCAACGCGCTGAGCGCGCACCTGGCCTCGGTCGCGAGCGCCAGCCTCGTCGCCGGCGGCGGGCCGCTGGCGGTCGATGGCGACGTCACCGGTGCGCTGTCGGCCAGCGGCAACGGCGTCGCCTTCGGAGCCAGCACGATCGTCGGCGACACGTTGACGGTGGGCAGCACCAGCACGATCACGCAGTCGGGCCCGCTGAGCGTCGCCCATGCGAGCTCGTTGAGCGGCTTCATGACGCTGGACAATACGGGCAACAGCTTCCAGGGTGCTGTCACGATGTCCGGCCCGGGCGGCACGCTCGTCAACGACGGTGCGCTGACGGTGCATCTGGCCGTCACCCAGGCCAACGTCACGGCCAACGGGGGGGCGCTGACCGTCGACGGCGCCGCGAGCGTCGACCTCACCGCCAGCGGCGCGGGCATCGCCTTCGGCACGACCAGCGTCACGCACAACCTGTCGGCCACCAGCACCGGCGCGATCACGCAGACCGGCGCGCTGGCCGTCGGCGGCACGACCGGCCTGAACGCCGGCGCCAACCCGATCACGCTGACGACCGGCACCAACGACTTCGGCGGCACGGTGACGGTCACCGGCGGCGTGGTGCAGCTCACCGACGCCAACGCGATGGCCGTGTCGCTCACGAGCGCGACCAGCGCCGCGCTGAACGCGGGCGGCGTGCTGACCGTCTCCGGCACCACCACCGGCGACCTCGGCGCGACCGGCAACGGCGTCGTCTTCGGCGCCGGCGCGACCAGCGTCGGCGGCGCCTTGAACGCGAGCAGCGGCACCGGCACGATCACGCAGACCGGCACGCTCGCGGTCGCCGGCCTGGCGACGCTCGACGGCGGCAACAACGCGGTCACGCTGGGCAACACGGGCAACGACTTCGGCACCGTCGCGGTGTCCGGCGGCGCGGTGACGCTGGCCGACGCCAACGCGATGACGGCGCACCTGGGCACCGTCGGCAGCGCGACGCTCGTCGCGGTCGGCGCGCTGAACGTCGACGGCGCGACCACAGGCGCGTTGTCCGCGACGGGCAACGGCGTCGTCTTCGGCGCGACCACCGTGGGCAGCACGCTGGCGGCCAGCACCACGGGCGGTGGCACGATCACGCAGGGCGGCGCGCTGAGCGTCGCGGGCACGAGCACCCTGAACGCCGGCACCGGCGCGATCACGCTGGACACGCCGGCCAACGCCTTCGGCGGCGCGGTGACGGCCACCGGCGGCGCGGTCGCGCTGAGCGGCGCCGGCGCGCTGGCCGTGCACCTGTCCAACGCGGGCAGCGCCACGCTGGTCGCGGGCGCGCAGCTCACGGTCGACGGCGGCACCACGGGCGCGGTCTCGGCCACGGGCAACGGCGTCGTCTTCGGCGCGGCGGGCACGGCCGTCGGGGGCGCGCTCGACGCGCACGCCGGCACCGGCACGATCACGCAGGCCGGCTCGCTCACCGTCGGCGGCCCCACGTTGCTCGACGGCGGCAGCAATGCCATCACGCTGGACGGCAGCGGCAACCACTTCACCGGACTGGTGACGGCCAGCGGCGGCAGCGTGGCGCTGGCCGATTCCGCGGCCTTGACGGTGCACCTGGCCACCGTCAACGACGCCACGCTGAACGCGGCCGGCGCCTTGAGCGTCGACGGCGCGACGGCGGCCGGCCTGACGGCCAACGGCGCCGGCGTCTCGTTCGGCGCGACGACCGTCGGCGGCGCGCTGAACGTCGCCAGCAGCGGGGCCGTCACGCAGACGGGCGCGCTCGCGGTCGCAGGCGCCAGCACGCTCGACGCGGGCAGCAACGCGATCACGCTGGCCTCGACGTCCAACGACTTCGGCGGCGCGGTCACCGTCAGCGGCGGTGCCGTGACGCTGGCCGACGCGAACGCGTTCGGCGTGCATCTGGCCTCCACGCAGGCCACCACGTTGACGGCCGGCGGCGCGCTGACCGTCGACGGCACGGCCGCCAGCCTCGCGGCGACCGGCAACGGCGTCGCCTTCGGCAGCGCCGGCACCAGCGTCTCGGGCACGTTGAACGCCACGGCCACGGGCGGCGGCGCGATCACGCAGGCCGGCGCGCTGGGCGTCGGCAGCACCAGCATGATCGACGCGGGCACGGGTGCCGTCACGCTGGCCAACACGGGCAACAGCTTCGGCGGGGCGGCGACCGTGAGCGGCAATGCCGTCACGCTGGCCAGCACGGGCGCCACGACCGTCCATCTCGCGAGCGCGACGAGCGCGAACCTCGCGGACGCGGGCACGCTCGTGGTCGACGGCACGACCGGCGGCGACCTGGCCGCGGCGGGCACGTCCGTCACCTTCGGCGCCGGCACCACGACGGTCGGCGGCGCGCTCACGGCCGCGGCATCCACGGGCGATGTCGGCCAGACGGGCGCGGTCGCCGTCACGGGCGCGAGCACGCTGACGGCCAGCGCGGGATCGGTCGCGCTCAACAACGCGGCCAACGACTTCGCCGGCGCGGTCACCGCCAACGCCCAGTCGGTGGGCCTGACCGACGCGGGCGCGCTCGGCGTCCACCTGGCCAGCACCAACGGCGCGGCGCTCGTCGCCGGCGGCGTGCTGACCGTCGACGGCAGCAGCGGCGGCGCGTTGTCGGCCACCGGCAACGGCATCGTCTTCGGCCCGGGCTCGACCACGGTCGGCGGCGCGCTGACCGCGAACTCGGGCAGCGGCACGATCACGCAGGCCGGCACGCTCGCGGTCACCGGCAGCAGCACGCTCAACGCGGGCAGCAACGCGATCACGCTGGCCACGTCCACCAACGACTTCGGCGGCCTCGTGACGCTCACCGGCGGCGCGGTCAACGTGGCCGACGCCAACGCGCTCACGGCATCGCTGAACAACACCGGCGCCACCACGTTGAACGCCGCCGGCCTGCTCACCGTGAGCGGCGCGACGTCGGCGGGCCTGTCGGTCACCGGCACCGGGGTCGTCTTCGGGCCCGCTACGACGCAGGTGGCCGGCGCGCTCGTCGCCAACAGCGGCACCGGCACGATCACGCAGAGCGGTGCGCTGGCCGTGGGCGGCGCCAGCACGCTCGGTGCGGGCACCAGCGCGATCACGCTGACCAACACGGCCAACGATTTCACGGGCGCGGTGTCCACCACCGGCGGCGTGGTCAGCCTGGCTGACCAGAACGCGTTGACGGTGCACCTGGCCAACGCGACGAGCGAGACGCTCGATGCCGGCGGCACGCTCACGATCGACGGCAGCACCACCGGCGCGGTCAACGCCAGCGGCAACGGCGTCGTCTTCGGCGCCACCGCCATCGGCGGCAACCTCGTCGTGGCCAGCGGCAGCGGCGCGCTCACGCAGACCGGCGCGCTGTCGGTCGGCGGCAGCAGCACGCTCGACGCCGGCGTCAACGCGATCACGCTGGCGAACGCGGCCAACGACTTCACCGGCGCCGTCACGGCCACCGGCGGCGCCGTGGCGCTGGCCGACGCGAACGCGCTGACGGCCCATCTCAGCGCCGCGAGCGCCACGCTCGCCGCGGGCGGCGCGCTGGGCGTCGACGGCAGCACCACCGGTGCCCTCGCGGTCACCGGCGCGGGCGTCGCCTTCGGGCCGGCGGCCACCACGGTGCAGGGCGCGCTGAGCGTCGCCAGCAGCGGCGCGATCACGCAGACGGGCGCCGTGGGCGTGACCGGCGCGACGACGATCGCGGCCGCGGGGCAGGCGGTCACGCTCGCCAACGCGGCCAACGCGCTCGCCGGCGGCGTCACCGTCGCGGCATCGAGCGCCGACATCGAACAGGCCGGCGCGCTGACCGCGCACCTGAACAACGTCGGCAGCGCGGTCATGAAGTCCGGCGCGGCGCTGGACGTCGACGGCACCAGCACCGGCAACGTCACGGCCACCGGGGCCACGATCGTCTTCGGCAGCGTGCCGACCGCGGGCGGCGGCAACCTGGCGGCGACGTCCACCGCGGGCGACATCACGCAGGACGCCACGCTGGCCGTCGCCGGCACCAGCACGCTGGCCGCCGGCACCGGCAACGTCACGCTGGGCTCGACCGGCAACGCGCTCGCCGGCGCGGTGACCGCCTCGGGCGCGAACGTCACGCTGGTCGACGGCTCCGCGTTGACGGCGCACGTCGCGGCCAACGGCAGCGCGACGCTGACCTCGGCCGGCGCGCTCACCGTCGACGGCAGCAGCAACGCGCTGACGCTCGCCGGCACCGGCGTGAACTTCGGCGCAGCCGGCACCACCGTGAACGGCGCGCTCACGACCAGCGGTGGCGGCGTCACGCAGGCGGGCGCGCTCGCGGTCACCGGCGCGTCGACGTTCGATGCGGGCAGCGGCGACATCGCGCTGGCCGCGCCGGGCACCAACCTGCAGGGCGCCGTCACGGCCACCGGCCACACGATCAGCCTCACCGACGCGCTCGCGCTTGACGCGACGCTCACCGCCACCGGCGACGTGACCCTGACGTCGACGTCCGACATCACCGCCCACGGCAGCTTCGGCGGCGGACTGAAGGCGAACGGCGCCAAGGTCTCGCTGGCCCAGGGCACCGCCGCGCAGCCGATGGTGGTCGACGGGATGCTGGCCGTCACGTCCACCGGCGATACCTCGCTCGGGTATGTGACGTCCAACGGCGCGACGGTCGTGGCGGGCGGCGCGGTGCTGCTCGGCGGCACGCTGAAGTCGTCGGGCAGCGTCTCGCTCAAGGGCCAGGCGATCCAGGGCGTCGCCACCCTCGGCGCGCTGGACGTGGCCGCGGGCTCGACGGCGAGCCTGGACACCGGCGGCAGCGGCGGCGGCAACATCGGCAAGGCGACCACGCTGGCCGGCGCGATCGACCCCCAGGCGATCATCTCGCTGCTGGGCGTCACCGGCCAGAGCGGGCTGTCGATCAACTTCAACCAGGGCCAGAGCGCCTGGTTCCGCGTCAGCTCGCAGACCCAGACGCACCTGCTGCAGCCGCACCAGTTCGACTTCCTGGCGTCGCAGACCTTCTTCTGCGACACCCAGGCCTGCGTCAACGTGCTCGGCCAGACGACGGCGATCGCCGACTCGGTGATCGCCAACATCCTGAGCGCCGCCTCGCAGGACGCCGCCGACGCGGCCTTCGGCACGGAGAACCTCGACTTCGCCATCCGCAAGGGCTACGTCACGACCATCGGCCGCGTGCCGCCGGGCATCGACGAAATCGCGGGAGACCTGGGTGCGACACAGTGTGACTCTCGGGTAACATCGCCGACGGCCATCGCCGCCGAAAAGGCCTGTTCCGGCGGAAAGTGACCCAGACGGGGCGTTCGCGCCCCGACCCGGGTTTCGTGACATGAACCTGCGGGCCAGCCGATACGGCCCCGGACGCCTGGCCATGCCAGGCGTCGTCGTTGACCTTGAAGCCCATTGAGCGACGTACCCAAACAACTGGGGAAGTATCAGATCCGCCGAGCGATCGGCAAGGGTGCGATGGGCATCGTCTATGAGGGATTCGATCCGATCATCGACCGGGTCGTGGCCATCAAGACGATCAAGAAGGACGAGCTCGACGCCGAGGAAGCCGAGGAGCACTCGCGGCGCTTCCTGATCGAGGCCAAGGCGGCCGGCCGGCTCAACCACAAGAACATCGTCGGCATCTACGACTACGGCGAGGAGAAGGGCCTGTCCTTCATCGTCATGGAGTTCGTGCAGGGCAAGGAACTGAAGTCCTTCTTCGCCGCCCGGCATCCGTTCTCGATGTCGCAGATCGTGCGCCTGATGGGCGAACTGCTCGACGCGCTCGGCTATTCGCACAGCCGCGGGGTGGTGCACCGCGACGTCAAGCCCGACAACATCTTCATCACCGACGACGGCTCGGTGAAGCTGGGCGACTTCGGCATCGCCCGCATCGACTCGACGTCGAAGACGCACGCCGGCACCGTGCTGGGCACGCCCAGCTACATGTCGCCCGAGCAGATCCGCGGCGAGACGGCCGACGCGCGTTCCGACCTCTACGCGGCCGGCGTCATCCTGTACCAGTTCCTGGTCGGCGAGCGGCCGTTTTCGGGGGGCATGGTCGCCGTCATGCAGAAGGTGCTGATGGAGGCGCCCAAGCCGCCTTCCACGCACAACCCGTCCATTCCCGAGGCCATCGACGCCGTGGTGCTGAAGGCGCTCGCCAAGCCCGCGGCCGACCGCTTTGCCAGCGCCGCCGAGTTCAGCCGCGAGCTGACCGCCGCGGTCGGCCTGGCCGACTCCGAGGACGAGTCCGAGTCGACGATGATCATGACGGCCGAGACGCTGAAGGCCCTGCAGGAGGGTGTTCTACCCGCCGATCGCACCAGCACCGGCACGGGCAGCACGTCGACGGGCACCGGGACAGGCACCGGTACCGGCACGGGCGCCACCGGCTCGACCGGCAATACCGGCCGTTCGACGACCGGCGCGCCCGGCAGCCGCGCGGCGGCGATCGAGGAAGCCAAACGCCGTGCCGAGGAGGCCAAGCGCCGCTACGAGGAAGATCTCAAGCGCGCCGAGCAGGAGCTGGAAGAGGCCGAGCAGGAACAGCGCGCGGCCGAGGCCGAGGCGCAGTCGCAGTCCGAACAGTGGCTCGCCAGTTCGCAGGCGCTGCTGGACGAGGCGAAGGCGCTGCTCGAGTCGGGCCAGGCGCTGTTCGCGCAGAACACGTTGCTGGTCGCCGGTCCCGCGAACGCCACGGCCGGTCGCGCCGTCGTCACGAAGATGCGCGAGAGCGCCGCGGCCATCGGCGAGTTCGTCGCCGCGTCGTACGCACTCGCGCCCGCCGCCCAGGCCGAACTGGAAGCGCGCCAGGCGGCGCTGACGACGGCCGCGACGGCGCAGGAGACGCTCGTCGAACGCGTCGAACGCGAAGGCAAGGCCGCGCTCGCCAGCTTCGAGCAGAAGCTCGAAGTGCTGGAGAAGCGCCTGGCGGGCCAGGACGGCGCGTGGGGCAACGAGTCGCGTGCGCTGGAGGCACTGGATCCGGCGTCCGGCGAGGAACAGATCGCGCCCATCCAGGCGCGCCTGGACAAGCTCGCCACCAGCGTCGAGCAGGTCGGCAAGGGCTTCGCCTCGGTTCAGGCGCAGCCGCTGAAGCTGCCGACGCCGCAGGCCGAGCGCCTGGCGGTCATCGAGGCGCAGCTGAAGGCCCAGACCGGCTTCGTCGCCCGTCTGCGCACCGAGACGGACGCGGCGCGCGAGCGCGCGCGCGCGGCGGCCGAGGCCAGGCGCATCGCCGAGGAAGAGGCGCGCCGAGCCGCCGAGGCCGAAGCCGCGCGCAAGAAGGCCGCGGACGAGGCGCGCGCGAAAGCCGAGGCCGAGGCCGCCGCGGAAAAGAAGCGCCAGGCCGAGGAGCAGGCCAGGCGCGACGCCGAGGAAAAGCTCAAGCGCGATGCCGACGAGAAGGCGCGCCGCGAGGCCGAGGCCGCGGAAGCCGCGCGCAAGGCCGCCGAAGCGGCCGCGGCCGAAAGGGCGCGTCGCGAGGCCGAGGAGGAAGCGCGCCGCGTTGCCGCCGCCGCGCAGGCCAAGCGCCAGGCCGAGGAAAAGGCGCGCCTGGAAGCCGAAGTCGCCGCCAAGGCCCAGGCGGACGCGGAGGCCGCCGCCGAGCGAAAGCGCGTCGCCGACGAAAAGGCCCGCGCCGACGCCGAACGCCAGGTTGCCGAGGCCGCGCGCAAGAAGGCGGAGCAGGAGGCCGCCGCCGAGAAGAAGCGTCTCGCCGACGAGGAAGCGGCGCGCGCCGTCCAGGCCGCGGCCGAGCGCAAGGCGGCCGAGGCCGCCGAAGCGGCGCGACGCAAGGCCGAGGACGAGGCGCGCAAGAAAGCCGAGGCCGACGCCAAGGCCGAGGCCAGGCGGGTGGCCGACGAACAGGCCAGGCAGAAGGCCGCGGAAGCCGCGCAGCGCAAGGCCGACGAGGAAGCCCGCAAGAAGGCCGAGGCCGAGGCGAAGCGCCAGGCGGACGCCGACGCGAAGGCCAAGGCCGATGCCGCCGCCAGGGAAAAGGCCGTGTTCGAGGCCAGGCGCAAGGCCGACGAGGAAGCCGCGCGCAAGGCCGATCTGGAGGCGAAGCGCGCCCGCGAGGCACAGGCCGGCGCGGCGTCGAAGGAGGGCGATCCCGACGCGACGATGGTCGGCAGGAGCCCGGCCCCGCAGGACGACGACGCCGAGGCGACGATGGTGCGCCCCGGCAAGGACAAGACGCCGACGCCCGTCCCCGAAACGCGCAGGGACACCGACCGCGACGCCGCGCCGAAGCCGGCACCAGCGCCCGCGCCGTCCGACGACAAGAAGAAGAGCCTGCTGCTGCCGATCGTCGGCGTGGCGGTCGTCGTCCTCGCCGCGGGCGCTTACTTCGTGCTGAAGCCGGCGCCCGCGCCCACGGGCGAGACCGCGCCGCCGCCGTCCGTTGCCGCCAGCGCCGCGCCCGCGCCGGCTCCGGCTCCAGCGCCTGCCGCGACGCCGGCCCCTGCACCCGAACCCGCACCCGCACCCGCGTCGGCGCCTGCGCCCGATGACAGCGCCGCGAAGGCCGCGGCCGAGCAGGCCGCCGCGGCCAAGGCCGCTGCTGCCAAGACTCCGCCGGCCGACGACGCCGCGGCGCAGCAGCGCAAGGCCGACGCCGAAGCCAAGGCCAAGGCCGACGCCGACGCCAGGGCGAAGGCCAGGGCCGAGACCGAGCAGCAGCACAAGTCCGACACCGACGCCGCCGCGGCCAAGGCCAAGGCCGATGCGGACACCAAGGCGCAGGCCGATGCCGACGCGAAGGCCAAGGCCAAGGCCGACGCGGATGCGAAGGCCAAGGCGGACGCGGACGCCGCCGCGGTCAAGCCGCCCAAGGCCGTCGACGCGAAGGCCGACGCCGCGGACACGTTCCGCAAGGGCTACGAGGCCTACCTGGCCGGACACGTGCCCGAAGGCATCCGCATGATGGAACGCGCCGACGCGATGGGCGCGCCGGGCGCGCGTTCCCGCCTGTGCGCGATCTACCGCAAGCCGACGGCCGCCGAGGGCAAGGACTTCCTCAAGGAGGCCAACAAGTGCAAGGGCGTCGACTGAGCATGCGCGGACGCCTGCGGCCGGCGGCGTCACGATTTGCACACACCCCGGCCCGTATGTTTTCGGGATAACCCTGGCCCCGTGGCGCCGTGGCTGCGCAACGATGCGCAGGATCCCCCCATTTCGGGTGCCGCGCGTGCGCGAAGGATCCAGCCGGCGATAATCGTGTCGTCCTCTCACCGAACTGCCATGGAACTCGTCGTCCGCGCACTCCGTTGTCCCCCGCCCGATCAACCGCAGGCGATCAACGCGCGTTTCGGCGCGAATGGCGGACGCATCGGCCGCAGCAACACCTGTTCGCTGCCGCTGCCCAGCCCGGATCGCTACATCTCGCGCGAGCACCTCGAGATCCGCTGTCGCGACGGCAAGTACTCGCTGAAGGTGATCTCCAAGGTCAACGGCTGCAGCGTCAACGACAACGCGGTGCCGCCAGGCGCGGCGGTGGAACTGTCCAACGGCGACCGCATCCAGCTCGGCGACTACCTGCTGGTGGCCGAACTGCAGGCGACCTCGGGCGCCAAGGATCCGCTGGCCGCGTTCGGCTATTCCGCCAGCGCGCGCGCCGACAGCCTCGACATGATGGCCTCGCTCGCGCCCGCGCCGCCGCCCAGCGGCGCGCGCGATTCGCAGTTCGACACCTCGCCGAACTGGGCGCAGCCCGTCACGCAGCCTGCCGCGCGGCGCGCGCCGCCGCTGCCGCCGATGACGCATCAGAGCGAGAGCGATCCCAGCGCCACCGGGCTCCGCCAGATGCTCGATGCCGCGCCGTCGGCGTCGCGCGCGCGTCCCGCCGACGCGCCGGCCAGCCGCGCGCCGGCGTTCGGCCGCGACGACAACGGCGCCAGCGCGCTCGACGCCTTCCTCGGCCTCGACGGCGGCCTGCTGGGCAAGCCGGCCGCCGGCGCGCCGATGAGCGACCAGGCGCAGAGCCTCTATCGGCAGCAGGACGTCAACGTGGCGATGCCCGCGCAGGGCAACAACACGCTGCCCGACGCGTTCGACGACGACATCTTCTCTGCGCTGGACAAGGATTTCGGCCCGCCGCGCACCGCGCCCGCGCGCCCGCCCGCGCCGGTGGCCCCGGTGCGAACCGCGGCGCCCGTGCCCAAGGCCGATCCGCTCGACCTCGACCTGATGGGCGACGCCGCTGCGCCGGTGCGCACCCAGGTCGTCGCGCCGCCGCGCGCCGCGGCTCAGCCGATGGCAGCGCCCGTCGCGGCGCCGGCGGCGAACGGCGGGGCGGCGGTCGACGGCGCGCAGGCGCTGGCGGTGCTGGCGCAGGCGCTCGAACTCGACCCGGACGACCTCGACGCCGCGCACCCGATGGAGACGATCCGCATTGTCGGGGAACTGCTGAACCTCACCGTCAACGGGCTGTACCAGATGCTCGAGATGCGCGCGCAGCTGAAGAACGAGCTGCGCATCGAGGATCGCACGATGATCGCCTCGCGCGAGAACAATCCGCTCAAGCACTCCGACTCCGCGCGCGACGCGCTGCGCTACCTCGTCGACGTGCGCCAGCATGGCAACAAGCTGTTCCTCCAGCCGTCCAAGGCGATCGGCGACGCCGTCAACGACGTCTGCGCGCACGAGGTCGCGGTGATGGCAGGCACGCGCGCCGCGCTGCAGGCGGCGCTGAAGATGTTCGCGCCCGACACCGTGGAGAAGCGCATCAAGAAGTCGGGGGCGCTCGACAGCGTGATGCCCGCGCTGCACCGCGCCAAGTTGTGGGAGAGCTTCCTCGCGATGTACGGCGAGCTCGAGAAGGAAGCCGAGGATCATTTCGATCGCCTGCTGAACCAGGAATTCGCGCGCGCCTATGCCGAGCAGGGCAAGAAGCTGCGACGCAAGAAGTGAGCATGCCGGCGACGCGCCGCGCATTGCCGCGTCCTCGGTGCAGATGTTTCCGCCAGCCGTTTTTCCCGGCGACTCCCGTCGTCGCTTCCGGACGCAGCAAGGTGACTCATGACGATCAGTTCCCGATCCGACCCTGCATTCGATGCCGCCCGGCCGGCGGCGCGCGGTGGCGCGCGGTGGCCGGCATGGCTCGCGCTCGCGTTGCTGGCGGGTTGCGGCGCGGATCCGGCGCCGCCGCGCGCTGCCCCGCCGGATGACCCGCAGGCGCTGGCGGCCGATCTCAATGCGCGGCTCGACGCGCTGCAACGCCAGCCCCAGCCGGCCTCGGACGACGTGATCGCCTCGCTCGAACGCACGCTGCGCGAACAGCGCGAGAAGCGGGCACGCGCCATCGTGGCGGCAGGCAACACGGGCGTCGTGCCGGCCGCTGCCTCGGCCGGCATCGCCGCGCCCAGCGTCACGATGCAGGCGCCCGCGGCGGCACCGGCGGCGGTCGCCGCGGCGTCGACGCCTTCCAGGCCGGTGCGCATGACCAGGGCGCAGGCGCGCGCGGCCTCTGCCGCCGCCGCGCGCCAGGCCGCGTTGGCCAAGCAGAACGCGCCCGTGGTGACCTCGCCACCCGCGCCGGCGCCCGACGTGCCGGTCGTCGCCGGCGCCACGGCGCTGCCGGCGATGCATCCGGTCGAACAGCCGCTGCCGCCGCCGATGGTCGTGCCCACCGCCGAGGCGGTCGTCGTCGGGCCGGTACGCACACCGATGTCGCGCACCACCGAGTCGCACCTGCCCGTCGAGGAACTGTACGCGCGGGCCCGCGAGCTGGAGGTGCAGTTGCAGGTGATCCCCGCGATCGGCCTGTACCGCGAGGCGAGCCAGCGCGGACACGCGCCGTCGTCGCAACGCCTGATGGAACTCTATGCCGACGGCGCCCCCGGCGTCGCCCGCGACTACCGCGTCGCTGTTTTCTTCAAGGAGCGCGCCGTGCAGCAGGGGGCGTCTTTCGACCCCGTCTGGCGGCGCTGAGATGGCCACCCTGAGCACCACGGCACCCCACTGCGAGATCGCCTCGCGCACCGATCCCGGCCGCGTGCGGTCCGCCAACGAGGACGCCGTGCGCTTCGACGCCAACCTCGGCCTGGCGATCCTCGCCGACGGCATGGGCGGCTACGCCGCGGGCGAAGTCGCCAGCCGCATGGCGGTCGACGAGATCTTCGACGAGCTGGCCTCCGCGCTGCCGCACCTGCACGCGGAGCCGGTGTCGCCCGATCGCGCCGGCCTGCACGAGGACATGCGCTTCGCCGCGGCGCGCGCCAACTCCAGCATCATCGCGGCGGCCCGGCGCGAGCCCGACTACGAAGGCATGGGCTCGACGCTGGTCATCGCCGTCCTGATGCACGACCGCATGACCGTCGCCCATCTCGGCGACTCGCGCTGCTACCGCTGGCGCGCCGGCGTGCTCGAGCAGGTCACGCGCGACCACTGCTGGGTCGACGAGCAGATCGCGATGGGCGCGCTGTCGGTCGACGCGATCCTCGACACGCGCTACCGCAACATCGTCACACGCGCGCTGGGCATCGAGGACGAGATCGACCTCGAGGTGCATGACCACGAGGCGCTCGTCGGCGACATCTTCCTGCTGTGCTCCGACGGCCTGACCGACATGCTGGACGACGCCGCGATCGCCGCGCACCTGGCCGTGGCGAGGCCGCTCGGGGAGACGGCCTCGCTGCTGGTCGACGCGGCCAACGAGGCCGGCGGGCGCGACAACGTGTCGGCGGTGCTGGTGCAGGTCGGCACGCCGCAGTCCCCGGGCTGGGCGGCGCGCCTCGTGCGCCGGCTGCAGGGCGGCTGAGCCGCGGCGTCGGCGCGCCGGCGACGGCCAGCCGCCATGCCCGGAGCGGCACGGCGCCGCCACGCGCGGCAAGCCCTGAAACGTGGGAATTCGCCGAGCCCAACCGTCGCGTTTATGTGCTGCAATCGGTTCGGCACCGGGCGTCCTCGCCCGCTCGCCCGGCGTGGCGCGGCGTGGCGTGGCGGGGCGTCCGTGCCTGAACTGGAAGACTCTCGTGGGAGAACGCGATGACCCGAATGCTTGAGATCTCGACCGAGGCGGGCGCCGATGCCTTCGTGGTGCAGCGTTTCAGCGGCCACGAGGAGCTCGGCCGGCTCTACCAGTACGAGCTCGAGCTCTTGTCCGAGCGCGGCGACATCACGGCCGAACAGTTGCTGGGCACCAATGCGACGGTCGGGCTCGAGCTTCCCGACAGCAAGGGCACGCGCTCCTTCAACGGCTATGTCACGCGCTTCACGGTGCAGGGCAAGATCTCCACGCCGGCGTTCAAGTCGAACGAGGGCTACCTGTACCTGGTCACGCTGAGCCCGGGGCTGTGGTTCCTCACGCGCTCGTCCAACAGCCGCATCTTCAGCGACATGGCCATCGGCGACGTCGTCATGAAGGTGCTGCAGGCCGACTCGCTGATGACGGCCACCAACAACGCGACCGACACCGAGACGCGCAACTACATCGCGCAGTACCGCGAGACCGACTTCAACTTCGTCAGCCGACTGGCGGAGCACGCCGGCATCTACTACTACTTCACCCACACCGACGGCGCCCACGAGATGGTGCTGCTGGACAAGTCCAGCGACCACCAGGCCACGCCCAACCTGTCCGAGCTGAAGATGATCGGCAGCGGCACGCAGTTCGGTACGCTCGATTCGCTGCGTCTCGTCTCCGAGGTGCAGCCCGGCGCGTACTCCACCGGCGACTACAACTACGCCACGCCCAACACGCAGCTTGCGGCGGTCGACTCGAATCCGGCATCGCACGACAACGCGGGCTTCGAGATCTTCGACCATCCCATCGAGACCACCACCAGCGCGTTCGTCACCACCTACGCGAAGATCCGCTCCGAGGAGCTCGCGTGCCGCTACGCGGTGGTGCGCGGCAGCGGCACCGAGCGCTCGCTGCAGGTCGGCTTCAAGGTGACCGTCAGCGGCCACACGGTCGATTCGATGAACAAGGAGTACATGGTCGTCTCGCACTCGTTCGCGGGCGTCAACGGCCTGGCGGCGACCGGCGGCAGTTCGCCGTCGACGTTCCATTCCGAGTTCGAGGCCATCCCGTCGGCCACGCAGTTCCGCGCCGCCCGCGTCGTTCCCAAGCCGACGATCGCCGGCACGCAGACGGCGCTGGTCGTCGCCGACTTCCGCAACGACACCGACGCCAGCACCGGCGGCAACCTCGGCCGCGTGAAGGTGCAGTTCTTCTGGGATCGCTACGGCACGCCGTCGTGCTGGGCGCGCGTGTCGACGCCCTGGGCCGGCAAGGGATACGGCTTCCAGAACATGCCGCGCATCGGCGAGGAGGTGCTGGTGCAGTTCCTCGAGGGCGATCCCGATCGTCCGGTGGTGATCGGCCGCGTCCACAACGCCGAGAACACGCCGCCGTTCAAGCTGCCCGCCGCCGCGCCCTTCACCGGCCTGAAGACGCTCAGCATCGATCCCAGCGGCAAGAGCGTGGCCGGCAAGTGGAACGAGCTGCGCTTCGACGACACCGAAGGCGCCGAGCAGATCTACCTGCAGGCGCAGTTCAACTTCGACCGCCGCGTGCTCAACGACGACAAGACCTGGGTGGGCAACGAGTCGCACTACTACGTCAAGTCCGACGCCTACGCCAAGTTCGACGCCGACCACCACGTGCAGACCACGGGCGACCACAACGAGAGCATCGGCGGCAAGCTCTCGATGAACGTGACGTCGGACATCCACGTCAAGAGCGGCACCAAGTTCCTCCTCGACGGCGGCGACGAGGTGCACCTGAAGGCCTCCAAGAAGATCGTCATCGAATCGGACACCATGGTGTCGCTGGTGTGCGGCGGCAACTTCGTGACGCTCAGCCAGTCCGGGGTCGACATCAAGGGCACGATGGTCAACGTCAACGGCGGCGGCAGCGCGGGCGACGGCAGCGACATCTCGCCGCAGCCGCCCAAGGACGGCAAGGACGCGATGACCAGCGACGGCGGCGCGCCCATCGACGCGCCGACCGCGCCTACCGCGCCCACTGCTTTCTCGCCGAAGGCGAGCAGCTTCAAGCTGGCGGCGGCCACCGGCGCCGCGTTCGTGTCCTCGTCCTGCCCCGGCGTGCCGGTGTCCTGACGCGCGCCCGAGCAGCGACGAACCCCGGCGAGAGCGACTGAGGAGAATCCGATGCCCAATCATGTCTGTCACGGCGCGATGCTCAAATGCGCCATGGGAATGGCGCCGAGCAGCCTGGTGGTGCTGCCGATGAACATGCAGATGACGTCCAACGTGCCCGCGGCGAACATCATGGACCACATCCCGATGGTCAACATCATGCCGTTCGGGATGTGCCAGTCGCCGTCCAATCCGATGGTGGCGGCCGCCACCGCGGCGGCGCTGGGCGTGCTCACGCCGATGCCCTGCATTCCGCTGACGCCGTCGCCGTGGGCGCCGGGCGCGCCGACGGTCACGCTCGCGAACCAGCCCGCGCTGGACAAGAGCTCGATGCTGAACTGCAACTGGGCCGGCGTGATCACGATCGAGCAAGAAGGCCAGATGACGCACACGATTCCCTGACGCACAGGAACCCATGTCCGAACGTTCCCTCCCGATGCCGCCGGCCGTCCAGACGCGCCTGTGGCAGGAAGCCGGCGACATGCCGGCCTACGTGATCCTCGACGGCGCGCAGAACCCGAGCCTGCTGGGGGCGCTGCACGCCGACCACGCGCCGCCGTGGCGTTGCCTGTTCACCGGCCAGCTCGAGCCGGACATGGCCACGGTGGCGCCGTATCTCGTCGAGCTCGAACACAGCTCCGCCTTCACTCGCCGCCTGCTGGCCGAAGGCTGGGGGCAGAACTGGGGCGTGTTCCTCACGAGCCAGCTCGCGTTGCCGGCGCTGTGGCGCCATGTGCGCCAGCAGGTGCATGTGTACGGGCCGAACATGGAATCGCTGTTCTTCCGTTTCTACGATCCCCGGGTGATGCGCAACTACCTGCCCAAGTGTCCGCCCGAGCAACTGCCCGTCTTCTTCGGGCCGGTGGACTTCTACATCGCCGAAGGCGAAGAGCCGGCGCGCGCCCACGCGTGGTCGCTCGCCGACGGGCGACTGGTCGCCCACAGCGTCGGCTGAACCATCGAACGCAGGAGCGCCGCCATGCCGTCATCCATCGAACTGAACATCGGGCACGTGCCCTCGCCGCGCCGCCGGCAACAGGCCGACGACGGCGACGCGCCGCCGTTCCGCGTCGTGGTGCTGGGCGACTTCTCGGGGCGCCCGCGCCCGGAGCGCGGGCCGCTGGCCGAACGCCAGCCGGTGCGCGTGGACATCGACAACTTCGAGAGCGTGTTCGCGCGCATCGCGCCGCTCGCGGAGGTCGCCGGCCTGCAGGACAAGCTCGGCATCGCGCTGCGCATCAAGCTCGAGACGATGGAGGAGTTCTCGGCCGATGCGGTGCTTGCGCGCCTGCCCGCGCAGGCGCTGGCACGCGCGGCCGCGCCGGTGAGCGCGCCGCCTGCGCCCACGGGCGAGGCCGACGCGGAAGACGCCGACGCGATCATGAAGCGCCTGCTCGGTGGCAGCCTGCCCGCCGGCGCGCCTGCGCTGGCCGCGGCGCCCGCGCCCGTGCCCGTGCCCGCCAAGGCTGACGCCGTCGTCGACCGCTTCATCCGCCAGCTGGTCGGCGAACACATCGCCCCGCCGGTGCCGGCCGCCGCGCCTGGCGCCAACGATGCCGCCGCGGCGCTGCTGCGCCACGTGCTGCGCGATCCGGCGTGGCGCCGCCTGGAGTCCGCATGGCGCGCCGTCGACCGCTTCGTGCGCGAGCTGGACATGGCCGACGGCGACGTGCGCCTCGAGCTGCTCGATTGCCGCGCGGACGAACTGCTGGTCGACCTCGGCGCGGCGGCTGGCGATCCGGCGCACGCGACACTCGCGTCGCTGCTCGAAGGCGACGGTCGTGGCTGCGACATCCTCGTGAGCCTGGAGGAATTCGGACCCAGCCTGGCGGAGTTGTCCTTGCTTGGCGGGCTCGCCGCGGTCGCGGCGGCGCAGGGCGCCGTGCTGCTCGCCGGCGCCGCGCCGTCGCTCGCCGCGGTGGCTGCCAGCGACGACGCCCAGGTGCTCGCGTCCGACGAATCGCGCGTGTGGCGCGCGCTGCGCGAGAGCGCGCTCGCGCAGCGCGTGGGCCTCACCTTTCCGCGCCTGCTCGCGCGCCTGCCGTACGGGCCGCGGCACGATCCGGTCTCGGCGTTCCCGTTCGACGAACTCGCCGACGCCTCGGCCGCGACGCTGCACGACCAGCTGGTCTGGCGCAGCGCTGCGCTCGACGCGGCGTTGCTTCTGGCCCAGGGCCACGCCGACGGCGGCGTCGAATCGCGCGTGCAGCTGGAAGACCTGCCTGCCTTCATCGATCGCAGCGGCGACGAGCCGCGCCTGCAGGCGGTGGCCGAGGCCTATCTCGGCGAGCGCGACGTCGGCATGCTGCAGAAGGCCGGCCTGATCACGCTGCAAAGCGATCGGCGCTTGCCCAATGCCCGGGTCTCGGGCTGGCAGTCGATCGCCGCGGGCGGCGGCGATTTGGCCGGCAGCTGGCGCTGAGCCGCCGCGTGCACATGCCCCGCAAGCGGGCGCGGAGCCGATGCGGCGGGCGTACCGAGGGCGCCGGGTGGTGTCCGATCGACTATGCGACAACGCTCCGAAAAGTCAATCCTGCGACCGGTGTCCACGAGGGCGGAAAGTCGGGTTTCATACCCTCGGCGAGCCGAATGAATGCGTGTACATTTGCTGCGGCCCCGCGACGTTCCGGGTCGACAACATGAACCCGTGCGCCGTTCTTGCGCCGGTTCTCACGACAAGAAGAGCATGAGCCGAAAGCGCGTCATCTGGTCGGAGGGATTGTTCCTGCGGCCGCAGCATTTCCAGCAACTCGAACGCTCCATCGAGATGCTCGTCGAGGCCCGCGCGTCCGGCATGCTCTCGCCTGGCTGGGGTCTCACCAGCCTGCGGCTCGACGACGAGGCGCTGAAGATCGGCCGCCTGTCCATCAAGACGGCGCGCGGCGTGATGCCCGATGGCACGCCGTTCTCCATTCCCGAGGAATACGCGGCGCCGCTGGCGCTCGAGATCGGCACCGAGGTCAAGGACACGCTGGTGCACCTGGCGCTGCCGCTGGTGCGTTCGGGCATGCCTGAATTCGCCGTCGACGCCGGCCCGTCGACGGCGCTCGCGCGCTTCGTCGGCCAGGACCTGCGCGTGGAGGACAACGTGCTGGGCGTCGGCGATCCGGCCGACATGAAGCTGGGCCAGCTGAACCTGCGCCTGATGCTGGACGACGATCCGCGCTCGGGCTTTTGCAGCATCGCGGTGGCGCGCATCATCGAGCGCCGCAGCACCGGGCAGCTGGTGCTCGACGACAGCTTCATCGCGCCGGCACTCGACTGCCGCGGCTCCGCGCGCCTGCAGGATTTCCTCACCGAAGCGCGCAACCTGGTGCGGCATCGCGCCGACACGCTCGCCGCGCGCCTGAATCAGTCGCAGCAGAAGGGCGTCGGCGAGATCGGCGACTTCATGATGCTGCAGGTCGCCAATCGCTACGACCCGTGGCTTACGCACCTGGGCGAGCGCGAGCAGCTGCACCCGGAGGCGCTGTACACGGTGCTGGTGCAGGCGGCCGGCGAGTTCGCCACGTTCAGCGACCGCCGCAAGCGGCGCGCGCGCGTGCAGGCCGTCTATCGCCACGAGGACCTGCGCAACACCTTCGAGCCGCTGATGTTCGACATCCGCGAGCTGCTCACCGAGGTGATCAACCCGAACGCGGTTCCGATCCCGCTGCAGGAGCGCGCGGCCGGGCTGTACACAGGCATGGTGCCCGATCCCGAATTGCTCCGCAACGCGCAATTCGTGCTGGCGGTCAACGCCGACAAGCCTGGCGAGTTCGTGCGCAGCCGCTTCCCGGCGCAGGTCAAGATCGGGCCGCCCGACAAGATCCGCGACCTCGTGCGCCTGCACCTGCCGGCCATCGCCGTCGAGCCGCTGCCGATGGCGCCGCCACGCATGCCTTACTACGCCGGCTTCACCTATTTCCAGCTCGATCGCAGCGGTGACCTGTGGAAGCAGCTGGACATCACCAAGGTGATCGCGTTGCACATCGCGGGCGACTTCCCCGGCCTCCAACTCGAGCTCTGGGCCTTGAAGCCCTGAGCGTCATTCGAGCGATTCCATCATGAGCCAACCTCCCTTTCCTGGTTCGCCCGGCACGCCCGGCGGACCGCCGCCCGACGATTCGGAAGCCACGATCATGATCCCGAAGCCGGGCGGCCGCCGCGCGGCGGCACCGGCACCGGCCGCCGGCCAGGCGATGACGCTCGATGCGTCGGCCGTGCTGTCCGAGGTCGAGGACGGCGCCGGACCGGTGGGCCTGAACCCGCTTGTGGCCAACGCGTCGGTGCTGCTCAACACCGTGCCGACGATCCGGCGTTCGCTGCAGCACGCCGACCCCGCCGGACTGCGCGAGTACCTGCTGCGCGCCATCACCGAGTTCGAGGGCCGCGCGCGCGCCGCGGGTGCGACGCCGGAGCACGTGCTGATCGGGCGCTACGCGCTGTGCACGATGATCGACGAGGCCGTCGCCAACATGCCCTGGGGCGCGAGCCCCGAGTGGGTGCAGCAGAGCCTGCTGGTCACGCTGCACCGCGAAGGCTTCGGCGGCGAGAAGTTCTTCCAGCTGCTCGAGAAGGCGATGGAGGATCCGCGCCGCAACATCGACCTGCTGGAGCTCATGTACGTGTGCATCGCGCTCGGCTTCGAAGGGCGCTACAGCGTCATCGAGAACGGGCGCCAGCAGCTCGACGCGTTGCGCGACCGGCTGCACAACGTGATCCGTCGCGAGCGCGGCGAGTTCGAGCGCGATCTCTCGGGCAAGTGGAAGGGCGTCCAGCGCGTCGCCAAGCCGCTGGTGCGCCGCCTGTCGGTGTGGCTGGTGCTGGCCGCGGTGGCCTTGCTGCTGTTCGTGCTGTACCTCGTCTTCGCGCTGGTGCTGGCGGCCAAGTCCGACCCGGTGTTCCATGCGCTGGCAGCCATCCATTCCGACGTCGGCGACCTGAAGCGCGCGCCGCCGCCTCCGCCGCCGCCGGCCGCGCCGCGGTTGAAGCCGCTGCTGGCGGCGCAGATCCTGGCCGACCAGCTCGAAGTCAACGAGGACGCCACGTCGAGCCACGTCATCATCCACGGCGACCAGTTCTACGACCCGGGCAGCGCCGAGATCAAGCCGGAGATGCTGCCGGTGATCAACCAGATCGCCGCGGCTATCAACCAGGTGCCGGGCATCGTCATCGTCGACGGGCACACCGACAACCAGCCGACCAGGCATTCGTTGCGCTTCCCGTCCAATTACGAGCTCTCGCTCGAACGCGCGAACGGCGTCGCCACGCTGCTGCGGCAGACGGTGCAGAACCATTCGATCAAGGCCGAGGGCCTCGCCGACAGCAAGCCGCTGGCGCCGAACACGACGCCCGAAGGCCGCGCGCGCAACCGGCGCGTCGAAATCACCTTGCGCACCGGCGCATAACCGGTCGGGGAACGGGAAAAACATGTGGGCAAAGCTCAAGCGCTTCTTCGCCAATCGCTGGGTGCTGGCGTTCATCGGCCTGCTGGTCGTGTCGCTGCTGATCTGGTTCGTCGGCGACGCGATCGCGTTCTATGACCACCGGCCACTCGGCTCCGCCGGGGCGCGCATCGGGCTGATCGTCCTGGTCCTGCTGATCTTCGCGATCGTCGAAGGCGTCAAGAGCTACCGTGCGTGGCGCGCCAACAAGGCCATGCTGTCGGCGATGGGCGAGGGCGCGTCCAGCAATTCCGCGCTGTCGCAGCGCGAGGTGGCCGAGCTCAAGAAGCGCTTCGACGAGGCGATGGGCACGCTGCGCAAGGCGCGTTTCGAGGACAAGTCCGGCAGCGGCCGCAACTACCTCTACCAGTTGCCCTGGTACATGTTCATCGGCGCGCCGGGCTCGGGCAAGACGACTGCGCTGGTTAACTCGGGCCTTCGCTTCCCGCTCGAAGGCAAGATGGGCAAGGATGCGGTCAAGGGTATCGGCGGCACGCGCAACTGCGACTGGTGGTTCACCGACGAGGCCGTGCTGCTCGACACCGCGGGCCGCTACACCACGCAGAGCAGCAACCGCGAGGTCGACGCCGCCGCGTGGACGGGCTTCCTCACGCTGCTCAAGAAATTCCGGCCCGTGCAGCCGCTCAACGGGGCGATCGTCACGGTGAGCCTGTCGGACCTGTTCACGTCGTCGTCGGCGCAGCGCGACGACTACGCGCGCTCGATCCGCGCCCGCATCCAGGAACTTTACGGCACGCTGGGCGTGCGGTTCCCGATCTACGTGATGGTCACCAAGTGCGACTTGCTGGCCGGCTTCTCCGAGTTCTTCGGCGACCTCGGCCGCGAGGCGCGCGCGCAGGTGTGGGGCACGACGTTCGACTTCCCGACGCCCGTGGGCGCATCGCTGGGCGCCACGTTCGCCACCGAGTTCGACGCGCTGGTCGCGCGCCTCAACGCACGGCTGACCACGCGCATGGAGGAGGAGCGCGACCCGCAGCGGCGCGCCACGCTGTTTGCCTTCCCGCAGCAGTTCGCGGCGTTGAAGGAGATGCTCAAGGCCTTCCTCGACGAGGCCTTCCTCAGCTCGGCCTTCAACGAAGAGCCGATGGTGCGCGGCGTGTACTTCACCAGCGGCACCCAGGAAGGCAGCCCGTTCGACCGTGTGCTGGGCAACATCTCGCGCGCCTACGGGCTCGAGCGCCAGGTACTGCCGCCGGCCGCGGCGTCGGGCCGCAGCTATTTCCTCACGCACCTGCTGCGCGGCGTGATCTTCGCCGAGTCCGACATCAGTGGACGTAGCGCCGTCGTGGAGAAGCGGCGCAGCCGCATCGCGCTGGTGCTCTATTCGCTGCTGGCATTGCTGTCGCTGCTGCTGATCGTCGGCTGGACGATCAGCTTCGTGCGCAACCAGGTGCTGATCAAGGACGTGTCGGACGCCGCCGCCCAGGTGAGCAAGCAGGTGGCCACATTGCCGCCGCTGCCCACCGGCGACGTCATGACGGTGCTTCCGGTGCTCGACGCCGCGCGCGCCATCCCCACCGGCTATGCCGAGCGCGACGCCGGCGTGCCGATGTCGCGCGCGTTCGGCCTGAGCCAGAGCGGCAAGCTGGGCACGCAGGCCAACCAGGCCTACCTCAACCTGTTGCGCGATGTGTTCATGCCGCGCATCGCGCTGCGGCTTGAGCAGCAGATCCGCGAGGCCGATTCGCCAGAGGTGCGCTACGAGGCGCTCAAGACCTACGTGATGCTGTACGACCCGACGCACCTGAAGGCGGCGGATGTCGAGGCCTGGGTCTCGGCCGATTGGGAGCGCACGTTGTCGCGCGACGTCACACTGCAGCAGCGCGCGCAACTTCGCGATCACCTGAGCGCCGCCCTGGACCAACTGCCGCTCGAGATGGTTCTACCGCAGGACCAGGCGCTGGTCGAACAGGTGCGCAAGCAACTCGCCGCTTCGTCGCTCGCCGAGCGCGCGTACTCGCGGCTGAAGCGCATCGGCGCGGGCGATGGCGTGCCCGAGTTCCGCGTGACCGAGGCCGGCGGACCGCAGGCGGCGCTCGTGTTCACGCGGGCATCCGGCGCGCCGCTGTCCCAAGGCATCCCGGCGCTGTTCACGGTGGCCGGCTACGACAAGGGCTTCCGCGCGCAGGCGCCGCTGCTGGTCAAGCAGCTCGGCGACGAGGAGGCCTGGGTGCTGGGCACCTCGTCCAACGGCTCGGGCGTCGCGCGCATGGCGACCACGCTCACCGAGGTGCAACAGCTGTACCTCAACGAGTACATCAAGACCTGGGACGACCTGCTGGCCGACCTGCGCCTGATCCCGTCGTCCAGCCTGCAGGGCAGCATCCAGACGATCACGCTGCTGTCTGCGGGCGACTCGCCGCTGAAGCTGCTGCTCAATGGCGTGGCCAAGGAGACCAAGCTCGCCACCGGCAACGACAAGTCCGCCGAGGCCGTGGCCGCGGGCATGCTGGACAAGGCCGCCGGCGCGATGCGCAGCACGGTCGACAAGCTGATGGGCACGCCGGCACCGAGCGCTCAGGGCGTGGCCAAGCCCGAGGCCGTGGTCGATGCGCACTTCGAGCAGCTGCAGCGCGTCGTCGCCGGCCCGCCGGGCCAGCCGGTGCCGCTCGATGCGACGCTGGGCGTGCTCAAGGAATACGAGGTGCAGCTGCGCGCCACCGACGAGGCCATCAAGCGCGGCGCGCCGGCCACGTCCGATGCGCTGATCGTCGCGCGCATCAAGAGCGAAGCCGACCGCATGCCGCCGCCCATCAGCAACCTGCTCAACGGCCTGATCTCGCGCAGCGGCGCGCAGTCGGCCAGCGCTGGCCAGGCGGCGGTCAAGGCCGCGGCGGCCGGCGAGGTCGGCGGCTTCTGCAAGGCGGCGGTCGAAGGGCGCTATCCGTTCGTCAGGAATTCCGCCAAGGAAGTGCCGCTGGGCGACTTCGCCAAGCTGTTCGCACCCAACGGCGTCATCGACGGCTTCGCCAAGACCAAGCTCGTCGGCATGGTCGACATGAACGGCCCGGTCTGGAAGCCGATCCAGATCGCCGACGGCGTCGACGCGCTGCCGCCGGCCGCGATCGCGAACTTCCAGCGCGCGGCGACCATCCGCGACGCGTTCTTCCCCGGAGGCGCCGCCAATCCGCAGGCCTCGCTCGACCTGCTGCTGCAGCGCGCGGACGACGGCGTGACCGACGTGCAGCTGTCGATCGATGGCCAGGTCACGTCGATGAAGCCCGGCACCAACGCCGCGGCGCGCCTGAGCTGGCCCAGCCTGAGTCCGGCCAGCCAGATCAAGCTGACTCTGGTGATCGGCGGCAAGCCGTCGACGACGCCGCTGATCTTCGACGGACCGTGGGCGTTGTTCCGCTTCGTCGATGCCGCCAAGGTCGAAGGCGGGACGCCCGAGCGACAGGGCGTGAGCTTCGAGGAAGGCGGCAAGCACGTGTTCTTCGAACTGCGCTCGAGCAGCGTGCGCAATCCGATGCGTCTCCCGGAACTCGCGCAGTTCCGCTGTCCCGGTTGAGGAATGCATGCCCGGCGGCGGCTTCTTCGGCAAGCTCCCCAGCGAGGGCGACTTCGTCACGCGGCGCCTGCCATGGGAATTCACGTCCGTCTGGGACGAGTGGCTGCAGCAAGGCATGCAGGCCTCGCGCGAGGTGCTCGGCGCGCGCTGGCTGGAGCTGTACCTGTCCGCGCCGATCTGGCGTTTCCAGGTCGCGCCCGGCGTTTGTGGACCCGCGGGCTGGCGCGGACTGTTCTTCGCGAGCGTCGACCGCGTCGGGCGCTACTTCCCGCTGACGCTGGCCTTCGCCGATTCCGCGGCTCCCGCGCTGGCGACGCTGAGCGACGAGCCCGATGCCTGGATCGCCATCGAGGACGCCGCGCTTGCGGGCCTGAGCCCCACGCTGCCCATCGCCGATTTCGACCGCTTGACGGAGTCGCTCGCGCTGCCCGCGGCCGCTGCGTCCGCCGACCCCGCACGGCCCCGCGCGTGTTTCTACACGGGCGGCTCGCAGGACATCCCGGCGCGCGGCATGAGCTTCGCGGCGCTGCCGCCGCCCGCATCGTTCGTCGAACTGATCGCGCCCGCCGCACCGCCGCCGTCGACGTCACTCACCGACCTGTTGTGACGCCTGCTGCCCGCGCGCCGCGTGGGTTCGATGTCTCGGGACATACCCTCGGATGTAATCGGCCGTAATGCTCCTGCCCGCGTCATCGGCCTACACTGGTCTTCGCCGCCCTTGAATGGCGACGGCGCCCAGAACTGGAGAACTCGCACCGTGATCGACATCGAGGCCCTTTCGCGTCCCATCGACGACAACGAGCCGGCAGGTCCCGACCTCGAATACTCCGACGTCGCCGAGCTCGATCGATTCGCTGCCGGCACGCCTGGCACGATCGATCCGTCCACTCAGGAACTGGTCGGCGCCGAGGAGCCGAACTGGCGCAAGGTGGCCGAGATGGCCACCGATCTCCTGGGCAAGACCAAGGATCTGCGCGTGGCCGCCTGGCTCGCGCGCGCCGAACTCGCCAACCGCGGGCTGCCCGGCCTGGCCGACGGCCTGAAGCTGATCGCGACGCTGGTCGAGAACTTCTGGGAGACGCTCTACCCGAAGCTCGATCACGACGAAGGCGACGATCCGATCGAGCGCCTGAACGTGCTCGCCAACCTGTCGCCCGATCCTGCGCAGTCTTACGGATCGGCGAGCACCGAAGCGCTGCTGCGCACGCTGCGCGGCACGGCGATCGTCGAATCGCGCGAGGTCGGCCGATTCACGGTGCGCGACCTCGACTACGTGCTCGGACGCATGCAGCCGCCGGCCGGCCAGACGGCGCCCGCGGCGGGCCTCCTGGCCGCGGCCTGGAAGACCGGCGACGCGCAGGCCAACCAGCAGCGGCGCGACGGTATCGCGATCGGCCAGGAATCGATCCAGTCCATCGTCAAGGTGTTCGCGGACCGCAGCGGCCAGCGTCCCAACCTCGACCTGCTGCAGCAGACGATCCGCCGGGTCGGCCAGTTCTATGCCGAGCAGGACGCCGTCGCGGCTGCCGAAGCCGCGGGCGACGGCGCCGACGACGCCGAAACTGGCGCCGACGAACTAGGGGGGACTGCCGCCGTCGGTGGTAAATCCCCCCGTTCGGGCGGCTTGGCATCGCGTGCGGATGCGGTGAGAATCCTGCAACAGGTTGCAACCTTCCTGCGCAAGAACGAGCCCAGCAGCCCGGCCCCCATGTTCATCGACCGTGCAGTCAAGATGCTGCAGCTGGACTTCAACGCGATCGTCAAGGAATTGATGCCCGATTCGCAGGAGCGCATCGAATTGTTGGGCGGCGTCTCTCTCGCCGACCCTGAATGAGACTGATCAGAATCACCGTATTCCCAGGAGAAACACGTCATGTCAGGTAGCAGCCAGAAGTTCATCGCCCGCAATCGTGCGCCGCGCGTCCAGATCGAGTACGACGTCGAGCTCTATGGTTCGAACAAGAAGATGCAGATCCCGTTCGTGATGGGCGTGATGGCGGACCTGTCGGGCAAGCCCGCTGAACCCCTGGCTCCCGTGGCGGATCGCAAGTTCCTGGAGATCGACGTCGACAACTTCGACGAGCGCATGAAGTCGATGAAGCCGCGCGTCGCGTTCGCAGTGCCCAACACGCTGACCGGCGAAGGCAATCTCAGCGTCGACGTCACGTTCGAGAACATGTCCGACTTCTCGCCAGAGGCGGTGGCCAAGAAGGTCGGCGCGCTGAACAACCTGCTGGAAGCGCGCACGCAGCTGAAGGATCTGCTGACCTACATGGACGGCAAGGTCGATGCGGAAAAACTCCTCGGCGACGTGCTGAAGAACCCCGAGTTGCTGAAGTCGCTGGCCGCGGCGCCGAAGCCCACCGACGCGCCGGCCGCCTAAGCGTCGCGTCCGCGCACCGCCCACCGAAACAGCCCAGAGATCCGAGGAGTCCACGATGACCACCCAACAAGAATCGACCGCCGCTGCCGGCGCGATGGCCGAGTTCGACGACTTCGCCGCACTGCTGCAGAAGGAATTCAAGCCGAAGACCGACCAGGCGAAGTCCGCCGTCGAGAACGCGGTCCGCACCCTGGCGCAGCAAGCGCTGGCCGACACGGCGCTGGTGTCCAACGACGTGTACAACACGATCGAAGGGCTGATCGCCGCGCTGGACAAGAAGTTGTCCGAGCAGGTCAACCTCATCATGCACCATGCCGACTTCACGAAGCTGGAAGGCGCGTGGCGCGGTCTCCATCACCTCGTCAACAACACCGAAACCGACGAGATGCTGAAGATCCGGGTGATGAACATCTCCAAGGGCGACCTGCACAAGACGCTCAAGCGCTACAAGGGAACGGCCTGGGACCAGAGCCCGATCTTCAAGAAGGTCTACGAGGAGGAATTCGGCCAGCTGGGCGGCAATCCCTACGGCTGCCTGGTGGGCGACTACCACTTCGACCACAGCCCGGTCGACGTCGAGCTGCTGGCCGAGATGGCCAAGATCGCCTCCGCCGCGCACGCGCCGTTCATCGCCGGCGCCTCGCCCACCACGCTGCAGATGGATTCGTGGCGCGAGCTGTCGAACCCGCGCGACCTCACCAAGATCTTCGAGAACTCCGAGTACGCCGCGTGGCGCTCGCTGCGCGACTCGGAGGATTCGCGCTACATCGGCCTGGCCATGCCGCGCTTCCTGGCGCGCCTGCCCTACGGCGCGAAGACCAACCCGGTCGACGCGTTCGACTTCGAGGAAGACGTCGAGGGCGCCGACCACAACCGCTACGTGTGGGCCAACTCGGCCTACGCCATGGCCACCAACATCACGCGCGCCTTCAAGCTCTACGGCTGGTGCACCACGATCCGCGGCGTCGAGTCCGGCGGCTCGGTGCCCAACCTGCCGGTGCACTCGTTCCCCACCGACGATGGCGGCGTGGACATGAAGTGCCCCACCGAGATCGCGATCTCCGATCGCCGCGAGGCCGAGCTCGCCAAGAACGGCTTCATGCCGCTGGTGCATCGCAAGAACAGCGACTTCGCCGCGTTCATCGGCGCGCAGTCGCTGCAGAAGCCGTCCGAGTACGACGACCCCGACGCCACCGCCAACGCCAACCTGGCCGCGCGTCTGCCGTACCTGTTCGCCTCGGCGCGCTTCGCCCACTACCTGAAGTGCATGGTGCGCGACAAGGTGGGCTCGTTCTCGAGCGCGGCCTCCATGCAGCGCTACCTGAGCGACTGGATCAGCAAC
>CAIMXF010000217.1 GCA_903845345.1 uncultured beta proteobacterium
GCTGGCCCCCGACGTGCTGCACGCCGCCGAGCCGCGGCTCGCGCGCGACCTCGCGGGCGCGCTTCGCGTGACCGGCGACGAGGGCGCCTACGGCCCCGAGATGGCCGCGCGCCTCGCCGCCGACGTGCGTGCCGCCGGCGGCCTCGTCGAGGAGATGGCGCCCGCCGCCGCGCTGCGCGACGACGGCCTGCTGCTGGCCGACGGACGTCGCGTGAGCGCAGGGCACGTGCTGCTCGCGGCCGGCTGCGCCAGCGTCCGCCTGTGGCCCGGCGAGGCGCCGCTGGCGCTGCGTCCGCGCAAGGGCCAGCTCGCGATCACCGACCGCTATCCCGGCTACATCGGCCACGCGCTGGTGGAACTGGGCTACATCGACGCGGCGCACGACGACGCCGACGAGTCGGTGGCGTTCAACGCGCAGCCGCGCGCCTCGGGGCAGGTGCTGCTCGGCTCGTCGCGCAGCTATCGCGACACGTCATCGGACATCGACGCCGCTTCGATGGCGCGCATGGTGCGCCGCGCGCAGCGCTTCCTGCCCGACATCGGCTCGCTGCAGACGCTGCGCTGCTGGGCCGGCTTCCGTCCCGCGACGCCGGACGGCCGCCCGATCATCGGGCGCATTCCGGCGAGCGGACGCGGCAACCAGTGGGTCGCGACCGGCCACGAAGGCCTCGGCCTGACGACCGCGACCGGCACCGCGAGCGTCTGGCTGGACCTGCTGCGGGGCCGCGCGCCCGCGATCGATCCCGCGCCGTACGCGCCCGATCGCTTCGCGCAGGTCGCCGCATGAAGGTGCTCGTCGACGGCCGTGCGCTGGAGGTGACGGCCGGCACCCTGGTGGCGGCGGCGATCGAGCTCGCGGCGCCGGGACGCGGCGCGCGCGTGTCGCCTGCGGGCGAGCGTCGACAGCCGCTGTGCGGCATGGGTGTCTGCGGCGAGTGCCGGGTGACGGTCGATGGCCGCGCGCATCGTCTCGGGTGCCAGACGTGGTGCGCCGACGGCATGGAGATCCTGACCGATGAATGAGTCGGACTCGGGCGTGGAGCTGCAGGCGCATGTCGTCATCGTCGGCGCCGGCCCCGCGGGCCTGGCCGCGGCGCAGGTCGCGTCGGCGGCGGGACTCGACGTGCTGATGCTCGACGCCGCGCCCCAGGCCGGCGGACAGGTCTGGCGCGCGCGGCAGGGTGTGGCGGCCGAGCCGGTGGCGCGCGCGCTCGCGCGCCTGGCGAACGCGCGCTTGCTGGCCGGCACGCGCGTGGCGACGGCGCTTCCCGATCGCACGCTGCTGATCGACGGCCCGGCCGGCGCGCGGCGCGTGCGCTGGAACAAGCTGGTGCTGGCCACCGGCGCGCGCGAACGCCTGCTGCCGTTTCCGGGCTGGACGCTGCCGGGCGTGTTCGGCGCCGGCGGCCTGCAGGCGCTGGTCAAGGGCGGCTGGCCGATCGCCCGGCGAAGCGTGCTGGTGGCCGGCAGCGGGCCGTTGCTGCTGGCCGCGGCGGCGACGCTGCGGCGAGAGGGCGCGGACGTCGTCGGACTGGCCGAGGAGGCCGGCCCCGCCGCGTTGGCGCGCTTCGCGCGATCGCTGGCGGCGCATCCGCGCCAGGCGCTGCAGGCCTGGCGGCTGGGCGCGGCGTTGCTGGGCGTGCCGGCGATCGTCGGCTGGCGCGTCATCGCGGCCGAGGGCGATGGCCGCGTCGAGCGCGTGGTGCTGCAAGGCGAGGGCGGCCGCACACGGACCATCGCCTGCGACGCGCTGGCCGCCGGCTGGGGACTGCTCCCGCAGACCGAGCTGGCGCAATCGCTGGGCTGCGCGATCGCGCAGCGCTTCGGCGCACCGGCGATCGTCGTCGACGGCGCGCAGCGCACCAGCGTCGACGGCGTGTATGCCATCGGCGAGTGCACGGGCGTCGCCGGCGCGGCGGCCGCGCACTGGCAGGGCGAACTCGCGGGGCATGCGATCGCGGGCGCTGTCGACGCTCGCGTTCATCTGCCGAAGCGATCAGCTCGCCGCCTGACGCGTGAGCACGCGTTCGCCGCGGCCGTCGCCCGCGCGTTCCCGATGCCGTCCGATTGGGCCGAGCGGCTGCGCGACGACACGCTCGTCTGCCGCTGCGAGGACGTGCCCTGGTCGGCCCTGCGCGGCCAGCCCGACCTGCGCGCAGCCAAGCTCGCCACGCGCTGCGGCATGGGGCATTGCCAGGGACGCCTGTGCCATGACACCCTGGCCACGCTGATGCACTGGCCGCGCCTGCCCGTGCGCGCGCCGCTGGCCCCGGCGCCCCTCGCGACGCTGCTGGCGATTCCCGAACACCCATCCGACGAGGAGCTTCCGACATGAGCATGACCTGGACCGGCGTGATGCCCGCCATCACCACCCCCTTCACCGCCGACGGCGACGTCGACCACGACTTCCTGGCGCGCCACGCGCTGTGGATGGTCGAGGCCGGCTGCACCGGCATCGTCGCGCTCGGTTCGCTGGGCGAGGCGGCCACGCTGTCGGTGTCCGAGAAGCTGGACGTGCTGCGCACGCTGGCCAAGGCGCTGGACGGCCGCGTGCCGCTGGTCGCGGGCATCGCGGCGCTGTCCACCGACGAGGCCTGCGGCCTGGCGCAGTCCGCCGCCGACGCCGGCTGCGACGGCCTGATGGTGCTGCCGCCGTACGTCTACTCGACCGACTGGCGCGAGATGCGGGCCCACGTATCCGCGGTGGTCGAGGCGACCGCGCTGCCGTGCATGCTCTACAACAACCCGATCGCCTACCGCACCGACTTCAAGCCCGGGCAGATCGCCGAGCTGGCGCGGACGCACGGCAACCTGGCGGCGGTGAAGGAATCGAGCGCCGACATCCGCCGCATCGCCGCGATCCGCCACCTGCTGGGCGCGCGCCTGGCCATCCTGGTGGGCGTGGACGACGTGATCGTCGAGGGCATCGCCGCCGGCGCCACCGGCTGGGTGGCGGGGCTGGTCAACGCGATGCCGCTCGAGTCGGTGCGCCTGTTCGACCTGGCCACGCGCGCCGTCTCGGCCGACGCCTCGACCGCCGCGCAGGCGAGCGCCGCGGCCGACGAACTGTACCGCTGGTTCCTGCCGCTGCTCACGCTCGACACCGTGCCGAAGTTCGTGCAGCTGATCAAGCTGGTGCAGCAGCAGGTGGGCCGCGGCCATGAACGCGTGCGCGGTCCGCGCCTGGTGCTCGAGGGCGCCGAACGCGAGGCCGCGCTGGCCCTGATCGCCGACAAGCTCGCCACCCGTCCGCGCAACGAGGCCTGAGAATGGCCGCGCCCGCCACCGATGCCGACGCGCGCTTCGCGCAGCTGGCCGCCGACGAATGGGCCTGGCGGCTGGGCCAGTTCCCGCAACTGGCGACAAGCGTCGGCGACGCCTCGCACGACGATCGCCTGGAGCGCGTCGATGCCGGCTCGCGTGCGGCTCGCCTCGCGCGCTGGCGCGGCGCGCGCGAGGCGCTGGCCGCGATTCCCGCGGCGCAGATGTCGCCCGAGGCGCGCATCGACCGCGCGGTGTTCGAGAACCAGCTGCACGGGTTCATCGCGGCGATCGAATCGCGTGCCGATCTCATGCCGCTCAACAGCGATTCGAGTTTCTACGGCCCGCTGGTCGACCTGGGCGGCGCGCAGCCGCTGCGCGACGTGCACGACTACCGCCGCTTCCTCGCGCGCCTGGCCGATATCCCGCGCTTCATGCGCGAGCACGCCGCGATGATGCGCGAGGGCCTGGCGACCGGCTTCACGGTGCCGCAGGTGGTGCTCGAGGGACGCGACCAGCCGCTCGCCGCGATCGCGGGCCTGGTCGATGCCGTCGCCACGCCGTTCTGGAAGCCGTTCGGCGCGTTCCCCGCGGGCGTGCCGCTCGAGGCGCGCACGGCGCTGCAGGACGAGGCGCGTCGCGTGATCGAGACGCAGGTGCTGCCCGCCTATCGCGAACTGCTGGCCTTCCTGCGCGACGTGTACGTGCCGGGCGCGCGCCGCACCACGGCCGCCTGCGACCTGCCCGACGGCGACGCGTTCTACGCCGCGCAGATCCGCCAGTACACGACGCTGCCGCTGACCGCCGACGAGATCCACAGTCGCGGTCTGGAGGAGGTGGCGCGCATCCTGGGCGAGATGCACGACGTCCGGCGCCAGGCCGGCTTTGGCGGCGAGCTGCCGGCGTTCCTGCAGTTCCTGCGCAGCGATCCGCAGTTCTACGCGCGCACGCCGCACGAACTGCTGGCGCACGCGTCGTGGATCGCCAAGCGCATCGACGGCCTGCTGCCGAGGTTCTTCGGCGTGCTGCCGCGCCAGCCGTACGGCGTCGCGCCGGTGCCCGACGACATCGCCCCGTTCTACACGACGGGCCGCTACGTGCCCGCGCCGCAGCCGACCGGCTTCGCCGGCACGTACTGGGTCAACACGCACGCGCTGGAATCGCGCCCGCTCTACACGCTGCCGGCGCTGACGCTGCACGAGGCGGTGCCGGGCCATCACCTGCAGATCGCGCTCGCGGGCGAACTGGCCGGGCAGCCGCCGTACCGCCGCCACGGCTTCGTCGACGCCTTCGGCGAAGGCTGGGCGCTCTACGCCGAGCACCTGGGCGACGAGATGGGCGTGTACCTGACCCCGTATGAACAGTTCGGCCGGCTCGCCTACGAGATGTGGCGCGCGGCGCGGCTGGTGGTCGACACCGGCCTGCACGCGAAGCGCTGGAGCCGCGAGCACGCGCGCGCCTACCTGCTCGCTCACACCGCGCTGAGCGCGCACGAGGTGGCCACCGAGGTCGACCGCTACATCGGCTGGCCGGGCCAGGCGCTGTCGTACAAGATCGGCGAGATCAGGATACGCGAGCTGCGTGCCCGCGCCGAGCACCGCCTGGGCGCGCGCTTCGACCTGCGTGCATTCCATGACGCCGTGCTGGCGCTGGGTTCGGTACCCTTGGGCATCCTCGAGCAGCAGGTCGATGCCTGGATCGTCGACCGCCTCGCCGCCTGAACCATCCTTGCCAAGGAACACCGTGCCCGTCTCCGCCAGCCTTCTTCGCCGCGCCGCCGTCGCGGGCCTTGTCGTCGCCGCCGTCGCCGCCCAGGCGCAGGCCTCCGCACCCGCCGGTGCCGCGTCGGCGCCCCGGGTGCGCACCACGGCCGACATCGTGCGCGAGGCGCCCGACAGCGCGTGGCGCCGGCCCGACCCGAACGACGTGCTCGCGATGACGCTGCCCTCGGGCATCGTCTGGATCGAGCTCGCCCCGCGCTTCGCGCCGCTGCACGCCGACAACATCCGCAAGCTCGTCGCACAGCACTACTTCGACGGCCTTGCCGTGCTGCGCGTGCAGGACAACTTCGTCGCGCAATGGGGCGACCCGGGCGCCGACGACGACGACCCGGCCAAGGGCCGCCCGCTCGGTGCGGCCAGCCGCACGCTGGCGCCGGAGTTCTTCGTCAGCGACAAGGGCCTCAGGATCACCAGGCTCAAGGATCGCGACGTGTGGGCGCCGGTCACCGGCTTCGTCGACGGCTTCCCCGTCGCGGCCGATCCGAAGACGCACCGCGCGTGGATCGCGCACTGCTACGGCACCATCGGCGCGGGCCGCGGCAACACGGTCGACAGCGGCAACGGCGCCGAGCTCTACGCCGTGATCGGCCAGTCGCCGCGCCAGCTCGACCTGAACATCGCCCCGGTCGCGCGCGTCCTGCAGGGCATGGAGCTGCTGTCGTCGCTGCCGCGCGGCGGCCAGAACATGGGCTTCTACGACAAGCCCGAGCAGAACGTGCGCATCGCCAAGGTCGAACGCCTGGCCGACATGCCCGAGGCCACGCGCCCCGACGTGCGCGTGTTTCGCACCGACACGCCCGAATGGGCCGCCATGGTCGAGTCGCGCCGCAACCGGCAGGACGCCTGGTACGTGCACAAGGCTGGCGCCATCGACCTGTGCAACATCACGGTGCCGGTCAGGATCGAGGCGCACGCCGCTTCGAACTGACGCCGTGTCCGGATTCCCGAGCTTGCCCGGGCCGGTCGACCCGGCCCTCGCCGTCGCGGGGGGACTGAGCGCGTTGGCCGCCATCCTCCACCTCGGCATCATCGTCAACGGCGCCGGCTGGTACCGCTTCTTCGGAGCGGGCGAAGCCATGGCGCGCGCGGCCGAGAAGGGACGCTGGACGCCCGCGATCGTCACGGCGGGGATCGCGGTCGTCCTCGCGAGCTGGTCGGCCTTCGCATGGTCGGGCGCGGGCGTGTTGCCCCGCCTGCCGTTGCTCAGGCCGGTGCTGTGCGCGATCACCCTGGTCTACTTGCTGCGGGGACTCTTGCTCGTCCCGGCGCTGGTCAGGCCACATACCGCGGCGACGCGATTCTGGATCTGGAGCTCCGTCACCTGCCTCGCGTTCGGCGCAGCGCACCTGGTCGGACTCGTCCGCCGCTGGGATGCCCTGGGGGCCTGAGGCGTTTCGGCACCGCCCATGAAAAAAGCCGCCCGGCGGCGGCTTTCGTCCATCGGGCCGGGCAGGGCGCTCAGGCCTTCTTCAGGTCCTTGACGGCCTTGAGGACTTCGTCGACATGGCCCGCCACCTTGATGCCGCGCCATTCGGCCACCAGCACGCCGTGGCCGTCGATCAGGAAGGTGGAGCGTTCGATGCCCTTGACCTTCTTGCCGTACATGATCTTGTTCTTGACCACGCCGAACATGTGGCAC
>CAIMXF010000218.1 GCA_903845345.1 uncultured beta proteobacterium
CATCGTGACTGAGCACGCCAACTTGAAGGAGGAGTGGTTCCAGGCTTCCTTGGTCGAACAGCCGTGGTCGAAGCCTCCATGCTTCTCTGAAAGTTGGCGATACCTACATGAGCTACTGGCCTGCCGACGGTGCGGGCAAGAAGGACGTCAAGATCGGACAGTCTCACGAGGCCGGCTTCCCTTCTGCGTATGCCGTCGATCGCCGACTCGAACGCAAGCACGCCGACGACGAGTTCGTGCTCACAGGCTTGGACACCGCGAAGATGGTCGAGGCCTGGGAGCAATTCAAGCTCACGGAACCGCGCTACAACATGGTTGACCAGAACTGCTCGACCGTGATCGCCGTCATGCTCCAAGTAGGTTCGGGTCTCGAGCCTTCATTCGTCCCAGCGGTCGCGATCGACGACCACGCGAAGAGCCTTCCGCAGCGCATCTTCCTGCGGATGCGTTTCTTTTCCAGCCATATCAAGATGTGGACTCCAGACGAAGTTATACGCTACGCTAAAGAAATCCAGTCCCGTAAACCTCGCCCGTGAACGCCGCGCTCGTCTATTCCCCCAACTACGACATCTCGCTCCCAGGGCTCGACTGGCTGCACCCGTTCGATGGCCGCAAGTTCAGCCGAGCCTGGACTCGGTTGGGCGCGTTGTCCCGCGGCACCTGCGACCAGGTCTTGCTGTGCCCGGAGGCACCTATTGCAACGAGCGATCTGTTGCGCGTTCACTCGCAGGCCTATCTCGATTCACTCGGTTCCCCCCGCGTGGTCGCCAAGGCGCTGGAAATCGGGCCCTTGGCTTGGCTGCCGCCAGGTGTGGTGGAGCGGCGAATTCTCCGGCCCATGCGCCTAGCCTGCGCAGGGACATTGCTGGCCATGAGCCACGCCTTGCAGAAGCGCGCCGTGGCGATGAATCTGGGCGGCGGCTTCCACCATGCCTTCCGCGATCACGGCGAAGGCTTCTGCATCTACGCCGACGTCGCAGCGGCACTCGCGGCGGTTCGAGCGCAGGGACTGCTTGCCGCGGACGATCCGGTGGCGATCATCGACCTCGATGCCCACCGGGGAAACGGCGTGTGGAGCCTGTGCGGCAGCGACCCGTCCGTGCATGTGATGGACATCTACAACGCCCAGGTCTATCCCGGATTCTTCCCCGGGTCCGTTGAGGAATTCCCCTTTCAGATTCCGGTCAAGGCACAAACCCCGGATGAGGCCTACCTTGCGACGCTTCGTGAAGAGCTGCCGCCCTTTCTTGCGTCCATGCCCCGCAAACCTGCGCTTGCAATCTACAACGCCGGCACGGACGTGCTTGCAGGTGACCCCGTGGGTCGGCTCGGCGTGTCCGAAGAAGGCGTCGTGGCACGCGACGCCATGGTGCTGGAGGGGCTGAGCGGTCAAGGCATTCCGACCGTCATCGTGACGAGCGGAGGCTATTCGCCCAAGTCGTACGAACTGATTGCGCAGCTCGCCCGCCGCGTGATGCAACTGCCGCAGGTGCCGGCCTGAGTGTGGCGATCGGAATTCCGCACAGGCCGACTTCCGATGGCAGTTCGTCACTGGCAGCGGTTGGCTCGTGGCCAATGTCTCTCGATGATCCGTACCGGTCGCGACCCTGAACTCTTCGGCCGCATCCTGCACGCGCCGCTGGCGCCGTCGACGGTAGCAAACCACGAGGGATACTGCCCCATCTAAAAAGCATGCGCATCACCCGCTAGCGGATGACATCGAGCAAGGCCGAGCTGCCAGCTCTTGTCGCCAAGGTCGAAGCTGATGTACAGGGCGCTGTTGGAGGTCGTATCCTTGCGCTGTAGGACTGTTTGGGACTTGGCCATTTCCGTACTCCTTGAGAAACAGCGATGTGGAAATCTGGTTGTAGCTCAGGGGGGAATCCCGAGCCGTCCTGCATAGCATCTTTCGGGCGAGCCATCGAGGCCTTCCAAGCGCTGCAATATGATGCAGCAGACGCTCCATTCAGAGGCTGCCGATGTCGAATGAGCACGAGAACGTTTCGTCCGATGAACTCGAGCGGAGTCGCCAATGGTTCGAGCGCTACGTTCGGCGGCTGGCCAATACGTCCGTGGTCAAAAGCACCAGGAAGGGGCAGCGGTACAGGTGTCCTTGCTGCCTATTTCCGGCTCTCAGAGAACGGGGAGGGTTCGAGATTTGCAAGGTCTGCTTTTGGGAAGATGATGGGCAGGACGAGCAGGATGCCGACACCGTTCGCGGCGGCCCGAACGCCGCTCTTAGCCTGAGCGATGCTCGGAGAAATTTCGCGCTGTTCGGCGCTTGCGAGGAACGCTTCAAAGGCAAGGTCAGGCCACCAAATTCCCGAGAGATTTCGAGCGATGACGATTTCGGCGCCTGACATGGAAATGTGAATCCTCAGTCGCACGATCGATCAGGCCGGCCCGATTGCGGCAAATGCCCGCCGGTCACGAGCGGCGGCTTCGGAGCGTTTCGAACCGGCCGAAGAGGCCAGCTGCGGATGGGGGTTGAGTTCGTAGTGCGTTTGCACTACGATGCGGTCATGAAAGACGCTGTCATCCCCCAAGTCCGTGTCGAGACCGAGCTGCGCGCCAGCCTCGATGCGGTGCTCCGCCCTGGCGAAACGCTGACCGACTTCGTCGAGGTCGCCGTACGCAACGCCGTTGAGTACCGGCGCGTTCAGACCGACTTCGCTTCGCGTTGCGACGCTTCCCTGGCCGAGTACGAGCGAACAGGCGTGTCCATTCCTGCCGCCCAGGTCATCGCCAAGCTGGAGTCCAAGCTCGCTAAGCGCCGCAAGCAACTGGGCGGATGAGCTACGCCGTCGAATTCACGCAAGGCGCTGAAGACGACCTGGTGAGGTTGTACGACTTCCTGCTCGATCGCGCCGAAACGCTGGAAGAGCTCGATGTCGCCGATGAGGCGGTCAAGGTCATCCGCCAAGCCGCCCTGAGCCACCTGTCGACAACGCCGTACAGCTACCGAAAGGTCGGTGCCCGGTCGACGCTGCGCGAACTCATCATTCCGTTCGGCACGACCGGCTACATCCTGCGCTTCGACATCCGCTCTCCCGAGTTGGTGCTCGTGATCGGCGCACGCCACCAGCGCGAGGAAGACTTCCATTGACCTATCCAGGCAGCCCGCAGGTACGCGTCGGCGCGCCGATGTCCATCGATCGGCCTCTAAGCGTGGGTAAAGTCGATCTGGGCCGATCGCCGGCGGCCTATCGTCCCACCTCGCCTCCGGCCTCCGATGGCTCTTGTCGGCCATGACCGGCCGCTCGCAAGCGGCCGGTCTGGAGCGGATTGCACGCAGGAGCTCCGCGACGGCTGGCGGTAGCCAGCCTCATCGCGCGACTGTTTTGGCGGACAGAACGAGCTGAGTGATATCGCAGACGGGTCGGGCTCCGCCGGCCCAACCTTGGGCGTCGACGGGCAGGTGTACTGAGCGTAGCTGTCGGCTCAGGAACGACGTCCGGGGCGAGTGCCGTCGCGCACGGCGCCAAGCCCGCGCGGGTCTCCGGCCTCCTTGCCCGAGGCGCCCACTGTCGGGCAGCATCGTCAGATGACGCTTCCGATCGACACACCGCCCGTCGATGCGCCCGCCCATGCGGTCGCCGAAGCGCCGGCGCCGGGGGAACTGACGATCGCGCAAAGTGCCTCGAACCCGCCGCGCCCGGCGTCACTTGAGGAGAGTTCCATGCTCGATGTCCACCCGCCTCACCAGGCGGTTCACGGGTGGCGCGACTTCTTCGTACACATCGCGACCATCGTGGTCGGTCTGGTGATCGCGGTGGGAATCGAGCAGTCGGTGGAGTACGTCCACCACCGGCATCAGGTCGCCGAGGTGCGCGAATCTCTGCTACTGGAGCGCCGGATCAACGTCAACCGATTCGCCGTGCTGACGGACGAATTCCGTCGATTCGTGCCGGTGCTCCAAGTCAACCTGCGCATCTTCCGCTACCTGCACGACCACCCGAAAGCTGCGGCGGCGGACTTGCCGGGCAAGCTTGACTGGCTGGCGTCGTCCATCTCGTTCGTGGACACGGCGTGGAAGACGGCGCAGCAGAGCACAATCCTGCAGTACATGCCGCGGGCCGAGGTGATGCGCGACGACAAGTTGTACGGTGGCCTGCAGGCGCTGGGCCGGCGGATCGACAACGCCCAGTTGGCCTTGAACAACGCGCGCCGGTTCGCGATCGTCGATCCGGATCCGCCCCACCTGTCTCTGGCGCAGCGAGATCGGCAGATCGACCTGACGGCCGAAGTCCTGCTGCAATATGCCCTGGTCGCCCGCAACGACAAGAATCTCGGCAGCGAGTTCGCCGAATTCAAACATGCCACCACCCGCGACGACGTCTACGGCATCTTGCAGGCAACCACCGACACCCGCGACCAGGCGGCGATCGATGCCCTGGGCGAGCGGATCCGGCGGTTCGAGGAGGGCCTCGGCGTGGAATCGTCCGAGCCTTCGGCGCCAGAACCTGCGGCCGCCAAGGACACCCGATCGCGGGCGCGGCGCGCCAGCCGGGCCCGAACTGGGCTGATGCTCGGCTGTTTTGAACTCACATCTCAAGGCCCTGGCAGCCTCGGCTGGTGCGCCACCGACTTGGCCGCAGGCTTGGCGATCACAAACTACGGCGTCATTGTGCGTCGCAGGCGAGTAGCGGGGAGTCGCGTTGACGATTCCGCGCAGTTGGCCACTCAGTCGCCCATGATGAAGGCAGCGACACGCGTCGACTATGGGCGTCCCCCATCGGCAGCAGCCGGTCGCGACCGGCTGCTTCTGCGGCCCCGCCAGTAGAGGCGATACGATGCTCGACTGTGTCCAAGCGCGTGCTCGCGCTTCAGTTCTTGTCTCCTAGTCGTCAATGGGAGTGGTTCGCACCGCCATGGCCATCTCGAGTCTCCGCACTGTCGCCGATTGGCTTCGTGCTGCCGAACGCATCGTCGCCCTGTCCGGCGCCGGCCTCTCAAAAGCGTCCGGCATACCGACCTATCGGGACGCCGGGGGCCTGTGGAAGCAGGGGAACAATCTCGCCTTCTCGCAGGCCGACGCGCTGACTACCGACCCTGAGGGATTCCGCGCGTTCTGGGCTGCTCGCCGTGCCGACCTGGCCAACGCTCGTCCGAATCCCGCCCACGAGGCGCTGACAACCCTGCAAGCTTTGAAGCCACAACTGGTATGCGTCACCCAGAACATCGACGGCCTGCTCACTGCCGCGGGCTGCGTCAACGTGCTCGAGCTCCACGGCAACATGAACCGCTCACGCTGCGTGTCCTGTGCGCTCGACCTGCGCAGCGAACAGAGCGAATGTCCGAACTGCCATGCGCTCACCCGACCCGACGTCGTCATGTTCGGAGAAGAACTGCCTCGACACATCCTGGCCGATTCCGAATGCGCTGCCAAGAACTCCGAAGTTTGCTTGGTCATTGGCACCTCGGGCGTGGTCTACCCCGCGGCAGGCCTGGCCGAAAAGGCCAAGAGCCGCGGCGCGCGTCTCGTGGTCATCAACCTTGAAACGACTGCCCTTGACAGCGACGCGGATGCCGTTCTCATCGGCCCGGCCGAGAGAATCCTTCCCCAGTTGGTAAGCTTGGTCGAGGAACGATGATGGCCACGGCGCCGATCGGCGCATGAAAGCATGCCTGACAACCATGCGGGCCAGACGGCTGGTGCGCTTGATCGCAAGCTGTGCTCAGGGAGCGATCCGTTGGCGGCAGCCGGTCATTTGCTGCCGGTCGCGGACGTCTGCCTCGAGGCGGTTCACCGATACGGCGGGTGGCCTGTCGACGGACGATTGAGCAGGTCGGATTCGTGCTGTCGCCGCGCCATCGCGGCGCGCGCAACTCGAAAGACTGTTCCCGGCCGCGGCCCGAGTAGCGCAGGTGTCGAGCGCGCATCGCGAGATCACGCGTGGCCAGCTACCATACTAGATCCACTATCTCAGGCAAATCGATGCCTTCGATGCTCAAGCGGTCGCACACCGATGTGCGCGATATCGACCTGAACCTGCTCGTGGCGTTCGAGGCCCTGATGGAGGCCCGCTCCGTCACACGGGCCGCCGAGCGGCTGCGGATCGGCCAGCCTTCTGCCAGTCATGCGCTCAAGCGCCTGCGCGAGCTCCTGGACGATCCGATCCTGGTCCGCACGCCCACCGGCATGGCGCCTACGCCGCGCGCGCTCGCGCTGGCCGAGCCGGTGCGCGCGATCCTGTCCGCGATCGAGGCCACGCTCTTCTCTGCTCCAACCTTCGATGCCGCGCAGGCGACCCGTATCTTTCGCGTGGGTGCCACCGACTACGCTCAAGCGGTGATCGCGCCTCGACTGTTCCGGCGCGTGCAGGAACTGGCGCCAGGCTGCAAGCTGCTGCTGATGATCACCAACTGCGACACGGTGGCGCGCCAACTCGAGCGCGGCGAGATCGACGTCGCGATCGGCGTGTTCCCCGACGCCGTGGCCACGCCCCACCGCGCAGTGCTGTATCGCGAGGACTACCTGTGCGTGTTCGACGCCGCGGCGTGCGGCGTCCGGCAGCGACTGTCCTACACGCAATGGCTCGCGCTGCCGCACGCCATCATGTCGACCCGCGGCGACTACACCGGCACGCTTGACGAACTGCTGGCTGTGCGTGGCGACCGCCGCGAAGTCGTGACCTCGACGCCGAATTTCCTTGCCCTGCCGTGGCTATTGAAGGGCCGGCGCCTGGTATGCGCGCTCCCGACCCGATTGGCGCGCGACTGCGCCGCGCCGATCGGCCTGAAGACTTGTCCGCTGCCGTTCGAGGCGCCGGCCTTCGACATCTCGATGCTGTGGCATTCCCGCTCGTCCGAAGAAGCTGGGGCGCGGTGGCTGCGCGAGCAAGTGGTCGCCGCTGTCGCCGGAAAGTGACCGCACAGGCCCCAGATGCATCGGCAGTGCCGATAGCCGAATCGATACGTTCGATTTGTCTGCGCAAGCGCATCGACATACGCTGCGGGATGGGGGACGGCTGGCGCCTTCCTCCTTCCGTCCAGACCCAACTAACGAGCCGTTATGATGATCCCTAACCGCGAGAACAGTGCGATCATCTTCCTCGACCTGCAGGAAGAGATCATCCGCAACAGCCGCACTCGCAGCGCCGCACAGCTCGATCTCGCGGCCTCGTCGCTGGCCCGGCTCGCGGCCCTGCACGCAATTCCTGCCTTCCTGTCGGCGGTGCCGCCGGGGGGCGCATTCCTGCCATCGGTGCTGTCGCAGCTGCCGGCTATCGCGCCGCGGATGCGCACGCAGACGACGGCGTTCTCGGACCCCGGGCTGGTCGCCGACTTGAAGTCCAGCGGTCGAGGGGTCCTGGTGCTGGCCGGTGTCGCCACAGAGATCGTGGTGCAGCGCACCGCGCTTGACGCGCTGGGCGCAGGCTATCGAGTGCTGCTGGCCGTCGACGCCTGCGGCGGCGTGGACGCCCGCACCGAGGAGGCCGCGTTCCGTCGCATCACCGCCGCGGGCGGCGCCACCTCGTCCGTGGTCACCTTTGCCGCTGAACTGGCCGGCGACTTCACCACCGCTCTGGGTGGCGCCACGCTGGGCATCATGTACGCGCTGCTCGGTGGCTGAAATCGGGACGCCTGACGGCGCGCCGCGCTTTGCGTTGCCCTTGTTGGTGGCGTTGACCGCGCTGGGCTCGCTGTCGGTTTCGATCTACCTGCCGGCGCTGCCGGTGATCTCCGACCAACTGAACGGTGACGCAGGACAGGCACGGCTGACGCTGAGCGGCTTCCTCGTGGTGTTCGCGCTGGCGCAGCTGTGCTATGGCCCGCTCGGGGATCGGATCGGTCGCAAGCCGCCGATCCTCGCCGGCATCGCGCTCTATGTGGCGGGTTCCCTCGCCTGCGCTGCCGCCCCCAGCCTGCACGCGCTGATCGCGGCGCGGCTGCTGCAAGCTGCTGGCGCCAGCGCCGGGCCGGCGCTGGGGCGAGCGGTGCTGCGCGACATTCATGGCGGGCCGCGCCTGGTCTCGGCGCTTGCGGTGGTCACCGCCGCGGTGGCACTGTCGCCAATGCTGGGCCCGTTCATAGGCGGCCTGATCGCCACCCACGTCGGCTGGCGCGCGATCTTTGTGATGCTGGCGGTAGTGGGCGTCGTACTGGCAGCCGGCATCGCGTTCCTGCTGCCCGAGACTTTGGCCCGGCCCGACCCGGCCAGTACCCGCCTCCGAATGATCGCATCCCGCTACGTATCCCTGCTACGGGACTCCGAATATGCCGCCGCTGTGATGTGCGGCGGATTGCTGACCGCCGGGAACTTTGCCTGGAACGCTGCGGCCCCATTCCTTTTGGGGTCCATGTTCGGCATCGGCCCGCAGGGCTACGGCTGGGTGGCGCTGCTCGTAGGCTCAGGCTATGCGGCGGGAACGCTGGCGGCGGGGCGAATTGCGCGCTCGGTCACGGCGTCTGTTCTGGTTTACGGCGGTCTGGCCTGCAGCTTGACGGGCGGAGCCGTGCTGTGGGTGGCTGCGCTGGCAGGGGCCCCGCTGCCGGTCGTGGTGCTTGCGGTGGTGCCGTTCACCCTCGGCATGGGCGTGGTGGTGCCCGCCGCCGCGGCCTGCGCGCTGTCGCGTCGTCCGGAAATCGCGGGCTCGGCCGCCGGCATGATGGGGGCGCTACAGATCCTGACCGGCGCGGCCGGCACGGCGGCGGTATCGCTGCTGGCTGTGGCCAGCTTGCAGACGCTGGGCGGCA
>CAIMXF010000219.1 GCA_903845345.1 uncultured beta proteobacterium
GCGCTCGCGCAGCGCCGGCGGCCACTGGTCGACGTAGCGCGGCACGTCCGGCCGCGGGCCGACCAGGCTCATGTCGCCGGCCAGCACGTCGAGGAACTGGGGCAGCTCGTCGAGCCGGTTCGCGCGCAGCACGCGCCCCACGCGCGTGACGCGCGCGTCGGCGCCCACCGTCAGCTGCGGGCCGCGCTGTTCGGCGTCGACCGTCATCGTGCGGAACTTGTGGATGCGAAACACCTTGCCATGCCGGCCCACGCGCTCCTGGCGGAAGAACACGGGGCCGGGCGAATCGAGCCGGATCCACGCGGCCACGGCCAGCATCGGCAGGCCGAAGATCAGCAGGCCGAAGATCGCCGAGACGACGTCGAACAGGCGCTTGAGCATGTCCATCCGCGAAGCGGTCAGCCCGCGAGCGCGCTGCGCACCGCGTCGCAAACCCGCGCGACGTCGGCATCGGTCATGCGCGTGTACAGCGGCAGGCTGACCATGCGCTCGAACGCGCGCTGGCTGTGCGGGAACTGCTGCGGCGTGAGCGCGTAGCGATCGCGCCAGTACGGCTGAAGGTGCAGCGGGATGTAGTGCACGCTGACGCCAATGCCCAGCGCGAACAGGCGCTCGATGAAGACGTCGCGCGACACCTTCGCGTCGTCGGTCAGGCGCACCACGTACAGGTGCCACGAATGCTGGCCGTCGGCGGGCGCCCGCGGCGGCAGGATCAGCGGCAGCCCCGCGAGGCCGGCGTCGAGGGCGTCGGCCAGCTCGACACGGCGCTTCTGGAAGGCGTCGATGCGCTTCAACTGCTGCAGGCCGAGCGCGGCGGCGATGTCGGTGAGGTTGTACTTGAAGCCGGGCGCGACGATCTCGTAGTACCAGCTCGGCACGGTGGCCGTGAAGCGGTCGAACGCGTCGCGGCTCATGCCGTGCAGCCGCATCACCTTCATGCGCCTGGCGAGCTCGGGATGGCGCGTGACGATCATGCCGCCCTCGCCCGTCGTCATCGTCTTGTTGGCGTAGAAGCTGAAGACGGTGATGTCGGAGTCCAGCGTGCCGACGAGCCTGCCCGCGCTGAGCGTGGGCAGCGCGTGCGCGGCGTCCTCGACCACCTTCAGGCCGTGCTTCTTCGCGATGGCCAGGATGGACCGCATGTCGGCCGCGAGGCCCGCGTAGTGCACCGGCACGATGGCCTTGGTGCGCGGCGTGATCGCGGCCTCGATGGCCGACGGCGCGATGCACAGGGTGTCGGGGTCGACGTCCACCAGCACCACGTCGGCGCCGAGGTAGCGCACCACTTCGGCGGTGGCGGTGAAGGTGTGCGTGGTGGTGATCACCTCGTCGCCCGCGCCGATGCCCAGCGCCTCGAGCGCCAGGTGCAGGCCGGCCGTGGCGGAGTTCACCGCGATCGACTCGAGCGACGCGTCGCCCAGGTACTCGGTGAACGCTGCCTCGAACCGCTTGGCCTTGGGGCCGGTGGTGACCCAGCCGGACTTCAGCGTGTCGACGACTTCGGCGATTTCCTCGTCGCCGATCTCGGGCAGTGCGAATGGAAGGAAGGGTTGTGTTTCTGCACTCATGGGCCGCGATTGTCGGTCATCGGCCCGCACCCGGCAAAACAGAACGCGCGCCGGCCGCCCTGCTCGGGCGTGGGGCGACGCGCATCACGTGTCGGCGCCGGAGCTAGACGCGTTGGCCCGTGCCCGTTCGACCACCGTGCGCAGTCCAGGAAGATCTCGCTGGATGGTCTGCCAGACGATTTCGAAGTCCACCTTGAAATAGCCATGTGCTACCGCATTGCGCATCTGGTACGCAAACGACAGCGGCAGCTCAGGGTGAGCAGCCGCGAAATCGGGATGATGCTTCTCGATGTTGTTGCTGGCTTCGCCGATGACTTCGAAGTTTCGGATCACCGCGTCCTGAACAAGCGCGTTGTTCAGGAATTCAGTTCCATCCATGGCTTCGGTGTAACGCCCGATACGTTCGATGGCCTCCAGAATGTGCGCGAGATAGCTCGCGACACGCTGCTGATCCCGCGTCATACGGGACGAGCCTCCGCCAGAACCTCGCCGCGAAAACTGTCGGGCAATGCGTTGGGCGTCAGGACGTCCACCGGAACTCCGAGCAGACGTCCAAGTTCATGGCGAATGGCCCCGATGTCGAACAGGGTCGTCTCCGGGGTCGGGTCGACGAGGATGTCCAGATCACTGCCTTCCTTGTCCTGACCATGCACGACGGAGCCGAATACGCGCGCATTGCGCGCCCGGTGCGACTCCACTACTCGACGGATCTCGGCTCGATTCGAGGACAACGCTTCGGAGGGCTTCATCGGTTCTCCTTCGCAACGAAACGACTTCATCTTGACACAACGTGGCCGGAGACGAGGCGCTCGACGGCCTTCACGACGCGCTGGCTGCCTGCAGCGCCGCCAGGAACCGCTTCGCCAGCACCGGATACGTGTGCCGCGCCATCACGTAAGCCCGCCCGCGTTCGCCCATCACCGCCCGCGCTGCCGGCGCCAGCTGCATCATCTTCAGCAGCCCGTTGGCGACGGCGCGCGCGTCCTGCGGGGCGACCGTGACGCCGCAGCCCGCCTCGGCGACGGGGTCGTTGCCGGCTTCCACCGAATGCAGCACGGCGCGGCCGGCCATCATGTAGTCCATCAGCTTGTTGGGGGCGATGCCGAAGCGGTAGATCGGCACGCGCTGCCA
>CAIMXF010000220.1 GCA_903845345.1 uncultured beta proteobacterium
CCTTCTTGACCACGGTCTGGCCGCCGTGGCGGCTGGCCGCGTCGGGCGCGTTGTCGTAGATGTCGTCGCCGAACGGCACCGGGCCGGCGCCCGCCGCGGCCGCGCCGGCTTCGGCGCCGGTGTCGGCCAGGTGGAACTCGAGCGTGGCGGTGCGGCCGATCAGTTCGCGCGCCTTGGCGGTGTCCTGGATGCCGGGCAGCTCGACGACGATGCGGTCGGCGCCTTGCTGCTGGATCACGGGCTCGGACGTGCCGAGGCCGGCGACGCGGTTGCCCAGCGTCGTCATGTTCTGCTTGATGGCCGCTTCCTGCGCCTTGACGAGCTCGGCCGGCTTGAGGGCGCCGGACACCTTGAAGTCGGCGCCGTCGGCCACCTGCGTCCACTGCACTTCGGGATGGGCGTCGGTGAGCGCGTTGACGGCCTGCGTGGCAATGGCCGCGTCGTGGAAGGTCATCGTCACGGCGTTGCCGTCGCGCGCGACCGTGGTGCGCAGCTGCTTCTCGCGCAGCAGCGTCTTGGTGTCGGTCAGCAGCGAGTCGGTCTTCTTGTCCAGCGCAGCCTTCAGGTCGACCTGCAGCAGGAAGTGCACGCCGCCGCGCAGGTCGAGACCCAGGTACATCGGCAGCGCGTGCAGCGAGGCCATCCAGCGCGGCGCGCGCGGCACCAGGTTCAGCGACACCGAGTAAGGCGGCGAGTCCTTGTCGGCGCCGGCGTTCAGGCCGGCGTTGATGACGTCGCGCGCGTGGATCTGGGTGTCGGTGGTGGCGAAGCGGGCGTGCACCGAGCTGCCTTCGAGCGTCACATAGTCCGCCTTGATCGAGGCAGCGGCCAGCAGTTGCTCGACCTGCGCAGCGGTGTCGGCGCCGACCTTGGTGGTGAGCTTGCCCGCCGCGACCTGCACGGCCGGGGCGTCGCCATACAGGTTGGGCACCGTGTACAGCAGGCCCACCAGCACGGCGATGGCCATCAACAGGTATTTCCAGACAGGGTATCGATTCATACGTGTTTCCTCGGGAGGCGTCGCGGCCGGCAGGGCATCCGCATCGGGATGCGCGGGGCGACGGCATCGGCTGCGGCGCGCTGGCGCTCGCCGAGCCGACGGGCACTGCTTACTTCATCGTGCCCTTGGGCAGGATCTGGACGATCGCGCTGCGCTGGATCTGCAGCTCGACGTTGCCGCCGGTCTCGATGTGCACGAAGGTCTCGCCCAGCTTCGAGACGCGGCCGACCACGCCGCCCACGGTCACGATCTCGTCGCCCTTGACGACGCCGGCGATCAGCGCCTTCTGTTCCTTCGCGCGCTTCATCTGCGGACGGATCGTCACGAAGTACATCACCGCGAACAGCGGGATCATCATGAACAGGAAGCCGCCGTCGAAAGGGGAAGAAGACGCGGGCGCAGCGGTCTGGGCGTAGGCGGAAGAGATCAGGAACACGGCGGAAATCCTCAGGGAAGACGTGGGGAGCGGGCAACGGCGCCCCGCCAAAGGGGCGTCGCACCCCTGTGAAACGTGCGGTCGAGGTGGAGCCGCTGCCGGGCGATTCAAGCCCGGCGCAGTTCGACCAACCCATCATTTTAACGGGCGGCGCGTTCCGACAGTCCGGCGGGCGGGCGCTGGCTTACCCGCAGTGTCCGGCACGCGGCGGTTCAGGCGCGCGAACGCACCTGGTTGCGGCCGCCGCGCTTGCACTCCTGCAGCGCCGCGCCGGCGCGGGCCAGCGCGTCGTCGAGGGACTCGCCCGGCGCGCGCGCGGCCACGCCGACGCTGGCCGTCACGCGCAGGCCATCGCCGATCGCGGCCCAGGCGTGGCCCTCGATCGCGGCGCGCAGCCGCTCGGCCACCAGCAGCGCCCGCGTCGTGGAGACCGGCCCGCCGAGCGCGACGACAAAGCCGCCGGCGTCGGCGCGCGCGAGCACGTCCTGCGGCCGCGACTGCGCGCGCAGCACGCCCGCGACCGCCCGCAGCACCGCATCGCCCGTGGCGTACGACCAGCCGTCGTTGACGTGGTGCAGGTGGTCGACGTCGGCGACGATCACCATCAGCGGGGTGTCGGGATACTGCAGCGCCAGGGCGGCGCTCGCGGCGTCCAGCTGAGCGCGATCGGCCAGGCCGGTCAGCGCGTCGCCACCGGCGCCGTCCGGGCAGTCCTCGTTGCCGGCGGTCTCGAGTCGCGCCAGCGCCAGGCTGGCGGCCTGCAGCGCGGGCGCCAGTTGCCGCAAGGCCTCGCGCTGGGCGTCGCGATCGGCCAGCGCCGGCAACACGGCCAGCCGCGACGCCAGCGCCCCGCTCGCGGCCAGCGCCGCGGCGAGCGCATTGCCGGGCGCGCGGGGCGCCGCGTGCGGCGGTGGCGGCGTCGCGGAAGCGTCATGCGGAGTGGGCGCAAGTGGTTCCAAGATGTTCCCATCGTACGGCCGGCGGCTTGAATCCCGCGGTCGAGCGACCATATGCAGTGCATCGCCTCGTGGCGTCCCGCAAAGCCGTCGCCATGTCGCTCGCCATCGTCCTCGTCGCCGCCGTGCTGCTCGTCGTTGCCATCGCAGGCGCGCCGCGCTGGCGCGGCTGGCGCCGCCAGGCCTGGGCGAGCCGGCCGTTCCCTGCCGCCTGGCGCACCATCCTGCGGCGTCGCGTTCCGCTGTATCGGCAGTTGCCGCCCGATCTGCAGCAGCAATTGCGCCGGCGCGTCCTGGTGTTCCTCGCCGAGAAGCCGTTCCTCGGCTGCGCCGGGCTCGAAGTCACCGACGAGATGCGCGTGACGATCGCCGCGCACGCCTGCCTGCTGCGGCTGAACCGCGGCGGCGCGTTGTTTCCCGAGCTCAGGCAGATCCTCGTCTATCCGGGCGCGTTCCTGGTCGATCGCGTCCACGCGTCGCCGGGCGGCGTGCTGCGCGAGGAGCGGCGCGCGCTGGCGGGCGAGTCATGGCAGCAGGGGCAGGTGATCCTGTCGTGGCAGGACGTGCTGGACGGCGCCCGCATCGCCGACGATGGCCACAACGTCGTGCTGCACGAGTTCGCGCACCAGCTCGACCAGGAATCGGGCGCCGCCAACGGCGCGCCGCGCCTGGGTTCGCGCGCGGCGCACGCGCGCTGGGCCGACGTGATGAGCCGCGAGTTCCACGCCCTGCAGGCGCGCATCCGCGCACGCGAGGCGGCGAGTGCGCGGGCGCAGGCCGGGTGGTCGTGGCTCGGCGCGTCGACCGACGCCGCAGCCGAGCCGGAGCCCGCCGACCTGATCAGCGACTACGGCGCCACCAACGAGGCCGAGTTCTTCGCCGTCGTCACCGAGGTGTTCTTCGAGCAGGCCGGCGCGCTGGCGCTGCGCCATCCGGCGCTGTTCGCGCTGCTGGCCGACTACTACGCGGTCGATCCGCGCACCTGGCACGCGCCGCTGCATTGAGGGTCGTCAAGCGCATCGCGCTGGACGCTGCATTCGAATCCTTTGGATCATCGAGGCCCCCGGCGAGTCCACACTTGCTCTCACGCCATCAGCGGCATCGCTGACACAACGACCGGAGAGAAACATGCTCACGCTTCGCAAGGCCCAGGACCGCGGCCACGCCGACCACGGCTGGCTCGACAGCCATCACAGCTTCTCGTTCGCCGACTACCACGACCCCGCGCACATGGGCTTCGGCAACCTGCGCGTGCTCAACGACGACACCGTCGCCCCCGGCACCGGCTTCGGCACGCACGGCCATCGCGACATGGAGATCATCAGCTACGTGCTCGACGGCGCGCTGGCGCACCAGGACAGCATGGGCAACGGCACTGCGGGCGCGAAGAACGCCGGCGTGATCGTGCCGGGGGACGTGCAACGCATGACCGCCGGCACCGGCGTGCGCCACAGCGAGTTCAACCACTCGAAGGACGGCGCCACGCACTTCCTGCAGATCTGGATCCTGCCGGAACGCGGCGGGCTCACGCCGGGCTACGAGCAGGTCAACGTGCCGGACGCCGCCAAGCGCGGCCGGCTCGCGCTGGTCGGCTCGCCCGACCCAGCACCCGGCGCGGTGACGCTCAACGCCGACGCCCGCATCTTCGCGGGCCTGTTCGACGGCGCCGAGCGCCAGGAGCTGCCGCTGCCCGCGGGCCGGCTGACCTACGTGCACTTGGCGCGCGGCAGCCTGCGCGTCAACGGCCAGCAGCTCGGCGCGGGCGACGCGCTGAAGATCCGCGACGAGGCGACGCTGGTGCTCGAAGGCGGCGAGGACGCCGAGGTGCTGGTGTTCGACCTCAGGCCTTGAGGTCTTGCGAACGCGCAAAGGGACGGTCTGCATGAAAATGGGGCTCGAACCACCGAGCCCCGCCCATGACCACGCCTCCGAAGCGCGCCTACAGCGCCCACACCCGCCTGCTGCACGCCGACCGCCTCGGCGGCGTCGAGCATGGCGCCATCCACAAGCCGCTGCACGTGTCCGCGGCCTTCAACTATGCGACGGCGCGCGACCTGGTCGAGGTGTTCCAGGGCAACCAGCCCGGCCACGTCTACGCCAGGCAGGGCAATCCGACCGTCAACGCGCTCGAGGCCAAGGTGACGCTGCTGGAGGACGCCAGGGGCACCACGACCTTCGCCACCGGCATGGCCGCGATCACGGCGGTGGTCCTCGCGCTGCTGCGCGCGGGCGACCACCTCGTCTGCACGCGCTTCCTGTTCGGCAACACCAACAGCCTGATGCAGACGCTGCAGGGCCTCGGCGTGGACGTGACGTTCGTCGACGCGACCGCGGCCGACAACGTGCGCGCCGCGATCACGCCGGCCACGCGCATGGTGTTCGTCGAGACCATCGCCAACCCCGTCACGCAAGTGGCCGACCTCGACGGCATCGGCAGGGTCTGCAAGGACGCGGGTCTGCTCTACGTCGTCGACAGCACCCTCACCACGCCGCTGCTGGTCAGGGGCCGCGACATCGGCGCCGGCCTCGTCGTGCACTCGCTGAGCAAGGGCATCGGCGGCCACGGCAACGCACTGGGCGGCGCGGTGGTCGACACCGGGCTGTTCGACTGGTCGGCCTACGCCAACATCCTGCCGCCCTACAAGAAGGGTCCGGCCGAGAAGTGGGGCCTGCTGCAGGTCAAGAAGAAAGGCCTGCGCGACATGGGCGGCACGCTGCGCGCCGAGGACGCGCACCGCATCGCCGTCGGCGCCGAGACGCTGGCGCTGCGCGTGGGCCGCGTCGGCGACAACGCACTCGCGCTGGCGCAATGGCTGGAGGCCCGGCCCGGCATCGCGCGCGTCCACTACCCCGGCCTCGCGAGCCACGCGGAGCACGAGCGCGCGGCGCGCCTGTTCGGCGGACGCTTCGGCCCGCTCATGAGCTTCGAGCTGCGCTCGGGGCTGGACCCGCTCGCCTTCCTCGACGCGCTGCAGCTGGTGATCGTCTCCAGCCACCTGGCCGACAACCGCACGCTGGCGATCCCGGTCGCCCAGACAATCTACTACGAGATGGGCCCGCAGCGCCGCGCCGACATGGGCATCGCCGAGGGACTGATCCGGCTGTCGGTGGGCATCGAGGACATCGCCGACCTGATCGACGACTTCTCGCGCGCGCTCGCGATGATCGCCGGCTGAGCCGCGGCGCGTCCCGGCGGCGCGAGTCAGTCCGCCAGCAACTGCCGCAGCACGTACGGCAGGATGCCACCGTGCGCGTAGTAGTCGACCTCGATCGGCGTGTCGATGCGCAGCACCAGGGGCACGCGCTGGCTCTTGCCGTCGGCGCGGTGGATCACCAGCGTGGCTTCCGACTGTGGCGTGATGGGCGCCGGCCAGTCGATGTCGATGGTCTCGTTGCCGGTCAGCCCCAGGCTGGCCCAGGTGACGCCCGCCTTGAACTGCAGCGGCAGCACGCCCATGCCCACCAGGTTGTTGCGATGGATGCGCTCGAAGCTGCGCGCGACCACCGCCTTGATGCCCAGCAGGTAGGTGCCCTTGGCCGCCCAGTCGCGGCTGGAGCCGGTGCCGTACTCCTCGCCGGCGAACACGACCGTCGGGATGCCCGCGGCCTGGTAGGCCATCGCGGCGTCGTAGATCGGCACCGGCGCCGAACTGTCGGCCGCCAGTTCGCCGTGCGCGGGGCCCTGGTAGATCGTGTAGCCGCCTTCCACGCGGCCGCCGTCGGCCCGCGCCGGCAACATCAGGTTCTTGATGCGGACGTTGGCGAACGTGCCGCGCATCATCACCTCGTGGTTGCCGCGGCGCGATCCGTAGGAATTGAAGTCGGCCGGCAGCACGCCGTTGGCCTGCAGGAACTTGCCGGCGGGCGAGTCGGTCTTGATCGAGCCGGCCGGCGAGATGTGGTCGGTGGTGATCGAGTCGCCGAACAGCGCCATGACGCGCGCGCCCCTGATGGACGTCGGTGCCGCCTTCGGCTGCTGCGTGAAGCCGTCGAAGAACGGCGGGCGCGCGATGTAGGTGCTCCCGGGCCAGTCGTAGACCTGCCCGGTGACGCCGGTGATGTCGTTCCACAGCTTGCCGGGATGGCTCCTGACCTGCGCGTAGTTGGCGCGGAACGCGTCGGCGTCCATCGCGAACTTCATCAGCGCGTAGACCTCGTCGCTGGTCGGCCAGATGTCGCCCAGCCAGACGTCCTTGCCGCCGGTGCCCTTGCCCACCGGCTGCGTCATCAGGTCGACCTTGACGTTGCCGGCGATCGCATAGGCCAGCACCAGCGGCGGGCTGGCGAGGAAGTTGGCCTTCAGGTTCGGGTGGATGCGCGCCTCGAAGTTGCGGTTGCCCGACAGCACCGCCGCGGCGACGAGGTCGTTCTCGACGATGGTCTGGTTCAGCTCGGGCGTGAGGTCGCCGGCGTTGCCGATGCAGGTGGTGCAGCCGTAGGCGGCCACGTTGAAGCCGAGCGTCTCGAGGGCCGGCAGCAGCCCGGCCTTGGTGAGGTACTCGGTGACGATGCGCGAGCCGGGCGCCAGCGACGTCTTGACGTGCGGCTTGACGCGCAGCCCCGCCGCGACCGCCTTCTTCGCCAGCAGGCCGGCGGCCAGCATCACGCTCGGGTTGCTGGTGTTGGTGCAGCTGGTGATGGCGGCGATCAGCACGTCGCCGTGGCCGATCTCGATGCCGCTGGCCGTGACCGCGCGGCGCGCGACCTGGTCGGCCGGCAGGTTGTAGCCGTTGGCCGCAGCGGGCGTCGTCAGCAGCTCGTCGAACTTCTTCGACAGCTTGCCGATCTCGATGCGATCCTGCGGACGCTTCGGGCCGGCCAGGCTGGGCGCGACGGTGGACAGGTCGAGCGTGAGCGACTCGCTGAAGTCGATGGAGCCGCTGGCCGGCGTGCCGAACAGGCCCTGCGCGCGGAAGTAGGCCTCGAAGGCCTCGATCTCCTCGTTCGTGCGGCCGGTGCCGCGCATGTATTCCACGGTCTTGTCGTCGACCGAGAAGAAGCCCATCGTCGCGCCGTACTCGGGCGCCATGTTGGCCAGCGTCGCGCGGTCGGGCACCGACAGCGAGGCCACGCCCGCGCCGAAGAACTCGACGAACTTGCCCACCACCTTGGCCTTGCGCAGCTGCTCGGTGACCGTGAGCACCAGGTCGGTGGCGGTGACGCCCTCGCGCAGCTTGCCGGTGAACTCGAAGCCGACGACGTCCGGCGTCAGCAGGTAGACCGGCTGGCCCAGCATGGCGGCCTCGGCCTCGATGCCGCCCACGCCCCAGCCGACCACGCCCAGCCCGTTGATCATCGTGGTGTGGCTGTCGGTGCCCACCAGCGTGTCCGGGTAGTAGACCGCCGGCTTGCCGTCGGTGGCCGCCTGCCTGTGCACGCCGCGCGCCAGGTACTCGAGGTTGACCTGGTGGACGATGCCGAAGCCCGGGGGCACGACGCCGAAGGTGTCGAACGCCTGCATGCCCCACTTCATGAACTTGTAGCGCTCGTTGTTGCGCTGGAACTCGATCTTCATGTTGATGTCGAGCGAATTCTTGTGGCCGAAGTC
>CAIMXF010000221.1 GCA_903845345.1 uncultured beta proteobacterium
ACGTTGAGCAGCGTCTTCTGCAGCAGCACCAGCTGCGGCTGGATCTCGACGTTGAAGCGGCGCGAGGTCTGGAACAGCCGCAGCAGCACCTGGCCCAGCGAGATGTCCTTGAGCGGGCGGTCGAAGTGCGGCTCGCAGACCGCGCGCACGGCGCTCTCCAGAGACTCCAGCCGCGTGTCGGCCGGCACCCAGCCGCTCTCGATGTGCAGCTCGGCCACGCGCTTGTAGTCGCGGCGGAAGAACGCGATCAGGTTCTGCGCCAGGTAGTCCTTGTCGGACTCGGTGAGCGTGCCGATGATGCCGAAGTCGAGCGCGATGTAGCGGCCGAAGGTGTCCGGCGCGATGCTCACCTGGATGTTGCCGGGGTGCATGTCGGCGTGGAAGAAGCCGTCGCGGAACACCTGCGTGAAGAAGATGGTGACGCCGTCGCGGGCGAGTTTCGGGATGTCGACGCCGGCCAGGCGCAGCCGGTCGACCTGGCTGATCGGCACGCCGTACATGCGCTCCATCACCATCACGCGCGACGTGCAGAAGTCCCACAGCATCTCGGGCACCATGATCAGGTCGAGGCTGGCCATGTTGCGGCGCAGCTGCGCGGCGTTGGCGGCCTCGCGGATCAGGTCGAGCTCGTCGTGCAGGTACATGTCGAACTCGGCGACGACGTCGCGCGGGCGCAGCCGCTTGCCGTCGACGCTCATGCGCTCCACCCAGCGCGCCACGGTGTGCAGGATCGCGAGGTCGCTCTCGATCGCCTGCAGCACGTTGGGCCGCAGCACCTTCACCGCGACGTCGCGTCCGCCCTTCAGGGTGGCGAAGTGCACCTGCGCGATGGACGCGCTGGCGATCGGCGTGTTGTCGAAGCTGTCGAACACGTCCTCGAACTTGCGGCCCAGCTCCTTCAGCAGGCCGACCTCGACCAGCGTGCGCGCGGCCAGTCCGTCGAACGGCGGCACGCGGTCCTGCAGCAGGGCGAGCTCGTCGGCGATGTCGGCCGGCAGCAGGTCGCGGCGCGTCGACAGCACCTGGCCGAACTTGATGAAGATCGGGCCCAGCCGCTCCAGCGCCTGGCGCAGGCGCGCGCCGCGCGGCTCGTCGTAGCTGCGGCCGATCGAGATCACGCGCGCGACGGCGCGCAGCCACGGCTGGCGCACGCGGCCCAGCGCGATCTCGTCGACGCCGAAGCGCAGCAGCGTGAACGTGATGAAGATGAGACGGCTGAAATGTTTCATGTCAGCCCCCCCGTCCGGCGGGTACACCGGCCGATTTCCCATGGGGATGCGGGCCTGCTCGCGAGCGGCCCGGCGCACGGCCCGCCATGCGTTCGTTCCACGCGGACAGCAGCGTGCCCACAGGCTCGCCAGGCACCGGTTCCCAGGGTCACGACTTGTTGCGCGCCTGCAGCATGTCGAACATCTGCCCCATCGCCTTCTTGGCCACCTCGGCGGCCTGCGCGAACTGCGCGCTGGCGCGGCTGACGCCTTCGGCGATGGTCGGCCCGAAGAAGCGCTCGGCGTCGGCGGCCGGATCCCAGCGCACGTTCTGCGCGATCCAGTTGACGTCGGCGGCCAGCGCGCCGTCGCCGTCGATGGACATCGGCGGCAGCCCGCCCTTGAACACGTTGCCGGCCACCTTGGCGGGGTCGGACGCGTCGATGCGCACGTTGAGGTCGGGCGTGACCGCGGCCTCGTCCGCGGTTTCCACGCCCTCGAACAGCCCGGCCGGCGTGATGCGCAGCGTCAGTGGCGGCGGCACCGGGATGAGCCCCGGCCAGCCGCTCACGTCGACGCGGACGGCCTTGCCCGCATGCGCGCGCAGGCGCTCGATCGCCGGCGGGCAACCCGTCAGCACGTGGTTGGCGAACAGCACCATGCGGTTGCGCACGGCGGGAAGCCAGAGATCCTGGAAAGGCAAGTCCATGGGCGCGATTGTAGGTGCGCGCACGCGTTCGGGCGTGGCGGCGGCCGCGTTTCCGCCTCAGCGGAAGGGGCGGTAATGGGCGCGATCGGCGGCGGCAAGCAGTTCGCGGTCGCCCGCGCTGTCGCCGTAGGCATGCAGTTCGACCGCGTCGCCTTCCCCGAGCCAGGCCCTCAGGCGGCGCAACTTCTCGGCGCCGGTGCAGTCGGACCCTTCGAGCCGGCCGGTGAAACGCCGGACGCCGGCGCCGTCCTTCCGGGCCTCGAGCCGGGTGCAGAGCACCTGGTCGAATCCGAGCGCCACGCCGACGGGTGTCAGGTACAGATCCAGCGTCGAACTCACCAGCACCAGCTGGTGGCCCTTCTCGCGGTGCCAGGCGATGCGGTGCAGCGCCGCGGGCCGCATCCAGCGTTCGACCGCGCGCGCGTGCTCGCGACCGAGCGCGCGCAGGCGCGACGCGGGCGCGCCCGCGACGAGGCGCCGCAGCACGCGCTGCTTGAACTCGTCGATCGCGACGATGCGCAGCAGCACGCCGATGCCGGCGAACGCGAGCGCGGCGAACGTCATGGCGACGCGCGTCCTTCCGAAGGCCAGCGCGAGAAACGGCACGAGCGTGTCGCGGTCGGTGATCGTGCCGTCGAAATCGAATGCGGCGACGACGCGGCGCGACGGCCCGGGTTCAGCACTCACGAGAAGCCGGCGCCATGCACCTGTCCCGCTCGACGAAGAGTGCTTCCACGCTCAGGCGTCGAAGCCGTTCGGATTCATCCGCTGCCAGCGCCAGCTGTCCGCGCACATCGCGTCGAGATCGCGGCTGGCCTGCCAGCCGATGTCGGCCAGCGCCCTGGCCGGGTCGGCGTAGCAGCTGTCGATGTCGCCGGGGCGGCGGGCGACGATGTCGTAGGGCACCGGCTTGCCGCTGGCCTTCTCGTAGGCGGCGATCAGCTCCAGCACGCTGTAGCCGCGCCCGGTGCCGAGGTTGACCAGCAACGAGCCCGGCGTCGCGAGAAGCCGGTCCAGCGCCTTGACGTGTCCCTGCGCGAGGTCGACCACGTGGATGTAGTCGCGCACGCCGGTGCCGTCGGGCGTGTCGTAGTCGTTGCCGAACACCGACAGCCGAGCGCGCCGGCCGACGGCCACCTGTGCCACGTAGGGCATCAGGTTGTTGGGCACGCCGCGCGGATCCTCGCCGATGCGTCCGCTCTCGTGCGCGCCGACCGGATTGAAGTAGCGCAGGATGCCCGACTGCCAGCCCGGCTCGGCCGCGGCCATGTCGGCGAGGATCTTCTCGCCGATCAGCTTGGTCTCGCCGTAGGGATTGGTGGCGCCGGTGGCCGCGTCCTCGCGGATCGGCAGCGTCTCGGGCTTGCCGTACACCGTCGCGCTGGAGCTGAAGACGATGCGGTTGACGTCGTGCGCGCGCATCGCGGCGGCCAGCGTCAGCAGGCCGCCGATGTTGTTGGCGTAGTAGCGCAGCGGCTGCTGCGTCGATTCGCCCACCGCCTTGAACGCCGCGAAATGCACGACAGCGTCGATGCGATGGCGTTCGAAGACCGCGTGCAGCGCTCCGGCGTCGCAGACGCTCGCGCGCTCGAACACCGGCGACCTGCCGCCCAGCTGCTCGAGTCGGTTGAGCACCTCGGGCGAGCTGTTGGAGAAGTCGTCGAGCCCGACGACGTCGTAGCCCGCGGCCTGCAGCTCGAGCCAGGTGTGCGAGGCGATGTAGCCGGTCGCGCCGGTCAACAGGATGGTGGCCATCAGGCAGTCAGCACTTGATGCCGACGTGAAGGGCGACCGCACCACCGGCCATGTTGTGCACGTCGACGTGCCCGAAGCCGGCCGTCTTCATCATCGCCTTCAGCGTCGCCTGGTCGGGATGCATGCGGATCGACTCGGCGAGATAGCGGTAGCTCTCGGCGTCGCCCGCGACGAGCTGGCCGACCTTGGGCAGCACGTTGAACGAGTACCAGTCGTAGGCCTTCTGCAGCGGCGCGGCGATCTTCGAGAACTCCAGCACCAGCAGCCGGCCGCCCGGGGTCAGCACGCGGTTCATCTCGGCGAGCGCGACGTCCTTGTGCGTCATGTTGCGCAGGCCGAAGGCCACGCTCACGAGGTCGAACCCGCCGCTGGGGAACGGCAGCTTCTCGGCGTCGCAGATCGTGGTGGGCAGCACCAGGCCTTCGTCGATCAGGCGGTCGCGGCCGACGCGCAGCATCGCCTCGTTGATGTCGGTGTGCACCACGACGCCGCTCGGGCCCACGCGCTTGGCGAACGCGCGCGCCAGGTCGCCGGTGCCGCCCGCGATGTCCAGCGCGCGGTCGCCAGCCTTCAGGTTGGCCACCGCGACGGTGTACTTCTTCCACGCGCGATGCATGCCGCCCGACATCAGGTCGTTCATCACGTCGTACTTCTTCGCGACGGAGTCGAACACGCCGCGCACGCGCGTGGCCTTCTCGGTCTCGTCGACGGTCTCGTAGCCGAAGTGGGTCTGGGTCATTGGCGCCCCTCCCGCGCCGGGTACGGCGCTCCGTCCCCCGAGGGGACCCCGGCCCTCCTTGGGGCGGCCCGGCGCACGGCCCGGGTTCGTGACGACCCCTCCCGCGCCGGGTACGGCGCTCCGTCCCCCGAGGGGACCCCGGCCCTCCTTGGGGCGGCCCGGCGCACGGCCCGGGTTCGCGCTGATTCGGGATGTTTCATGTCTATTTCGTCCTAGTGAGATTGGCAGGCGCCGCCGCCGGGCTTGACCATCTCGGCGTCGCGATCGAGGCCGGCCACGGCCAGGCGCTCGAGGTACTGGGCGAACAGCTCGTCCTGCTGCGCGCCCAGGCGGTACAGGTAGTCCCAGGTGAACAGGCCGGTGTCGTGGCCGTCGGAGAACGTCGGCTTGACCGCGTAGTGCCCCACCGGCTCGATGGCGTCGATCACGACGTCGCGCTTGCCGGTCTGCAGCGTCTCCTGGCCGGGGCCGTGGCCCTGCACCTCGGCCGACGGCGAGTACACGCGCATCAGCTCGAACGGGATGCGAAAGGCGCGGCCGTCGTCGAACTCGACCTCGAGCGCGCGGGACTGCTGGTGCACCGTGAGCGCCACGGGAACGCGGCGGTCGGAAGGGATCGAGGACGACATGGAGCCAGTTTATCTTTTACCCGAGACCGGCCCGCGGCCACAGCCTCCAGCAAGGTCATCCGCCATCCGTCGACCATGGCGCCGAGCCCCCCGAAGGAGGGGCCTGTCCCCGCGTAACAGGGTGTGAGAATCGCACTCGCCCGAACTGCATCGCCGTCGACATGATCCGCCTTCTCCCCCTGCTCGCCGTGACACTTTCGATGCCGGCCTTCGCCGACATGCACAAGTGCGTCGACCCGCAAGGCAGGACGATCTACACCGACAGGGACTGCCCCGCCGCCGCGACGCCTGCGGCGGCGCCGGTCGCGGCGCATGCCGGCCCGGCGCCGGCGGACGCACCGCTCGACATCCTCGACACGGGCGTGCCCGTCATCATCCAGGTGCCGGGCCGCTTCGCCTGGCTCGACGACGACACGCTGGCCATCACCACCTACGCCGACGCGCGGGCCAAGGCGCCGTGGATGGTGCGCCGGATCGTCGCATACGACGTGCCTTCGCGAACCAGCACGCTGCTGGTGCCGCGCGGCTTCGTCGACTGCACCAATGCCGGCTACAACCTCGTGAGCCTGGACATCGGCGACCTCGAATCGCGCTTCGCGATCGGCTCGAGCGCGGCGCCGTCGAAGCAGCAGTTCGACGTGTGGGATCCGGCCGCGCGCAGGCTGGCCCCGGCCCCGGCCGAGTTCAAGGCCGGCTGGCATCCGTCGGCCTGCATGAAGCCGGCGCCCGAGGACCTCGGCATCCACGACCTGGAAGGCAGCAAGAAGCCCGTGCGCTACCTGCAGCCCGAGCATGGCACGCTGGTGTGGGGCACGCTGGACGAGAACGGCCACCCGGTCGGCCCGATGCTGGTCACGCCGAAGAAGAAGATCGCGCTGGCGCTGGCGATCAACGACATCTCGCACGACGTGCGCTGGCTGCCGTTCCGCCAGGCCTACCAACTGTCGCCCGGCGTCCACGACCGACTGCTCGACCCGCCGCGCAACCAGCCCCTGGTCATGATGGACCTCGACGGCCGCATCACGCGCCACGCGATGCCCGAGGGACTGACGCGCCAGCTCGACACGCTGAACGCGCCGGCGCCGGCCGAGATGACCGCCACGCAGGCCGGCGACCTCGTCGTCCAGCCCGGCATGGCCGCCAACGGCGGCGGCCTCTACCTCGTGCAGGGCGAACAGAGCCGGCGCATCTGGTGCACGGCCAAGCCGGTGCCCGGCCAGGCCCGCGGCATCGACGGCTGTGCGATGTCGCAGCCGGTGGCGGTGTCGCCCGACGGCTGCCGCATCGCGTTCGACGCCCGCGCCGCCGGGCCGTCCGCCAATGGCTTCCCCGACGCGCCCACCGTCAAGGTGCTGACCCTGTGCGACGGCAAGCTGCCGACGGCGCCGACCGCGGCCGGCCGCAGGAAGAGTCGTTAGGCCGCCGGCGCCAACAGGGCCACGGCCCGCGCGACGCGGGCGTCGAGCTCGTCCAGGCTCGCGCGCAGGCGCGTGACGGGCGCGGGCACCACCTCGCGCGCCGGCGTGGCCCACACCGGCGCGGGGAAGTGGCTGTCCCAGTCGAAGCGCGCGATCACGTGCCAGTGCAGGTGCGGGACGACGTTGCCGAGGCTGGCCAGGTTGATCTTCGTCGGCACGAGCATGTCGCGCAGCACGCGTTCGACGGCGCCGACCGCCCCCATCAGCGCGGCCTGCCCGGCCAGCGACAGGTCGCTCCACTCGGCCACGTGCGCGCGCCAGACGACCCGGTAGAACGCCGGGAACGCGGCGTCCTCGGCGCGGATCACGCGCCACTGCGCCGACTGGAAGACCAGCACGCCGCCGGCCTCGCGGCACAGTTCGCAGGCGGATCGGAACGACGGCGATTCGAGGGGCTGGAAGGCGGGCATGGTCGGTCTGCAGCGGAGAGCGCGGAAGTGCGGGCCGCTCCGGGTTCGAGGCGGCCGCGCGATGCGGTATTGTGTGGCAGCCGCGGCGTGCACTCCCGTCCCCACGCACCAGCGAATCGACACTCAGCCCCATCGCCGAACCACTCCCCCATGACGTTGCAACGCCGCTCCCTGCTCGCGCTCGCCGCGGGCGCCCTCGGCCCGTCGGCCGCCTTGCTCAGCACCGGCGTGCGCGCCGCCGGTGCGTATCCCGACCACGCCCTGCGCTGGATCGTCGCCTATCCGGCGGCCGGCGGCTCCGACTTCCTCGCCCGCCAGCTGGCGCCGCAGATGGCCAGGCAGATGGGCCAGGCCATCGTCATCGACAACCGCCCCGGCGCCGCCGGCATCATCGGCACCGAGGCGGCGTCGAAGGCGCCCGGCGACGGCTACACGCTGCTGACCGGCGACAACGGGGCGATGGTCTATCACACCGCGCTGTACAAGTCGCTGCCGTACAACCCGGCCGACTTCGTGCCGATCGGCTTCATGGCCAGCTTCCCGCTGATCCTCGTCGTCAACCCGAACGCCGGCTTCGCGAACGCGGCGCAGTTCCTCGAGACGGTCAAGCGCAACCCCGGCAAGTACAGCTACGCCTCGCCCGGCGCGGGCAGCCCGCACCACCTGGCGATGGAACTGCTCAAGCAGCGCACCGGCAGCTTCATCGTGCACGTGCCCTATCGCGGCACCGCGCCGGCGATGCAGGACGTCATGACCGACCAGGTGCCCATCATGGTGATCGACAGCGCCGCCGGCCTCGCGCAGATCAGGAGCGGCAAGCTGAAGGCACTGGCCGTGCTGACGAAGCACCGCATCGCGCTGCTGCCGGACGTGCCGACGCTGGCCGAAGTCGGCGGCGCGCCGCTGAAGGACTTCGAAGCCATCGCCTGGCAAGGCCTGTTCGCGCCCAGGGGCACGCCGCCGGACATCGCCGCGCGCCTCACCGCCGAGATGCACCAGGCGATCCTGACGCCGGACGTGAAGGCGCGCCTGGAGGCCTTCGGCCTGGAGGTGACGCCGGGCGACGGCCCGCATCTGGCGGCGTTCATCCAGAAGGAGACGGCGTTCTGGCATGCGTTGATCAAGGAGCGGCATCTGTCGCTGGATTGAGCATGACGGCCACCGAACGCCGCATCGAGGAGGTCGTCGCGAAGTACACGCCGTCGATCGCCGCGCAACTGCGCGACGCCCGCCAGCGCCTGCGCGCGCACGTCCCGCGCGGCGTGGCCGAGTTCGAGAAGCAGAGGCCGCGGCGGCCCGCGGCGGCCAAGGCCTGAGAATGCGCGCATGAGCTTCACGCGCGCTTGCCTGCACGCCTGCCGCGACGAGATCGCCGCGCAGATCCGCGCCTACCGCGACCTCGTCGGTGCGGCCTCCAAGGCCTCGGGCATGAGCCTGACGCGCATCGACGCCGCCCTCGCCGCGTTCGAGCCCGCATTCTTCAACAACCTGGTGATCGCGCTGGACGCCCGCTTCGCGAGCCGCGCGGGCCAGGCCGGCGCGTCGGCCGAGGTGCGCCTGCTGGCGGCCGCGCTGATGCGCAACGCCGGCGTGCTGGCGGCCGATCGCGCCATCCCCTACGACGCCGACGCCGCCGTGCTGCGGATCGACATCGGCGAGCGCATCGCGCTCAACGCCGACGACGTCGAGGCGTTGAGCGCCGCGTTCCTGGCCGAGCTCGACAGCAGGGCCGCCGGATAGCCGGGCATAGATCACGCATCGCGCGGCTGCATGCATGGCGCGATGCGCAGGATGTATCCAGAAGTGTTTGAATGGTTCGACGGACAGCCCGCCCCTTCGGCATCGCTCTCCGCCGCGAACGCCGGCGCCAGACCGGGACGTCGCGGACCACCGCCCCTGACGCCGCCGCGCCGGTGCGGTTCGTGCCTTCATCGACCGCGAGGGTCCCATGGATCGAAGAACGCCCCTGCAGCAACGGCTGCGCAACCTCCTGCCGGCGCGCGGCAGGCCTGCCACGTCCAAGCCCGAGTTCCTGGACACGCGTCCGGACGGCCCCAACGCCGCGTCGGTGCGCGCCTCGCGCCACGGCGCCGCGCCACCGCGACAGCCGGGCGGCTGGAGCGAGTCGGCCATCGACCTGGTGCTGGGCACCGAAGTCATGGAGTACCCGGACGACACCGCGGCCGACCTGATGGACGAGTTCTTCTCCAGCGCGAAGAAACGGTCCGCCTGACGGCCCCGCCGGTCAGACCAGCACGCGCTCGATGCCGCCCGCGTTGGCGCGCTTCACGTACTCGGGCATCCAGTTCTCGCCCAGGATCTTGCGCGCCATCTCGACGACGATGTAGTCGGCCTCGAGCAGCCCGCTCTTCAGGTCCTCGCCGTAGCGTGACAGGCCTTGCAGGCAGCTCGGGCACGAGGTCAGGATCTTGAGATCGGCGTCCGGCGCGGCCAGGCCCCTGGCGGCCTGCACGGCTCGCAGCGCGGTCTCGTCCTTGCGCAGTTCCTCTTCCTTGCGGAAGCGCACCTGCGTCGAGATATCGGGCCGCGTGACGCCCAGCGTGCCCGATTCGCCGCAGCAGCGCGCGCTCTTGACGACGTCGTCGCCCATCAGCGCCTTGACCGTCTTCATCGGATCCTGCAGCTTCATCGGCGTGTGGCACGGGTCGTGGTACAGATACCCCGCCCCGTTCTCGAGCCTGATGTTCTTCTCGAGCAGGTACTCGTGGATGTCGATGATGCGGCAGCCCGGGAAGATGTCCTCGAACTTGTAGCCCTGCAGCTGGTCGTAGCACGTGCCGCAGCTGACAACCACCGTCTTGATGTCGAGGTAGTTGAGCGTGTTGGCCACGCGGTGGAACAGCACGCGGTTGTCGGTGATCATCTCCTCGGCCTTGTCGAACTGGCCC
>CAIMXF010000222.1 GCA_903845345.1 uncultured beta proteobacterium
ACGTCGACCTCGATCGGCAGCGAGCCGGAGTCTTCCTGCGTGTTGAAGAAGATCGGGGCGATCTTGCCGCCGAGCGTGACGCCGCCGAAGCGCTTGTTCGGCACGAACGGGATGTCCTCGCCGGTGGCCCACACCACGCTGTTGGTGGCGCTCTTGCGGCTGGAGCCGGTGCCCACGACGTCGCCGACGTAGGCCACGAGGTGGCCCTTCTTCTTCAGGTCTTCGATGAACTGCATCGGGCCGCGCTTGCCGTCTTCCTCCGGCGTGATGCCCGGGCGCGCGTTCTTCAGCATCGCCAGGTAGTGCAGCGGGATGTCGGGACGGCTCCAGGCGTCGGGCGCCGGCGACAGGTCGTCGGTGTTGGTCTCGCCGGTCACCTTGAACACGGTCACGGTGATCTTGCTCGGCACCTCGGGACGCGTGGTGAACCACTCGGCCTTGGCCCAGCTGTCGACCACCTCGGAGGCGAATTGGTTGCCCGCCGTGGCCTTCTCGGCGACGTCGTGGAAGAAGTCGAACATCAGCAGCGTCTTCTTCAGCGCGTTCGCGGCTTGCCGGGCGACGTCTGCCGAGTCGAGCAGGTCGATCAGGGGCTTGACGTTGTAGCCCCCCACCATCGTGCCCAGCAGCTCGGTGGCCTTGGCCCGGGAGATCAGCGCCACGTCGATGTCGCCATGCGCGACGGCCGACAGGAAGCTCGCCTTGACCTTGGCGGCGTCGTCCACGCCCGGGGGCACGCGATGCGTCAGCAGGTCCAGCAGGAACGCGTCCTCGCCGGCCGGCGGCGACTTGATCAGCTCGATGACCTCGGCGGTCTGCTGCGCGGTCAGCGGCAGCGGCGGGATGCCGAGCGCGGCTCGTTCGGCCACGTGTTGGCGATAGGCTTCAAGCATGGAGATCTCCTGGAATGAAAACGAGTTGAACGGTGAAGAAACAAGGTCTGGCTGTTCGTGGCCGGCGCTGCCGCTGGTGTCGCGGCCCGCAGTTCAAGGGAGCGCGGGAGCCGGCTCTGCCGGGCCCGTCGCGGCCGACCCCTCGGGGGCAGCGCGCGCGAAGCCTCCCCTCGGGGGACAGCGAGCGTGGGGTCGTCATTTCGGCACGATGACCTTGAGGCCTTTGAAGTAGTCGCGGAAAAAGCCTTCGTCGCGCGTGATGAGTCCGCTGCACTGGAGCAGGGCGTGCGCGCCCACGAGGAAGTCGGGCATGGTGCGCGGCGTGGCCACGGGCTGGCCCGCGGCGCGCGCGCGCTGCAGGTACTTGCGCTGCATCTCGCCCGCGCGCACCGCGGAACGCTGTTCGATGGCGGAGAAGGTCAGCCCCATGTCGTCGAGCGCGTCCATCACTTCCGCGCCGTGGCCGAGTCCGGCGGTCACCTCGCTGGCGACGACGTCGCACACCACCACCGGGCCGCTGCCCAGCGCGAGCCGCAGGCAGGCCTCGGCGGCGTCGGCGCCGGCACCGTCGCCCAGCAGGTCGATCAGCACGGAGGTGTCGATGGCGATCATGGTTGACAGCGCGAGGTCAGCAGGCGAGGGCGCGGCGTCATTAGAATTCCGGCGTCTCGCCCGGTGTGCGACCGCGCAGGTCGTGCATCACGTCGTCGGTCGAGACGCCGCTCGGCAGCTTGAAACGGCCACGGACGCGCGAGATCGCGTCGGTGACGTCCTTGCGCAGGATGATCCGGCCGCCATCCAGCTCGACCTTCAGCACGGTGCCCTTCGTCAGCCCGAGCGCATCGCGCACGGCCTTGGGCAAGGTGATCTGGCCGCGTTCGGCGACGGTGGCTTCCATGATGTTCGACCTCGAGTCTGAAAGTACGATGCGGAACGTTTCGGTACGTACATTCTATACGTACTGAATCAATCATGCAGGGTAATCACTGACTGTTTCGCCATGCTTTTCGCACTCCGGAACCAATCGTTGTTTCACGTATCCTGATTCCATGCCTCAATTTCGCTCGATCCCGCCGCTGACCCTCCTGGCGACCGCCTGCGTCGCCGTCCTGTGCGGCTGCGCGGCGACGCCCGGTGGCGACCCGGCCACGCCGGCCCTCACGGTACTGCCCGAAGCCGCCGCCGCCAGCGAGCCCGCCGGCGCGGCCTCGGCCCCGGGTGCGACCGCGAGCGCGACCGTCGCGCGCTCGACCACGCCACGCTCGCCCGCGGCGCCCAGCGGACCGCCGCTGCCGCCGTTCGCCACCGTCTCGCAGGGCGCGCGCCGCATCGACGGCCTGCTCACGCTCTGGCAGAAGGACGACAAGGTCTGGCTGGAGCTCAAGCCGGAGGACTTCAACAAGCCGATGTTCTTCTCGCCCAAGATCTCGCAAGGCCTGGGCGAGGGCGGCCTGTTCGGCGGCACGATGCTGCGCGCCTACTCGGCCTGGGGCGCGCCGCAGATCGTCGAGTTCCGCAAGATCCACAACCTGGTGCAACTGGTCGCGCTCAACGAGACCTTCCGCGCCAAGGCCGACACGCCCGAGGCGCACGCCGTGGCCGCGGCCTATTCCGACAGCCTGATCGGCAGCACCCCGGTGGCCAGCCAGCCCGATGGCGCCTCGCACGGCGTGCTGATCGAGGCCAACAACCTGTTCCTGGGCGACATGCTGGGCATGGCCATCCATCTCCAGCAGATGTACCGCCAGGGCTACGCCGTGGATCCGCGCAACTCGTACTTCGACAGCGTGCGCGGGGCGCCCGACGAGGTGATGTTCGACGTCACGGCGCACTACTTCACGCAGTCGATCGCCACGTCGTTCCCGAACGCCCCGGCCGGCGCGCCGCAGCCGACGATCCCCAGCTTCGTGCCCGACGCGCGCAGCCTGTTCCTGGGCCTGCACTACTCGCTGGCGCGCCTGCCCGAGAAGCCGATGGCCACCCGCCGGGCCGATCCGCGCGTGGGCTACTTCACCACCACGGTGGCCGACTTCACCAACGACGTCGCGCGCACGCCGCGCGAGCGCTTCGTCAACCACTGGCGGCTCGAGAAGAAGGATCCGGCGGCGCCACTGTCCGAGCCGGTCCGGCCGATCACGTACTGGCTCGACCGCACCATCCCGCTGAAGTACCGCGACGCGATCACCCGCGGCATCCTCGAGTGGAACAAGGCCTTCGAGAAGATCGGCTTCAAGAACGCCATCGTGGTGAAGGTGCAGCCCGACGACGCCGCCTTCGACACGCTGGACGTCGGCATCACCTCGGTGCGCTGGACGGTCGACGCCGAGCCCACCTACGGCGCGATCGGGCCGTCGCATGTCGATCCGCGCACCGGCGAGATCCTCGACGCGGCGATCTCCATCGAGAGCCTGTCCTCGCGCGACCTGCGCGCGGCGCGCTCGCAGGTGCTCGACCTGGCCAGCGGCTTCGACATCCCCGCGCTGCTGCAGGCGCCGGCGTCCGAGCTCGCGCCGGCGGCGCGCTCGGCGAGCCGCCCGCTCGCCTTCGGCGCCGACGCGCAGGCCTGCATGGCCGGCGACTACGAATCCGAGCAGGCCGACTACGGCATGGACGTGCTCGCCGCGCGCGGCGATCTCGATCCCGACAGCCCCGAGGCCGACGCGTTCGTCCAGGCCTACCTGACCAACGTGACCATGCACGAGGTCGGCCACACCCTGGGCCTGCGCCACAATTTCCGCGGTTCGCGCCTGGACACCGACCAGGAGCTGGCCGACCCCGAGTACCTGAAGTCGCACCCGCTGTCGGCCTCGGTGATGGACTACGTGCCGATCAACCTGCCGCGCCCGGGCGAGCCCGCGGCCAAGCCGTTCGACAACACGCTGGGCCCGTACGACTACTGGGCCATCGAGTACGGCTACAAGCCGATGCCGGCCGGCACCACGCCCGAGCAGGAGAAGGCCGAGCTGCTCAAGATCGCGTCGCGCGACACCGAGCCCGGCCTCGAGTACGGCACCGACGAGGACAACTACCTGGGGCTCGATCCGGGCGCGCTGCAGGGCGACCTCGGCAACGACCCGGTGGCCTACGCGAAGAAGCGCTTCGCGATCGCGCGCGACCTGTTCGCGCGGCAGGAGTCGCGCACGCTCAAGCCCACCGAAGACTACGCCGTGCTGCGCCGCTCCGTGGCGTTCGCGATCCGCGACGCGGTGCGCTCGTCGGGCGTGCTGCTGCGCCAGCTGGGCGGCGTCGCCACGCTGCGCGACTTCCCCGGCTCCGGCCGCGACCCGATGCAGCCGGTGCCGGCCAACGTGCAGCGCGCGGCGCTCGACACGCTGATCGACGGCGTGCTGGCGCCCGACAGCTTCCGCATCTCGCCCGCGCTGCAGCGCCGTCTGGCGCCCGACTTCCTCGAGCGTGGCGACGCCTCCGCCGGCGGCGATCCCGTGTCCACCGACTATCCCGTCGAATCGGTGATGCTGAGCCTGCAGCGCCAGGTGCTGGCCGCGCTGATGAGCGACGGCCTCGCGCAGCGGCTCGAGGACAGCGCGCCCAAGCTCGATCGACCGGCGCAGGCGCTGGCGCCGTCCGAGGTCTATGCGCGCGTCACGCGCTCGCTGTGGTCGGAATCGGCCAACTTCGGCGCCGACGGCAAGGGCGACATCCCGGCGCGTCGGCGCGAGCTGCAGCGCGACCACGTCAACTACCTGGCCACGGTGCTGCTGCGCACGCCGGGCGGCGTGCGCGTCGACCTGCGCTCGACGCTGCGCGCCGAGGCCGCGGTGCTGCTGCCGCGCATCCAGGCGGCCCAGCATCGCCCGGGCCTGAGCGAGGCGTCGCGGCTGCACCTGGCCGACTGCGCCGAGACGCTGCGGGTGGCGTTGAACGCGCCGATGCAGCGCGCCGGGTTCTGACGACGCGACCGTCCGTCCGAGGGCGCTGAGCGGGGGCCCGTTCAGCCCTCGCCATCCGTCGTCCGTCGCACCGCGGCCCGCGAGCCCTGGGCCGGCGCGACGCGGCGGGTTATCGTGGCGACATGTCTTCTTCCCTTCCCGTCGTGCCGCCCGGCTTCGAGGCCGAGGAGGCGCCGCGCTCGCGCTGGGCCCGCTTCCTGCGGGCGCTGTCGCCGCGCACGATCGGACTGACGCTGGCGTTCTCGCTGCTCGTCGCGGTCGTGCTCAACCCGATCTTCGAGCTGCAGTTCACGGTGCTGCTGGGCCGCACGCTGTTCGTCGGCTTCATCACGCTCGTGGCGCGCAGCGCCGCGCTGGGCTGGCAGCAGCGCCTCGTGCCGCCATGGGTGCTGCAGTCGATCACCGTGCTGGTGGCGGCGACGCTGGCCACGCTGGTCGTCTACCTGCTGGCCACCGGCGGCGACTTGAACGCCGTCGTCACCCACGAAGGCCGCGTGCAGGGCTTCATCCTGATCTCGGGCACCGGCACCATCGTCGGCCTGATCCTGGCGCTGGGTGCCCTCGAACGCCAGCGCGATTCCGAAGCCAAGGCGATGAGCCTGGAGCTGGCGCTGCAGCGCTCGCGCCTCGAGCGCCACGCCGCCGACGCGCGCCTGGCCGTGCTCACCGCGCAGGTCGAGCCGCATTTCCTGTTCAACACGCTGGCCAACGTGCAGGCGCTGGTCGAGACCGGCTCGCCGCGGGCGCCCGCCGTGCTGCGCAGCCTCATCGCCTACCTGAAGGCGACGATGCCGCGGCTGGACGACGGCGACGCGCAACTGGGCCGCGAGATGGCGCTGGTGCGCAGCTACCTCGAGCTGATGCACCTGCGCATGCCCGACCGGCTGAGCTTCTCGGTGGACGGCGATGCCGCGCTGCAGGGCTTCCCGTGTCCGCCGATGCTGCTGCTGACGCTGGTGGAGAACGCCGTGCGCCACGGCATCGATCCGTCCGAGACCGGCGGTAGCATCGCAGTGACCACCGCGCGCGAGGGCGGGCTCGTGCGGCTGGCCGTGCGCGACGATGGCGTCGGCATGGGCGAGTCGGCCGTGCCGGGCACGGGGCTGTTCAACCTGCGCGAGCGGCTCGCCGCGTTCTACGGCGGCGCCGCGCGGCTGGAGCTCACCGAGCTCGCGCCGCACGGCCTGCTGGCCGAGATCCTCATCGACGTGCCCGCCGCGGGCGCGCCGCGGAGGCTGCCATGAGCAACCGACCGTCCGACGACGCCGCCGCGCCCCCGCGCGTGACGCGCGCGCCCGGCTCGGTGAGCGCGCTGGTCGTCGACGACGAGCCCCTGCTGCGCACGCACCTCGCGCACCATCTGGCCCAGCTGTGGCCCGAGCTGGAGATCGCCGGCGAGGCGCGCAACGGCCGCGAGGCGGTCGACCTCGTCATGCAACTGCAGCCCGACGTCGTCTTCCTGGACGTCCACATGCCCGGCATGAACGGCGTCGAGGCCGCGCGGCTGATGGGCGACGAGGTGCAGATCGTCTTCGTCACGGCCTACGAGCAGTACGCGGTCGCCGCGTTCGAGCAGGGCGCGATCGACTACGTCGTCAAGCCCTTCGACGTCGACCGTCTGGGCGAGAGCGTGGCGCGGCTGCGCCGCCGCGTCGCCGAACGCCGGCGCCTGGGCGCGGGCGGCGGCCCGGGGCACGTCGCCCGCATCGCCGGCGACGCGCCCGAGGCGGCGTCGTCCGAGGCCCTGGCCCGTCTGCCCGCGGGCGATCTCGACGCCGTGCTCTCCGCGCTCGCCGGCGAGCTGCGCCGCCGCGCGCCGGCCGGCGACCGGCTGCAGTGGATCCGCGCGTCGGTGGGACAGATGATCAAGCTGATCCCCGTCGACGAGGTGCTGTATTTCCGCTCCGACGAGAAGTACACGCTGGTCGTGTGGGTGGGCGGCGAGGCGCTGATCCGCAAGTCCATCCGCGAGTTGCTGGACGGCCTCGAGCCCGAGACCTTCATCCAGATCCACCGCTCGACGATCGTCAACCTGCGCTTCGTGGCCCAGGTCATCAAGGGGCCCAACGAGACCGCCGAGGTGCACCTGAAAGGCCGCAACGAGACGCTGAGCGTCAGCCGCAACCACGTGCACTGGTTCCGGCAGTACTGACCGCGGGCGGCATCGCCAGCCGCGGGGTTCGGCCCTCGTCTGCGGGATCGGCGGGGTCGCGATCCAGAAATGATCGTGCATCGTGCATCCGGGCGCCTCGGCGTGGCAGCTCGAGACGCCGACGCAGCAGCACGCCGCGATCCGTCCCGGACCGGGCACCCAGCGGCGATGGACGAGGGGACCGGGCGCCGTCGTCGCAATGACGCGATGCTGGAAGCGCAGACCGCTCGACGTCTCAACGCCGCCTGTCACCAGCGACTGATCGATCGTCCCTGTCCAGCCCGCATCGTGCAGTTGGCCGGAAAGCGAACTTCGCGACCGGCAGTTCGTTGCGCGGACTCGGGTACTCGCCGCGAACTGGCCGGCGCCGAGGGCACGCCTGCAGCCGTCAACGGCAACCAGGACGGGCTCAACGCCGCTCCCTCGGGTGTCCATTGGCGCGCGGAGCGACGCAATTGCTGTTGAAGTGGAATTGATTCCACTGCGCATGCAATGAATTCGACTCGGAGTGGAATTGATTCGACCCGGGGTGGAATGAATTCCACTTTCAGTGGAATGAATTCGACTCGGGAACCCATGAATTCCACTCCCAGTGCAATGAGTTCCACTCCGACACCCATGAATTCCACTCGGCAACCAATTCATTGAACTCCGAGAGGAACTCATGGCACTCAGAGAGGAATTCATTCCTGTTGGCATGCAGTTTGTTGCTTTCGGAGTGAAAGCGACCCCATAACTGCGAACTGAAGTGCCTCGGGCGTGCGGATCAACCGGCCGAGAGCGCAGTCGGCAAACGACCCATCTGCGACCTTGGCTGAGCTGAATTCGACGGCAAATAGCAGTCGCTCAATGGTCTGCTCTGGGAGACATGTCGCAGAGGCGCTGGCCCGGCAGATCGGGATCGCCTTGACTAGCTAATTTTTCTGAGTTGTTCA
>CAIMXF010000223.1 GCA_903845345.1 uncultured beta proteobacterium
CGAAGTCGCCAACATGAAGCGCATCGGCGAGGAGTACTCGAAGCAGGACGCCGGCACGCTGTCGATCGCGGCCACGCATACGCAGGCGCGCTACGTGCTGCCCGAGCCGGTGGCGCAGCTGCGGCGCCGCTTCCCCAAGGTGCAGGTCAGCATGCACCAGGGCTCGCCGAGCGACGTCGTGCAGATGCTGCTGGACGGCACCGCCGACATCGGCCTGGCCACCGAATCGCTCTCCGAGCCCGAGGATCTCGTCTCGCTGCCCTGCTACGAATGGGAGCACGTGATCGTCATGCGTGCCGAGGATCCTCTCGCCGCAGTCGAGAAGATCACGCTCGAACAGCTCGCCAACGAGACGCTCATCTCGTACCACCCGTCGTTCACCGGCCGCCGGCGCATCGACGCGGCGTTCGCGCAGCGCCGGCTCAAGCCCAACATCGCGCTGGAGGCGATCGACTCCGACGTCATCAAGACGTACGTGAAGTCGGGTCTCGGCGTGGGCATCGTCGCCGAGATGGCCGTGCGCGACGATCCGCCCGGCGGCGAGCTGGTGCACCGCCCGGCGGGCCACCTGTTCGGCAGCAACGTCACCCGGGTCGCATTCCGCCGCGGCGCCTACCTGCGCGGCTACGTGCTCACGTTCGCCGAACTGCTGTCCGACCGGCTGACCCGGCCTCTGCTGCTGCGCGCGCTCGGCGGGTCCGGAGACAACTATGACCTCTGACCTCGATCGACTCGTCGGCGCGAGCCGGCTGCCCGCCGTGGGCACCACCATCTTCACCGTGATGTCGGCGCTGGCCGTCAAGACGGGGGCGATCAATCTCGGCCAGGGCTTCCCCGACTTCGACTGCGACCCGGCGCTGGTCGACGCCGTCGCCGCGGCGATGCGCGCCGGCCACAACCAGTACCCGCCGATGACCGGCGTGCCGGCGCTGCGCCAGGCGGCGTCCGACAAGGTGGCCATGACGACCGGCCACTGCTACGACCCCGACACCGAGATCACGATCACCGCCGGCGCCACGCAAGGCATCCTGTCGACGGTGCTGGCGCTGGTGCATCCGGGCGACGACGTGATCGTGCTCGAGCCCTGCTACGACAGCTACGCTCCGTCGATCACGCTGGCCGGCGGCAACACGATCCGCGTCCCGCTGACCCCGGGCACCTGGCGCCCCGACTTCGACGCGCTCGCGAAGGCGCTGACGCCGCGCACGCGCCTGGTGATCGTCAACACGCCGCACAACCCGAGCGGCACCGTGTGGAGGGCCGACGAGCTGGCCCGCTTCGCGGCGCTGCTGGCCCCGACGAGCGCGCTGGTGCTGTCCGACGAGGTCTACGAGCACATGGTGTTCGACGACGTCGCGCACGCGAGCGTCTCGGGGCTGCCCGAGCTCGCCGCACGCAGCGTGGTGGTGTCGAGCTTCGGCAAGACCTTCCACGTGACCGGCTGGAAGGTCGGCTACGTCGCCGCGCCCGCGCCGCTGATGCGCGAGTTCCGCAAGGTGCACCAGTTCAACGTGTTCACGGTCAACGCGCCGATGCAGCACGGCATCGCGGCGTTCCTGGCCGACCCGTCGCACTGGCAGTCGCTCGCGCCGTTCTACCAGGCCAGGCGCAACCGCTTCCGCGCCGGTCTGGCCAAGACGCCGCTGAAGCTGCTGCCCTGCGAGGGCACGTACTTCCAGTGCGTCGAGTACTCGGCGCTGTCGGACAAGGACGACCTGGCGTTCTGCGAATGGCTGGCCAGCGACGTGGGCGTCGCCGCGATCCCGATGTCGGCGTTCTACGACCAGGCGCCCGACATGCGCGTGATCCGCTTCTGCTTCGCAAAGAAGGAAGCCACGCTGGACGAGGCGCTGCGGCGGCTGCAGGCGCTGAAGGCCTGAGCGTTGCGCCGGACGCCGCGGCTCAGCGCTTGGTGGGCAGTTCGGAGTCGGGCGTGTCGCCGTCGTGCCAGTCGAGCGGCGACGGCCGCGGCTTGGTCGGCGCGACCGGCGACAGGCTCAGCTCGTCGAGCGTGGCGTGCACGTCCTCGACCTCGCCGGCCGGCAACTCCAGGTCGACGTGCCCGCCGCCGTGATCCGGCGGCACGAAGCCGGTCATCTCGAAACTGGTGAGCATGCCGTGGCCCGTGTCGCCCTCGACGTCCACCGACTCGAGGTCCAGGCCCAGGTCCTCTTCGGGCATCGCACGCTCGTTGACCTCGCGCGCGCTCGGATAGATCGGCATCGGAAGGGTCGGATCGGAATCGCCCAGCGGCAGCAGGACGTCGACCTGCGTGCTGCTGTTGCCGCCGCCGTGCTGCCACAGGTCGCGCGCCAGCGAGTACAGCACCAGCACGTCGCGATAGGCGGGCAGGTCGAACAGCTCGCTGGTGTCGTCGCGCTTGAACAGCAGCCCTTCGAGGATCGCCATCGCGTCGATCGGCGAGCCCCAGGCGCCTTCGAGAAGCGCGATGGTGTCGGGGTAGTCCTCCAGCGAGCGGCCGGCGGTCGGACCGGTGTCCCAGTCGGGCGCGTAGGCGTTGAAGCGGCGGTTGAAGCGGGCACGGGTGCGCTCGTAGGCGCTGCGGTCGCCCTGGCGCTTGTAGATCTCGAGCAGCTTGGTGTAGGGCAGCGGGCTCTGGC
>CAIMXF010000224.1 GCA_903845345.1 uncultured beta proteobacterium
ACCTGCGCGTGCCCAGCGGCGTGTCGTACATGCTCGAGAACCGCAAGATGATGATGCGGCTGTTCCCGGAGCTGTTCTCGATGCACGCGGTCGCCCCGGTGGCGCACTACCCCGACCTGCTGCTCGAGACCCTGCGCAGCGTCGCCCCCGGCGGCAGCAACGACCCGACCGTGGTGGTGCTCACGCCCGGCATGTACAACTCGGCCTACTTCGAGCACGCGTTCCTGGCGCAGCAGATGGGCGTCGAGCTGGTCGAGGGCCAGGATCTGTTCGTCAAGGACGACTTCGTCTACATGCGCACCACGCAGGGCCCCAAGCGCGTCGACGTCATCTACCGCCGGCTCGACGACGACTTCATGGACCCGGAAGTCTTCCGCAAGGACTCCACGCTGGGCTGCGCTGGCCTGCTGCGTGCGTACAAGGCCGGCAACGTGACGCTGTCCAACGCGATCGGCACCGGCGTGGGCGACGACAAGTCGATCTATCCGTACGTGCCCCGGATGATCGAGTTCTACCTCGGCGAGAAGCCGATCCTGAACAACGTGCCCACCTACCAGTGCCGCGATCCGAAGGAGCTGACGTACGTGCTGGCCAACCTGGCCGAGCTGGTCGTCAAGGAAGTGCACGGCGCCGGCGGCTACGGCATGCTGGTGGGCCCGGCGGCCACCAAGGCCGAGGTCGAGGCGTTCCGCCAGGTGCTGATCGCCCATCCGGCCAACTACATCGCGCAGCCCACGCTCAGCCTGTCGACGTGTCCCACGTACGTCGAATCGGGCATCGCGCCGCGCCACATCGACCTGCGTCCGTACGTGCTGTCGGGCAAGGAAGTGCAGATGGTGCCCGGCGGACTGACGCGCGTCGCGCTGAAGGAGGGATCGCTGGTCGTCAACAGCAGCCAGGGTGGCGGCACCAAGGACACCTGGGTGCTGGAAGCGGAGCAGCCGCAGGCCAACGGCCATGGCAGCGGCGCGACGCAGTCCCGATCGCCATTGCAATCGCAATCGCAATCGCAGTCCAACACGACATCGGCCTGAGGAGACCTGCAACGATGCTTTCCCGCACCGCCGACCACCTGTTCTGGATGTCGCGCTACATGGAGCGCGCCGAGAACACCGCGCGCATGCTCGACGTCAACTACCAGACCGCGCTGCTGCCGCAATCCGACGCCGTCGCCGAGCTGGGCTGGCGCGGGCTGCTGGCCATCAGCGAACTCACGAGCGACTACGCCAAGCGCTACGGCGCCATCAACCCGGCCAATCTGATGGAGTTCATGGTGAGCGACGAGGAAAACCCGTCGTCCATCGTCAGCTGCCTGCGCGCCGCGCGCGAGAACGCCCGCGCCGTGCGCGGAACGCTCACCACCGAGGTATGGGAGACGCAGAACCAGATCTGGCTCGAGTTCAACAAGCTGCTGGCCAGCGGCGAGCTGCGGCGCGATCCGGCCAGCGTGTTCGAGTGGGTCAAGTTCCGCTCGCACCTGTCGCGCGGCGTGGCCGTCGGCACGATGCTGCAGGACGAGGCCTTCCATTTCGTGCGCATCGGCTCGTTCCTGGAGCGCGCCGACAACACGGCGCGCATGCTCGACGTCAAGTTCCACGACGTCGAGAGCGACTTCTACGGCAACGCCAACGAGCGCGACAACGAGTACGAGTTCTATCACTGGTCGGCGATACTGCGCTCGGTGTCGGGCTTCGAGGTCTATCGCAAGGTCTACCGCAACGTGATCCAGCCCGAGAAGGTCGCCGAGCTGCTGATCCTGCGTGAAGACATGCCACGCTCGCTCGCCCATTGCATGAACCGCATGCTCACCAACCTGCGCTACGTGGCCAACGACAATTCCGGCGACACGCTGCGGCGCGCCGGGCGCCTGGAGTCCGACCTGCGCTTCGGGCGCATCGACGAGATCCTCTCCACCGGATTGCACGCGTACCTGACACAGTTCCTGGCTAACGTCGGCGAACTGGGCGTGGGCATCAGCCGGGACTTCCTCGTCACGCAGTGACACGCACGGCGCGTCTCGCGACGCGCCGTCCCTCTTTCGAGTCCCGCGGCCGATCCTGGCGCGCGGGCGGCATTTTTTTCCGGGAGCCTTCCTTGGCCATCCACGTCGCACTGAGCCACGTCACGCACTACAAGTACGACCGGCTCGTCTCGCTCGGCCCGCAGATCGTCCGCCTGCGCCCGGCGCCGCATTGCCGCACGCCGATCCTGTCGTACTCGCTCAAGATCGAGCCGGCCGAGCACTTCATCAACTGGCAGCAGGATCCGTTCGCCAACTACCTGGCGCGGCTCGTGTTCCCCGAGAAGACGCGCGAATTCAAGGTGACGGTCGATCTCGTCGCCGAGATGGCGGTCTACAACCCGTTCGACTTCTTCCTCGAGGAAAGCGCCGAGAAGTTCCCGTTCAGGTACGAGGAGTCGCTGGCCACCGAGCTGGCGCCGTACATGGTCGTGGAAGAGCAGGGCGCGGCCTTCGACGCCTTCGTGGCCAGCATCCCGCTGGAGCCGAAGGCGACGATGGACTTCATGGTCTACCTGAACCAGCGGCTGCAGGGCGACATCCGCTACCTGATCCGCATGGAGCCCGGCGTGCAGACGCCCGAGGAGACGCTGACGCTGGCCTCCGGCTCGTGCCGCGACTCCGGCTGGCTGATGGTGCAGGTGCTGCGCAAGCTGGGCCTGGCGGCGCGCTTCGTGTCGGGCTACCTGATCCAGCTCGCGCCCGACCAGAAGGCGCTCGACGGCCCGAGCGGCACCGAGATCGACTTCACCGACCTGCACGCCTGGTGCGAGGTCTACCTGCCCGGCGCCGGCTGGATCGGCTTCGACCCGACGTCGGGCCTGCTCGCGGGCGAAGGCCACATCCCGCTGGCGTGCACGCCGCAGCCGTCGAGCGCCGCGCCGATCAGCGGCGGCGTCGACGAGTCCGAGGTCGAGTTCAGCCACCACATGGCGGTCACGCGCATCTGGGAGTCGCCGCGCGTCACGCTGCCGTATTCCGAGGAACAGTGGCAGGCCGTGCTGAAGCTGGGCGAGCAGGTCGACGCGCGGCTGGTGGCCGGCGACGTCCGCCTCACGATGGGCGGCGAGCCCACCTTCGTCTCGATCGACGACCGCGACGGCGCCGAATGGAACACCGACGCGCTGGGCCCCACCAAGCGCATGCGCGCCCAGGAACTGGTGCTGCGGCTGCGCGA
>CAIMXF010000225.1 GCA_903845345.1 uncultured beta proteobacterium
GATGCCCTACCTGCGCGATGCGACGGCGCTGGCACGCCGGCACGGTCTCGCGACCCACCTGGACGGCGCGCGCGTGTTCTACGCCGCGGTCGCGCAGGCCGAAGCCAACGGCAGCGATCCCTACGTCGAGGCGCGCGCCATCGCCGACCTGTTCGACAGCATCTCCGTGTGCTTCAGCAAGGGCCTGGGCGCGCCGGTCGGCTCGGCGCTGGTCGGTTCGAAGGAGCTGATCGCCCGCGCGAAGCGCGTGCGCAAGATGGCCGGCGGCGGCATGCGCCAGGCCGGCCTGCTGGCGGCCGCGGCGTCGTACGCGCTCGATCACAACGTCAGGCGGCTGGGCGAGGATCACGCGAATGCGCGCCGTCTCGCGGCCGGCCTCGCCGGCATCGACGGCCTCACGTTCGCGCCGCCGGCCAGCAACATCCTGTTCGTCGACCTCGCGCCCGCGCTGGTGCAGGCGCGCACCGCGGCGAAGTGGGGCGGCGAGCACGACTCGCTGGTCGACCAGCTGCGCTCGCGCGGCGTGCTGGCCACGGGCCTGTACAAGCTGCGCTTCGTCACCCATCTCGACGTCGACGCCGCCGGCGTCGATCGCGCGATCGCCGAAATCCGCCGCGCCGTCGGCGCCTGATCCGGGAACACCATGCCGATTTCTGACACCGAGGCGCTGACCCGCGTCATCGAGCACCGCGAGATCTTCCACGACGAGATGCTGGCGCTGATGCGCCGCATCATGAGCGGCGAGATGTCGCCGGTGATGATCGCGGCCCTCGCGATCGGGCTGCGCGTGAAGAAGGAGACGATCGGCGAGATCACCGCCGCCGCCACCGTGATGCGCGAGTTCGCCACCCCGGTGCCGGTGCTCGATCGCACGCACCTGGTCGACATCGTCGGCACCGGCGGCGACAGCTCGCACACGTTCAACATCTCGACCGCGTCGGTGTTCGTCGCCGCGGCCGCGGGCGCGCGCGTGGCCAAGCACGGCGGGCGCAGCGTGTCGTCCACCTCCGGCAGCGCCGACGTGATGGAGGCGCTCGGCGCGCACATCAACCTGTCGCCCGAGCGGGTCGCCGCCTGCCTCGAGGAAACGGGCATCGGCTTCATGTTCGCGCCCAACCACCACGCGTCGATGAAGTTCGCCGCGCCGGTGCGCAAGGAACTGGGCGTGCGCACGATCTTCAACATCCTGGGCCCGCTGACCAACCCGGCCGGCGCGCCCAACCAGCTCATGGGCGTGTTCCATCCCGACCTCGTCGGCATCCAGGTGCGCGTGCTGCAGCGCCTGGGCTCGGAGCACGTGATGGTGGTCTACGGGCAGAACGGCATGGACGAGGTGTCGCTGTCGGGCGAGACGCTCGTGGGCGAATTGAAGGACGGCCAGGTGCGCGAATACGCGGTGCATCCGAGCGACTTCGGCCTGCCGGTGTACGACTCGGGCGTGCTGCGCGTGGCCAACCAGCAGGAGTCGGTCGCGTGCATCCGCCGCGCGCTGTCCAACGAGGACGGCCCGGTGCGCGACGTCGTGCTGCTCAATGCTGGCGCCGCGCTGTACTGCGCGGGCGTGGCCGATTCAGTGGCCGACGGCGTCAAGCGGGCGCGCGAGGCGGTGGCCTCCGGCGCGGCGCAGGCCAAGCTGGAACAGTTCGTGGCGGTCAC
>CAIMXF010000226.1 GCA_903845345.1 uncultured beta proteobacterium
CGCCGGCATCCATCACCTGCTTGGCCGCTTGCCCCAGCGGCGTGCCGGCCTTCACCGCGGCGCGCAGCATGTCACCCGTGGAGATCTGCGGAATACCGTATTTCTGGCAGATGAACGCCGCTTGCGTTCCCTTGCCGGCGCCGGGGGCGCCCAGAAGAATCAATCTCATCGCTTGCCTCTAAGTCTGAAATTCTTTGCGGCGCAGACCCGATATATCGAAGCGGCGCTTGCCGTTACTCAGGTTGCCAGGGGTGCCGGGTTTACTCGACAGAATATCATGCGCACCCTTGCGGAGCCTTACTGCACCACTGTGGATCGATGATGACGGCCCGCTCTTTTCCACGGTGCGCGGACATTCCCCGTCAGTCGTTCGCGCCCGCCAGCAGCGCGCGCACGCGCGCCAGATCTTCGGCGGTGTCGACCCCACCGGGCGGCGCGTGCGGTGCGATGTGCACCACGATCCGCTCGCCGTGCCACAGCACGCGCAACTGCTCCAGCGACTCGAGCCGTTCCAGCGGCGCCATCGCCAGCGTGGGGAAAGTGCGCAGGTAGCCCGCGCGATACGCGTACAGGCCGATGTGGCGCAGCGCGCCGACGTCCTGCGCGCCGGCCACGGGCAACGCGGGCTGGCCCGGCGACGACGCGTCGCGCCACCACGGCAGCGGCGAGCGGCTGAAATAGAGCGCGCGGAACTTCGCGTCGAGCACCACCTTGACGACGTTCGGATTCGTGAAGTCGGCGACGTCGGCGATCGCATGCGCCGCGGTGGCGACGACCGCTTCGCCGTCGGTACCGAGCAGGTCCGCGCACTGGCGTATCAATGCCGGATCGATCAGCGGCTCGTCGCCTTGCACGTTGACGACGATGTCGCTGCCGTCGAGACCCAGCAGCGTGCAGGCCTCGGCGAGGCGGTCGCTGCCGCTGGCGTGGTCGGCGCGCGTGAGCACGGCCTCGACGCCATGGCGCTGGCACGCCTCGAGCACGCGCGCGTCGTCGGCGGCGACCACCACGCGCAACGCGCCCGAACGCGCGGCCTGGCGTGCGACGCGCACGACCATCGGCAGGCCGCCGATGTCGGCCAGCGGCTTGTCGGGCAATCGTGTCGACGCCATGCGCGCCGGCACGAGGACGGTGAAGCTCACGGCGCGCGCCTTCCGTGCGTCAGGACGCGAGCTGCGGCGTGGGCGTGGACGCGGTCGCGAGCGGGCGCGCCTCGCTCTCCAGCATCACGGGAATGCCGTCGTGGATAGGGAACGCGAGCTTGTCGGCCGCGCACTCGAGTTCGACGAGCCCGTTGTCGGCGTCGCGGCCGGCTGCGAGCGGGCCCTTGCAGATCGGGCACACGAGCATGGCGATGAGGCGGTGGTCGAGGGTCATGATGAAGGCGCCGGCGGTTCCGGCGATTGCTGAGGTGATTCAGGCGGACGTCGTGCGGACTGGCAGCGCCTCGCGCAACGCGCGCGCCAGGTCGTCGGGCAACCGGAAGTCTAACGTGGCGACCCACACCCGCGTCCGGCCGAGCGCGCGGTTCGCGAGCTTGACCGCGTCCTTTTCGGTGACGATGACGTCGGCGGTGTCGGCGGGCCAGGGCAGCGGGTCGAACGTCGCGTGGTCGACGAGCGGCAACCGCGAGATCGAAAGCCCTTCGGCGTCCAGCATCCCGAAGAAGCGCTCCGGATCGCCGATGCCCGCGGCGGCGAGCAGCGGGCGGCCGCGCAAGGCGAGCAACGCGTCGCGCGTGGCGCTCGCGCCGCTGGCCCAGTCGGCCAGCGACAGCGTGCCGCCGAGCGAGCGTTGCACCTCGAAGCAGCGTTCGCGCGGCGCGGGCAGGGCGCGCGCGGGCGGCGCGGGCCAGCGGCCGTTGACGAGGACGAAACGGGGTGGGGTATCGGCATCGTCGGGCCAGATCGCATTCGCGCGCTCGCGCAACGGGCCCGCCGGCAGCGGCCGTCCGTTGCCGATGCCGCGGCCGTCGAACACCACCAGCTCGACGTCGCGCGGCAGCGAGTGGTGCTGCAGGCCGTCGTCGGCGACGACGATGTCGACTTCGGGATGCGCCGCGAGCAGCGCGAGGGCGGCCTCTCGACGACGGCGCGCGACCGCCAGCGGCGCGCCGGTGCGCCGGTGCATCAGCAGCGGCTCGTCGCCATAGGCGGCGGGCGTGGCGGCAGCAGGCGGCGTCGCCGCGTCGAGCAGCAGCGCGGCCGCGTCGTCGCGCCCATGGCCGCGGCTGACGATCCCGGGCCGCCAGCCCCAGCGGCGCAGGAGCGCGACGAGCGCGATGACCGTCGGGGTCTTGCCGGCGCCGCCGACGATCACGTTGCCGACGACGATCACCGGCACGGGCAGCGGCTGCGCTCGCGCGCCCGCGCGGCGGCGCGCGGCGACGGCGCCCACCAGCGCGGCGAGCGGCACGAGCGGTGCCGTCAACGGCGTCAGGCCGGGGCGCCACCAATGGCGCTGGAGGAGTCGGGCGAGCGCGCCAGTCATGCAGCGAACCCTCCGCGCGCGGCGGAGGGCAGCCTCGTCACGGCTGCTCGGCGGCGGCGCCGTTGGCGGTCTGCGCGGCGAAGGTCATGCGCGACAGCCCGGCGCGGCGCGCGGCGTCCATCACGTTGATCACCGCCTGGTGCGTGGCCATCGCGTCGGCCGAGATGATCAGGAACGGCTCCTTGCGCGTCTCCGACGCACCGCGCAGCGCGACGGTCAGCGCCTCGACGTTGCGGCCGTCGACGGCCTGGTGGTCGACGGTGTAGCGGCCGTCGGCCGACACAGCGACGATGATCTCGGCCGGACGATCGCGCGAGGCGTCCGCGTTGGCGCTCGGCAGCGTGACCGACAGCTCGGTGAACTTCGAGTACGTCGTCGACAGCATGAGGAAGATCAGGATCACCAGCAGCACGTCGATGAACGGGATGAGGTTGATCTCCGGATCCTCCGGGCGAGGCTTGCGGAAGTTCATTTGGTGCCGCCCGCACGCGCCGCGGTCACGCGCACCAGCTGCGTCAGCAATTGCTCGGAGGCCTGCTCCAGCGTGTGCAGGTAGTCGTCGACGCGGCCCCGGAAGTAGCGGTAGAACATCAGCGACGGGATCGCCACGATCAGGCCCGCAGCCGTGTTGTACAGCGCGGTGGAGATGCCGTGCGCGAGTTCGGCCGGATTGGTGTTGCCGCCGCCTTGCGAGCCGAAGATCTCGATCATGCCGACCACGGTGCCGAACAGGCCCAGCAGCGGCGCCGCCGCGGCGATCGAGCCAAGCGCGTTGAGGTAGCGATCCATCTTGTGCGCGGCGTCGCGGCCGGCGCCTTCGAAGGTCTGGCGCAGCTGCACCTCGCCGACGCGTGGGTCGACGGCCAGCAGCTTCAGGCCGGAGGCCAGCACGCTGCCGAGCAGCGAGTTGTCGGCGAGCTTGGCCACGACGTCGGCCGACGGCAGGCCGTTGCGCGTGACGGCGATCACCTCGCCGAGCAGATAGCCGGGCGCGACGCGCGCGGTGCGCAGCGCCATGAAGCGTTCCACGATGAGCGCCACTGCGGCAATCGAGCAAAGAATCAGCGGCCAGATCGGCCAGCCGGCCTCTTGTACGATCTTGAGCAAATCAACCCCTTCGACATGTGACTGGACGCGTTCGCGAAAGTCGGCGGCGACAGCCCTCGCACTCCCCGGACGCACGCGCGGATTATGGCTTGAGAAGCCGTGCTTCAATCCGGC
>CAIMXF010000227.1 GCA_903845345.1 uncultured beta proteobacterium
AGGTCGACGATCAGCTTGAGCTCGTGCAGGCACTCGAAGTAGGCCATCTCGGGCGCGTAGCCGGCTTCGGTCAGCGTCTCGAAACCCGCCTTGATCAGCTCGACGGCGCCGCCGCACAGCACGGCCTGTTCGCCGAACAGGTCGGTCTCGGTCTCCTCGCGGAAGCTGGTCTCGATGATGCCGGCCTTGCCGCCGCCGTTGGCCGCGGCGTAGCTCAGCGCGAGGTCGCGCGCCTTGCCCGTCTTGTCGGCGTAGACGGCCACCAGGTGCGGCACGCCGCCGCCCTGGGTGTAGGTGTTGCGCACGGTGTGGCCCGGCGCCTTGGGCGCGACCATCCACACGTCGAGGTCGGCGCGCGGCGTGACCTGGCCGTAGTGCACGTTGAAGCCGTGCGCGAACGCGAGCGAAGCGCCTTCGCGGATGTGGGGCTCGACGTCGTTCCTGTAGACCTCGGCGATGTTCTCGTCGGGCAGCAGGATCATGACGACGTCCGCGGCGCGCACCGCGTCCGCCACTTCGGCGACCTTCAGGCCGGCCTTGGCGACCTTGTCCCAGGACGCGCCGCCCTTGCGCAGGCCGACGTTCACCTTGACGCCGCTGTCGTTGAGGTTCTGCGCATGGGCGTGGCCTTGCGAGCCGTAGCCGATGATCGCGACGTTCTTGCCCTTGATGAGGGAAAGATCGGTGTCCTTGTCGTAGTAGACCTTCATGATGTGCTCTTTCGTCGTCGTAGAAATTCAGTGATGGGATGCGGCCTGACGGAACTGTCAGGCGCGCAGGATTCGTTCGCCGCGGCCGATGCCGCTCGTGCCGGTGCGCACGGTCTCGAGGATGGCGGTGCGGTCGATCGCCACGATGAAGGCGTCGAGCTTGGTCGTGTCGCCGGTCAGCTCGATGGTGTAGCTCTTCTCGGTGACGTCGACGATGTGGCCCCGGAAGATGTCGGCCATGCGCTTCATCTCCTCGCGTTCCTTGCCGACGGCGCGCACCTTGATGAGCATCAGCTCGCGCTCGGTGAACTGGCCTTCGGTCAGGTCGACCACCTTCACCACGTCGATGAGGCGGTTCAGGTGCTTGGTGATCTGCTCGATCACTTCGTCGGAGCCGGTCGTGACGATGGTCATGCGCGACAGCGAGGGATCCTCCGTCGTCGCCACCGTCAGGCTCTCGATGTTGTAGCCGCGCGCAGAGAACAGCGCGACGACGCGCGACAGTGCGCCCGGCTCGTTCTCGAGCAGCACCGCGATGATGTGTTTCATGGGGTTTCCTTCGCCGCGAGGCCCATCCCGGAAGCGGTAACCGCCGGGCTGCCGCGCAGCATCGAAGAATCAGTGGAAGAAATGCTTCTCGAGGATCCGGACACCGGCTACTCGCCGCGCGCTCCGACCGGGGCGGTAACCCGCGGCCGTGCGCGAAGCTTTCCGCAGGTTCTACAAATCCTCGGAGCCCAGCAGCATCTCGGAGATGCCCTTGCCAGCCTTGACCATCGGCCAGACGTTCTCGGTCTGGTCGGTCTGGATATCGAGGAACACGGTGCGATCCTTCAGGGCGATCGCCTGGCGCAGCGCGGCGTCGACGTCCTCCGGCCGCGTCACGCGGATGCCGACGTGGCCGTAGGCCTCGGCCAGCTTGACGAAGTCGGGCAGCGCGTCCATGTAGCTGTGCGAATACCGGCCCTGGTAGTCGAGCTCCTGCCACTGCCGCACCATGCCGAGGTAGCGGTTGTTCAGCGAGATGATCTTGACCGGCGTCTGGTACTGCAGGCAGGTGGACAGCTCCTGGATGCACATCTGGATCGAGCCCTCGCCGGTGATGCAGAACACGTCCGCATCGGGCTTGGCGAGCTTGATGCCCATCGCGTACGGCAGGCCCACACCCATCGTGCCCAGCCCGCCGGAATTGATCCAGCGGCGCGGCTCCGCGAAGCGGAAGTACTGCGCGGCCCACATCTGGTGCTGGCCGACGTCGGACGTGATGTAGACGTCCTTGTCCCGGGTCATCTCCCACAGCGACTCGATGACCGCCTGCGGCTTGATCTTGTCGGGACTCTTCTTGTACGCGAGGCAATCCTTGCGACGCCACTCGTTGATCGTGCCCCACCAATGCGACAGCACCGCCTTGTCCGGGCGCTGTTGCGTGTCGCGCAGTTGCGAGATCAACTCCTGCAGCACGTCCTTCACGTCGCCGACGATGGGGATGTCGACCTTGACGCGCTTGGAGATCGACGACGGGTCGATGTCGATGTGGACGATCTTGCGCTCGACCGACGCGAAGTGCGCCGGGTTGCCGATCACGCGGTCGTCGAAGCGCGCGCCGATGGCCAGCAGCACGTCGCAGTGCTGCATCGCCATGTTGGCCTCGTAGGTGCCGTGCATGCCCAGCATGCCCAGGAACTTCGGGTCGAGCGCGGGCATGGCGCCCAGTCCCATCAGTGTGTTGGTGACCGGCACGCCCAGCATGTCGGCGAGCTCGCGCAGCTCGGGCGCCGCATTGCCCAGCACCACGCCGCCGCCGGAGTAGATGTACGGGCGCCTGGCCTGCAACAGCAGCTGCACGGCCTTGCGGATCTGGCCGCCGTGGCCCTTCTTGACCGGGTTGTACGAGCGCATCTCGACGCGGTCGGGATACACGAACGGCGTGGTGTGCTGCGACACGTCCTTGGGAATGTCGACGACGACCGGACCGGGCCGGCCGGTGCGGGCGATGTGGAATGCCTTCTTCAGCGTCGAGGCGAGCTCGCGCACGTCCTTGACGAGGAAGTTGTGCTTGACGATCGGACGCGTGATGCCGACGGTGTCGCATTCCTGGAAGGCATCGAGGCCGATCGCCGGCGTGGGCACCTGGCCGGTGATGATCACCATCGGGATCGAGTCCATGTAGGCCGTCGCGATGCCGGTGACGGCGTTCGTGACGCCCGGGCCGGAGGTGACCAGTGCGACGCCGACGTCGCCGGTGGCGCGCGCGTACCCGTCAGCGGCGTGCACCGCGCCCTGCTCGTGGCGCACCAGCACGTGCTGGATGGACTGCTGCTTGTAGAGCGCGTCGTATATGTAGAGCACGGCGCCGCCGGGATAGCCCCAGACGTACTTGACGTTCTCGGCCTGCAGGCAGCGCACGAGGATCTCGGATCCGTTGGGATCCTGGGCAGCATTCGGGGGGTTGCTCTGGTGAAGAGCGTTGGGGTGCGACGCACCCTGCGGACTTGCGGAAGCGTTGCGCTTCACGTCCGCGTTGGACATTTCCATTGGGAACCTCTGTGAATTTCTCTGACGAAAAACCATTGGTGCTCCTCTTCGCGCCCTCGTGAGGCGGATTCAGAACCATAAGATCGAAACGTGCCGGTGCCCGCGTTCGGGTCGGCCTTCAGACCAGCTCGCATTTGTGCGAGGCACCATTATTGCACCGATCAGCCCGCTTCTGCTCGGCTATTGCACCCAATGCGTGCGGAAACGCGAGGTTCGTCGCCTCAAACCCACGCCGGCGCGACGCGACGGAGGCGATCCCGCATTGCTCGACTGTTTCGCGATGACATAATCCGCCGCGTCATCAGAGAGGGCGCGCCGTCGCTTTCAGCCCCCACCTTGGCCACCGACAAAGAACTTTCAGATTTCCTCAAGAGCGTCGAGAAGCGCGCGTTCAAGCGGACGGCGTTCGCCGTGCGCGACGACGATTCCGCTCTGGACATCGTGCAGGATTCGATGATCCGTCTGGCCGAGAAGTACGTCGACCGGCCGGCGGCCGAGTTGCCGCTGCTGTTCCAGCGCATCCTGTCCAACGCGACGATGGACTGGTTCCGGCGCCAGAAGGTGCGCAACGCCGTCGTCCACAACTTCTCGGAGTTCGGGGGATCCTCCGAGGAGGACGGCGATTTCGACATTCTCGAGATGCTGGATGGCATCGAAGGGAACGTTGGCACCGAAAGTGCATCTGATTCCGTATCGCGGGATCAAATCCTTCAACTCATTGAACACGAGGTTGGTGAGCTTCCCGCGCGTCAACGCGAAGCCTTCCTGCTGCGTTACTGGGAGGAACTGGACGTTGCAGAGACCGCATCCGTGATGGGATGTTCGGAAGGTAGCGTCAAGACGCACTGCTCCCGCGCCGTCCACGCGCTGGCCAAGGCGTTGAAAGCCAAGGGAATCGCACCATGACCAAGACCACGAACATGACCTTCTCCTCCGTGCCGGATCGCGACGGCCTGGAGGCGCGCTTCGGCGTGCGTGTCGCTTCGATGCTTGGCGAGCGTGCCCAGTCCACCGCGCCCGACATCAGCGAGCGCCTGCGCTTCGCCCGTGAACAGGCGCTCAGCCGTGCCCAGGCCGCGCGCCGGGTGCAGGCGGCCGCCGCCCCGGTGGTGGTCGGCCGCGGCCGCACTGCCGTGCTCGCCAACCCGCTCGGCTGGTGGTTCAAGCTCGGCTCGGCCGCCCCGCTGGCGCTGCTGGTGCTGGGCCTGGCCGGCATCGCGCATGTCCATGACAAGGCGCAGATCGCCGCCGTCGCCGAGGTCGACGCCGCGCTGCTGGCCGACGACCTGCCCCCGGCCGCCTACACGGATCCTGGTTTTGCGGAGTACCTCAAGACCAATCGGGAATGACGGAGGGCTTCTTGTCGCGTTCCCGTCTGCCCCGCCTTCTCGAATCGCTTGCCGCCGCGGCCCTGGTCGCGGCAGCGGGCATTTCGGCGCCCGCGTCGTTCGCCGCCCAGGCCGAGTACGCCGGGCCGTCGACCACGCCGCTGGCGACGCCGGCGGTCAACGGCGACGCCGCCGGCGGCCCGTCCTGGAACGAACTGAACGCGGCCCAGCGCAAGGTGCTGGCGCCGCTGGCCAACGACTGGAACGGCCTCGACGCCCGCAGCAAGGAACGCTGGATCGACGTCGCCGGCCGCTATCACAAGATGAAGCCGGACGAGCAGCAGCGCGCCAACCAGCGCATGGGCGAGTGGTCGCACATGACCGTGGCGCAGCGCACTCAGGCCCGCATGAATTTCCAGGAAACGCGCAGCCTGTCCCGGGAAGAGCGCGAGGCGCGCTGGAAGGCCTACCAGGCGTTGCCCGAGGAAAAGAAGCGCGAGCTGGCCGCCAAGCGCGTCGCCGTGTCGTCGGCGAGCGGTGCTTCGGCCAACGTGGCCGCGGCGCATCGCCGCGCTGCGGCATCGCTCGACACGGTCCAGCCCAAGAACAACGTCGTCGGCAGCGCCGCGCCGGCCCGCGCGGGCTCCGCGCCGGTCGTCGAGGCCAGGCGTCCCGGCGTCACCACGACGCTGCTGACGCGCCGTGCCACGCCGCCGGCGCACCAGCACGACGGCGCGCTCAAGATCGCCGCCGGCCCCAATGCCGTCGACCGCACGACGCTGCTGCCCAAGCACACCACCGTCGCCGCCGCGAGCACGGCTGCGTCGGGACCCACAGCCGTCCACCGATGAGCGAACCGTCGGCGGTCGCCGCCCAGGGTTCCGATCCGTCCTCCCGGTTCGAGATGCGCGACCAGCGACTTCTCGCCGCGCCGCTCGTGCGACGCATGGCGGCCTTCATGTACGAGGGCGTGCTGCTGTTCGGCATCGTGTTCGCGACCGGCCTGGTGTTCGCCGTCACGACCCATCAGACGAGCGGGATGAAGCTGCGCGGCGCTTTCCTGGCGGTGCTCTTCTTCGTGGTCGGCCTGTATTTCATCGGGTTCTGGATTCGATCGGGCCAGACACTCGCGATGAAGACCTGGCATCTGCGCGTGGTGACCGATCGCGGGCGCCCCTTGACGCCGCGCCGGGCACTGGCGCGCTATGCCGCCGCCTATGTATGGTTCTTGCCGGCACTCGCTCTCGCAAAGGCGTTGATGCCCGTCAACGGTTACGCGGTGGCCGGCATTGTCGTCGGCTGGATCACCCTGTACGCGCTGGCTGCCCTGCTGCATCCGCGGCGCCAGTTCTGGCACGACGCGCTCTGCGATACCGCCATCATCTTCGAGCCCCCCGCACCGCCGCGCGTCTCTTGAGCCGTTCCGGCGCGCGCGCGCCATCGGCAGGCGCGACAATCAGGCCATGTTCTCACTCTGTGTCTATTGCGGCTCGCGCAGCGGCGACGACCCGCGCTACGCCGAGGCCGCGCGCGCGCTCGGCACGGCCCTCGGCCAGGGCGGCCACCGGCTGGTCTACGGCGGCGGTCAGGCCGGCCTGATGGGCGAGGTGGCGGACGCCACGCTGGCCGCCGGCGGCCAGGTGCTGGGCGTCATCCCGCGCCGGCTCGTCGACCGCGAACTGGGCCATCGCGGCATCCAGGAACTGCGGGTCGTCGACACGATGCACCAACGCAAGCTGCAGATGGCGCAGGCCGCCGACGCCTTCGTCGCGCTGCCCGGCGGCCTGGGCACGCTGGAGGAATTGTTCGAGGCCTGGACCTGGCAGCAACTCGGCTACCACTCGCGCCCGATCGGCCTGCTGGACACCGCCGGCTTCTACCGCCCGCTGCTGGAACTGCTCGCGCACACGCGCGATGCCGGCTTCGTCAGCGCGGATCAGGTGAGCCGGCTGCGCGTCGACACCGATCCGCGGCGACTGCTGCAGACGCTTCGCGACGACGCGGCGGCCCGTCCGGGCGCCGGGGACTTCAATCCGATCTGACCGAGGTCAGACCGCGGCTTCGTCCGTCTCGCCCGTGCGGATCCGCACCACCTGCTCGACGGCCGTCACGAATATCTTGCCGTCGCCGATCTTGCCCGTCTTGGCGGCCTTGACGACCGCCTCGATCGCGCGCTCGACATCGCTGTCCTTGACGACGACCTCGACCTTGACCTTGGGCAGGAAGTCGACCACGTACTCGGCGCCGCGATACAGCTCCGTGTGGCCCTTCTGCCGGCCGAAGCCCTTGACCTCGGTGACCGTCAGGCCGGACACGCCGACCTCGCCGAGCGCCTCGCGCACTTCCTCGAGCTTGAACGGCTTGATGATGGCGGTGATCTGTTTCATGGCGGGCTCCGGAGTTACAAGGACGTGAAGATACGATGAATCGATTTAAGCACGGAAGCGCGACGTGATGGGGTAACGCCAATCCCGCCCGAAACCCCGGTGGGTGATGCGGATGCCCACGGGCGACTGCCGGCGCTTGTACTCGTTGATCTTGATGAGCCGCGTGACGCGCTCCACATCGGTGCGTTCGAAGCCGGCCGCGACGATGTCGTCGATCGCGACGTTCTCTTCCATGTAGGCCGCGAGGATGGCGTCGAGCACCTCGTAGGGCGGCAGGCTGTCCTGGTCGGTCTGGTCGGGCCGGAGTTCGGCCGACGGCGGCCGCGTGATGATGCGCTCGGGGATGACCGGGCCGACGCTGCCGTCGGCGCGCAGCGTGGGCTGGCGGTTCTTCCATTCGGCCAGGCGGTACACCAGCGTCTTGGCGACGTCCTTGATCACCGCGAAGCCGCCCGCCATGTCGCCGTACAGCGTGCAGTAGCCGGTGGCCATCTCGCTCTTGTTGCCGGTGGTCAGCACGATGGCGCCGGTCTTGTTCGACAGCGCCATCAGCAGCGTGCCGCGCACGCGGGCCTGGATGTTCTCTTCGGTCGTGTCCTCCGGCAGGCCGGCGAACTGGCCGGCCAGCGCGTGGCGGAAGGCGTCGAACATGGGCGCGATCGCGATCTCGTCGTAGCGCACGCCGACGCGCCCGGCCATGTCGCGTGCGTCGATCCACGAGATGTCGGCCGTGTACGGCGACTGCATCATCACGGTGCGCACCCGGTCGCGGCCCAGCGCGTCGACGGCGATCGCCAGCACCAGCGCCGAGTCGATGCCGCCCGAAAGGCCGATGATCACGCTCGGGAATCCGTTCTTGCCGATGTAGTCGCGCACGCCAGTGACCAGCGCCGACCAGGCCTGGCTTTCCAGCTCCGGCAGCGGCACGACGGCGCTGCCGGCCGCCGGCACCGGCGCCCCGCCGCGGGCGACGTCGACCATCAGCGTGGCCGACTCGAACAGCGGCGCGCGTGCGACCACGGCGCCGTGCGCATCGAGCGCGAACGAGCCGCCGTCGAACACGACCTCGTCCTGGCCGCCCGTCATGTGCGCGTACAGCAGCGGCAGGCCGGCGACCGTCGCGCGATGCGACATCTGCGCCTCGCGGTCGGCCGGCTTGCCGAGGTGGAACGGCGATGCGTTGATCACGCACAGCACGTCGGCGCCGGCGGACCGGGCCCGTTGCGCGGGCTCGTCGAACCACGCGTCCTCGCAGATCAGCACGCCGAACTTCGTGCCGCCCGACTCGAAGACGACCGGCGCGAGGCCCGCGTCGCGGCCCGACACGAAATAGCGGCGCTCGTCGAACACCTGGTAGTTGGGCAGCTCGCGCTTGCAATAGGTGGCGGCGACGAGGCCCCCTGCCAGCACCGAGGCCGCATTGAAGACGCGCGGCACGCTGACGGACTTCGACCTAACATCGTCCCCATGATCTTCCCGCCCGCCGTCCCAAGGATGACCGACGACCAGGTACAGGCCGTCGCAATCGGCCAGCGCACCCGCGAGCGCCTCGAGCGCCGCGGCGTTGGCGCGCAGGAAGGCCGGGCGCAGCAGCAGGTCCTCGGGCGGATAGCCGCACAGCCCCAGCTCGGGCGCGAGCGCCACGCGGGCGCCCTGCTGCCAGGCCGCGCGCGCGGCATCGGCGATGAGCCGCGCGTTGCCGTCGAGGTCGCCCACGGTCGGGTTGATCTGAAGCAGTGCGACCCGCACGGAATCTGGCTCGGACATGGACTGGAAGCGCGTTGACTGAAAACGATTATGTCATCGAGGCCGCCCCGGGCGTCGGCGCTGTCGAGGCGGCCGAGTGGGACGCGCTGCTGTCCGCGCAGGCCCATCCGACGCCCTTCATGCGCCACGCCTACCTGCTGGCGATGGAGACGTCGGGCAGCGTCGGCGGCGACACCGGCTGGGAGCCCCTGACGCTGACCGTGCGCCTGCGCGAGGGCGGCGGCCTGGTGGCGGCCGCATCGGCTTATCTCCAGACGCACTCGTACGGCGAGTACGTGTTCGACTGGGCCTGGGCCGACGCCTATCGTCGATACGGGGTGCCGTACTACCCGAAGCTGCTGGTGGCAGTTCCGTTCACGCCCGTGCCGGGGTCGCGCCTGCTCGCGCGGGACGCGCATGCGCGCGCGCTGCTGCTGCGCGCGCTCGGCGCGCTGGCGCGCGAGACGGCATGCTCGTCGGTGCACCTGCTGTTCGGCGACGAGGCCGACTATGACGCCGCGCGCGCCGTCGGCTGGATGATGCGCCAGGGCGTGCAGTTCCACTGGCACAACCGGCACGACGTCGCGCCGCCGGCCGACGCGGGTGCGCCCATCGTGCTGCCCTACGCCGACTTCGCCGACTTCCTCGCCAGCCTGCAGCGCGAGAAGCGCAAGAAGATCTCGCAGGAGCGCCGCCGCGTCGGCGAGGCCGGCGTCACGTTCGAGACCATCGAGGGCGCGGGATTCACCGAGGCCGACTGGGACTTCTTCCACGCCTGCTATCGCCAGACCTACGCCGAGCACTTCTCGACGCCCTACCTGACGCGCGGCTTCTTCGTGCGCATGCACGACACGATGCCGGACAGCTGGGTGATGTTCGTCGCCTCGCGCGGCGGCCGTCGCGTGGCCTGCTCGCTGGTCGCGGTCGACCGCGCCGCCGGCGCCGCGTTCGGCCGCTACTGGGGCGCGCTCGAATCGATCCCGTACGTCCACTTCGAGGCCTGCTACTACCAGCCGCTGCAGTGGTGCATCGCCAACCGCTTCCGCCGCTTCGAAGGAGGCGCGCAGGGCGAGCACAAGATGGCACGCGGACTGATGCCGGCGCGCACGCAGTCGGCCCACTGGATCGCCGAGCCCGAGTTCGCGCGCGCGATCGGCTCGCACCTGAAGCAGGAAAGCGGCTCGATCGACGACTACCTGAGCGAGCTCGACGACCGCTCGCCGTTCAAGGACCGCCAGCAATGAAAAAGGCCCTCGCGCGGAGGGCCTGGTCGTCGTCGGGGGCAGGTTACTCGCCGGCCTTCTTCGCCAGTTCGGCGTCGTAGGCCTTCATGCCGGAGACGATCTCCGCCCTGGCCGCTTCCGGGCCTTCCCAGCCCTTGACCTTGACCCACTTGTTGGCTTCGAGATCCTTGTAGTGCTCGAAGAAGTGCTGGATCGCCTTCAGGCGCATCGGGTTGATGTCATCGGGCTTCTGCCAGTGGTCGTAGATCGGCAGGATCTTCCTGGTGGGCACGGCGAGCAGCTTGGCGTCGCCGCCGGCCTCGTCGTCCATCATCAGCACGCCGATGGCGCGGCAGGTGATGACCACGCCCGGCGTCAGCGGGAACGGCGTGATCACGAGCACGTCGACGGGGTCGCCGTCGTCGGACAGCGTGCGCGGCACGTAGCCGTAGTTGCACGGGTAGTGCATCGCCGTGGTCATGAAGCGGTCGACGAACAGCGCACCGCTTTCCTTGTCCACTTCGTACTTGATCGGATCCGCGTTCATCGGGATCTCGATGATGACGTTGAATTCTTCGGGCGCCTTGGCGCCGGGGGAGACGAGATGCAGGCTCATGGGGTGCTTTGAAGGCAGGTCGCGGGAATACCCGCATTCTACGGGCTGGCACGACGGCCCCCGTTCAGGCCCCACGCACGCTGAGCCGCTGCAGGGCCGATCCGGAGGAAAACACCGTGTCGAAGCGCGGGGACGCCCCGCTAGGATCGGTCGGCGACCTCGCCTGCGAGATTGACTGAAGAAGAAATGCCGAACCATGCAGTGAGGCGCGTCCGATCCAATAAGGAAGGAGACAACTCTTGATGTCAACCAATCTGGCGCTGGAAATCGCGCTCGCCTGCGGCCTCGTGGCCGTGCTCTACGGGTTCATCCAGCGCGCCTGGATCCTGAAGCAGGATGCGGGCAACGCCCGCATGCAGGAGATCGCGGCCGCCATTCAGCAAGGGGCTGCGGCCTATCTCTCGCGTCAGTACCGCACGATCGCGATCGTCGGCGTCGTGCTGGCGATCCTCATCTTCATCTTCATCGGCGACGACAGCGCGCAGCGCATGCTCACCGCCGGCGGCTTCGTGCTCGGCGCGGTGCTGTCCGGCGCGTGCGGGTTCATCGGCATGAACGTCTCCGTGCGCGCCAACGTGCGCACCGCGCAGGCCGCGACCAAGGGCATCGGCCCCGCGCTCGACGTGGCCTTCAAGGGCGGCGCGATCACCGGCATGCTGGTCGTCGGCCTCGGGCTGCTGGGCGTCGGGCTGTTCCTGATGTTCCTGCTCCACGGAAGCGACCAGCCGGTCACGGCCGCCACGCTGAAGCCGCTGCTCGGCTTCGCATTCGGCTCGTCGCTGATCTCGATCTTCGCGCGACTGGGCGGGGGCATCTACACCAAGGGCGCCGACGTCGGCGCCGACCTGG
>CAIMXF010000228.1 GCA_903845345.1 uncultured beta proteobacterium
TCATGCGCATCGTGGCCGGCGCGATGCCGGCAGGCACGAACGGATCGAGGTCCATGCAGCGCACCTCGCTGTACTCGACGCCGCGCTCGCGCAGCGCCTGCCGCGGCCGCTCGCCGGGGCAGAGCACGCGGTTGGGGCGGATCGTGCCGTAGAACTCGTTCTCGATCTGCAGCAGGCTGTCGTTCAACTGGTTGTAGCCGCCGTCGGCCGATCGGATGCCCAGCTTCTGGTAGGCCGCGTACGGCCGCACGAGCGCGTCGGACAGCGACGCCGCGTAGCTGTCCAGGCTGTTGTAGCTGACCGACAGCGAGGTCTGCGCGTCGCTCTGGTAGCCGAGGTTGCCCATGCGCAGCGAGGTCGCGTAGGGCATGTGCAGGGTGTCGGGGCCGAGCGGCACGAGATCCTTCGCGCCGTCGGCGAAGCCGCGCGCCACCGCCGGCGACGCGCCGAACAGGTACAGCAGCAGGAACGAGTGGCGACGGAAATTGCGGATCAGGCCGAAGTAGTCGGCCGTGGTCACTTCCGGCAGCGACCAGTTGTAGTGGATGCCGGAGATCGTCTGCATGCGGCGGCCGTAGCGATGGCCCAGCCCCATGCGGTAGACCGTCTTCGACTGGCCGACATTGGACGTGCCGTACCGGCCCAGCGGGATCTGGTCGTCGGGCGGCAGCGTGCAGGGCATGCTGCCAACCCACATCATCTCGTCGCCGAGTGCGCGGTAGACGGCCTGGTGCACCTGCGTCAGTTCCGCCTCGGCGGCCTCGGCGCTGCGGTGCACGCCGGTGATCAGCTCGAGCTGCGATTCGCTGAAGTCGGTGGTGATGTGCGGATGCGTCAGCGCGGCGCCGAGCGCGCGCGGATGCGGCGTGGTCGCAAGCGTGCCGTCCTGCGCCACGCGCAGGCTTTCCTTCTCCACGCCTCGCCCGATGCCTTGCAGGCGAGCCGAGCTCAGTGCCTTCAGGCGTTCTTGTAGACCGCGCATGCGGTTCTCCTGGTGCTTGTCTGGCGCGAAAGGTACTGGAATTTCGTGACTCTTGCTGGCGTGGGTCGATGAAGGCTTTTCCGGCAGTTGTGCTAAGCCGATCGTGATTGCAACCGCCGCACGGCGCACGTCGGTGCAAACCCTGTCAGACAGGACGGCGAACGTTTCAGAACGCCAGCACGAACGCCGCGCCGCCGCGGGCCGGCTTCACGTGCCGCACGCTGCCGCCCATGCCTTGCACGAGGTTGCGGACCACCGCAAGCCCGATGCCGCTGCCGTGCTCGCGGGTGCTGAAGAACGGCGTGAAGATGTCGTGCTCCAGGCCGTGCGGCACGCCGGGGCCGTTGTCGCGCACCTCGATCGCCAGGCGCCTGCCGCGGATCAGGCGCGCGCTGACTTCCACTGTCGGCTCGGCCACGCGCGCGGTGGCGTGCGCGGCGTTGCTGAGCAGGTTGAGCAACTCGCGATGACGACGCTGGCCGCGCTGCGCCACGGGCTCATCGCGATGAACATGCGGCCGACGCTGGCGCTGCGGGACTAGTTCGCGTTTCCGCGGCTCGGCGCGTCGGCGCAGGAATGCACCTCGGCCCAGCGCAGGCCGATCAGGCCGGGATGCTCGCTGAGGCAGGCGGTGTCGCCCACCTGAAGGGCCTCGTAGTCCGCGCGAGAGACGAACAGGCCCCGATCGGACGAAGCGGCATTCCTGTCGTCGATGCCGATGCGCCAGACAGGGCCCTTGCCGACGCTGCGGGCCGTCACGGCGACGCGTACCGGCTGGACGTGCCGCCGATCGAGCCCGACGTTCAGCCACGCGATGCCGGTGCCCAGGAACGCGATGATGCATCCGCAGGCGCCGAGCTTTGCCAGAGCGCGTCCGGACGCGCTCGATGCCGGCGGCAAGGCGCAGATCAGGCCCAGGGACGCCAGCGCCATTGCGACGATGCTGGGCCACCGGCCATCGTGCAGGTTGAACTGCACCCACACGCGAAATGGCAGCACGAACGTCGGCAGGGCGACCATCAGCAGCGGCGATGGCCGCGCGTCGTTGCGCGTGGGTACCAGCGTCACGAGCCCGCGAAGCAGCACGAGCGACAGCAAGGCGGCGAAGCCGACTGCGAAGGCCGTCGCGATATCGGCCTGCGTCGTCCACCGGATCGGGCCGAACTGGAGTTCCGTCAGAAGGACGACGGCGAGCGCGGCGCCGATGCGCCCGAGCAGCACGACACGCTTGAGCCTCACGGCGACGTCGTCCGCTGTCGCGCCCAAGGTCCGGTCTTCGAGCACGCCGGTCAGCGAGGCCGTACGCTCTTCGGCGTCGAGGTCGGGAATGCGCGCGAGCCAGGATTCGAACCACTCGTCGCGTGCCAGGTCGCCGCGCATCCGGAGTCGACGTCCGCGGCCGGGCCGCAGGTCGAACTGGATGCCGTTGGTCTGGCTGGGAGCGCGGCGCCTGCCGAGAATGTCCGCGACGCGCACGCTGCGCGACAGGAAGGCGCCGCGGTAGTCGAGGCTGTTTTCCGACAGGATGACGCGCGTTCGCAGTCCGGCCGCGGCGATCCATGTCGTCAGCGAGCCGAAGCCGCCTGCCAGGAGGATGCCCGCAGCGACGTCGTTGTGCTTCGAGGCCGCCGTGCCCGTCGAGCGAGCGGCGACCAGCCAGCCCGCGAACACGAGCAGTCCCGCCGCCACGATCACCATCGTCCAACGATCCGACGCCGAGAACGTGTACGTCCTTGGGTATCTCTGCGGATCGAACGCCGGCGGCGGCGCGGAGTTCTTCGCGGTCTTCAAGCTCGTCTCCCCGATTCGCGGCGCGTCTACCGGCGCGCTCTTCGTCGGCACATGCGCGGGCTCCGCGCCCCGTCGCCGGTCAGCCCGCGACCAGCAACCCGCGCTGCTCGATGAACGCGACGACCGTGTCGAGGCCGGCCTTGGTCTTGAGATTGGTCATCACGTGCGGCCGGTTCGGGCGCATGCGGCGCGTGTCGGCTTCCATGATGTCGAGGTTCGCGCCGACGTGCGGCGCGAGGTCGGTCTTGTTGATCACGAAGAGGTCGCTCTTGGTGATGCCGGGGCCGCCCTTGCGCGGGATCTTCTCGCCGGCGGCGACGTCGATCACGTAGATCGTCAGGTCGCTCAACTCGGGGCTGAACGTGGCGGCGAGGTTGTCGCCGCCGGACTCGATGAAGACGATGTCGGCCTCGGGGAACTTCTCGAGCATGCGGTCGATCGCCTCGAGGTTGACCGACGCGTCCTCGCGGATCGCGGTGTGCGGGCAGCCGCCCGTCTCCACGCCCATGATGCGCTCGGGCGCCAGCGCGCCGGCCACGGTCAGCAGGCGCTGGTCTTCCTTGGTGTAGATGTCGTTGGTGACGACCACCAGGTCCCACTTGTCGCGCATCGCCTTGCACAGCATCTCGACCAGCGTCGTCTTGCCCGAGCCCACCGGCCCGCCGACGCCCACGCGCAGCGGCGGCAGGCGCTTGCTGCGGTTGGCGATGTGATGGAGCGGCGTGGCGCGCGAGGCGGGGGCGGCGGCGAAGTCGGTCATGGCGTGTCTCGGTTCGGGGGTCTCTTCAGGAACGGAACAGGCGCGAATACTGCGTCTCGTGGCGGGCGCTGGCGATTCCCAGCATCGGCGCGAACGACTGCATGTCGTCATCCGACATCGCCAAGGCCTGCTCGATCGATGCCGGCATCCTGTCGACCAGCGCCTGCAGGATGCGCTGGCCGGCGAGCTGGCCCAGCGGCACGGCCTTCAGCGCCGCCTGCACCATGTTCTCGGCCCAGCCGAACAGCGATGCATGCAAGGCCTGTGCCGCGGACGCGTTCGCGCGCGCGGTGGCGAGCGCGAAGGCGACCGGCCAGGTGGGCGAGGGCGCGAGCGTGGCGAGATGGTGCAGGCGCACGTCGTCGTCGGCGGACTGGTTGCGCAGCCACTCGACCAGCGAGCGGCCCATCTGCTCGCTTTGCAGGCGCAGCTCGCGCGTCTCGCGGGTGCGGCCGATGAAGTCGTTGAGCTGCGCGACGCGCGCGAGGTCGTGGCGCTGCCACGCGGCGTGGGCCTGCGCCAGCACGGGCAGGTCGGCGCGCGCGGGCGCCAGCGCCATCTGGTTCAGGAGCCAGCCGGCCGCGCTGGCCTCGCTGGTGACTCGCCCGTCGTCGACCGCGGCCTCCAGCGCCTCAGAGTAGCTGAAGCCGCCCACCGGCAGCGCCGGCGAGGCGAGCCACATCAACTGCAGCAGCACGGCGTCGCCGGCGACGGGGGCATTGGACATCAGTGGTCGTGCTTCTCGTGGCCGTGCGAATGGCCGTGGCCGTGATCGTGGTCGTGATCGCAGTCGGGCCCGTGCACGTGCGGCTTGGCCTGGCCGACGACCGGGATGGCGATCGGCTTGCCGCCGGCCTTGGGCTGGTCATGCGCGTGGCCGTGATCGTGATCGTGATCGTGATCATGCGCCGCGTGCGCATGGTCGTGGCCTTGCTTGGCATGCGCATGGCCGCGATCGTGGCCATCATCATGCTTGTGCCCGTGGTCGTGCGCATGGTCGCGCCCGTGGTCATGCGCATGCCCGTGCGCGTGACCCGCATGCGCGCCCGCGCCCGCGCCGTACGCGCCGCCTTCGGGCTCGAACGCGCTGGAGGTCTCGGTGACGATCAGGTGCTGCCCGCGCAGCATGTCGGCCAGCACGTGGTCGGGCTCCAGCAGCAGGCGGTCGGGCTGCAGTTCGAGCGGCACGTGGCGGTTGCCGAGGTGGTACGCGGCGCGCAGCAGGTCGAACGGCGTGCCGTGGTCGGCGCAGTGCGTGACGACCAGCACCGGCTGCGGCGCGGCCTTCACGCGCACCAGCGAGCCGTCCTCGCAGACGAGCACGTCGCCGCCGCGCAGCACCGTGCCGCGCGGCAGGAACACGTTGAGCGCGCGGCCCAGCGAGTCGGTGGCCTCGATGCGGCTCTTCTGGCGCACGTCCCAGTCCAGTTCCACCGCGCTGGCACGGCGCAGCAGCACCTGGCTCAGGCCCTGGCCGCCGGCGATGCGCTTGCCCACCTGAAGGGCGGCGGCTGGCTTGTCGGTCATCTTGAAATCCTCGCACTGGAATGAAAGCGGGCCGCACGATAAGGCGGCCCGTCCCGATGAAGGCCGCGGCAGCGCCGCGACCGCCACCTTACATCACCACACGTGGCAACGATTGACCGGGGCCATCGGCTGGCCCGGCTTGCAGGAGAACGCGGTCTCGAACTCCTTGAAGTTGGCCACGAGGCCGTTCACGCGGTACTTGTTCGGCGAGTGCGGGTTGGTCGCGGCGTTCAGGCGCAGCTGTTCCGGACGGTCGTTGGAGCAGGCCCATTGCGCCATGCCGATGAAGAAGCGCTGGTCGGGCGTGAAGCCGTCGATGGACTGCGGTGCCGGGTGGGCGGCCATCTCCATCTTCCACGCGGCGATCGCCAGCACCAGGCCGCCGAAATCGGCCAGGTCCTCGCCGAGCGTGAGCTTCGAATTGATGTGCACGTCGTCGACCACGATGTACTTGCCGTACTGGTCGGTCAGGCAGGTGGTGCGCTTGTCGAACTCGGCGGCGTCCTTGGGCGTCCACCAGTTCTTCAGGTTGCCGGTGGCGTCGAACTGGCGGCCTTCGTCGTCGAAGCCGTGCGTCAGTTCGTGGCCGATGGTGCCGCCGGTGTTGCCGTAGTTCGGCGCGTCGTCGAGCTTCGCGTCGAACAGCGGCGGCTGCAGCACGCCTGCCGGGAAGTTGATGTCGTTCATCTGCGCGTCGTAGTACGCGTTGACGGTGGGCGGCGTCATGCCCCACTCGGTATGGTCGACCGGCTTGCCGATCTTGGCGAGCTGGCGATGCGCCTCGAACGCGTCGCCGCGCTGGACGTTGCCCAGCAGGTCGTCGCGCTTGATGTCGAGCGCCGAGTAGTCGCGCCAGTTGTCGGGGTAGCCGATCTTGTCGACCATGCCGTGCAGCTTCTCGAGCGCCTTGGTCTTGGTCTGCGGGCCCATCCAGTCGAGGTTCCGGATCTCGTTTTCCATCGCGGCCTGGATCTGCCGGGTCATGTGCAGCGTCTTGGCCTTGAGCTCGGGGCCGAAGTTCTCCTTGACGAACTCCTGGCCCAGCGCCTCGCCGATCTGGTTGTCGACGAGCACCACGCAGCGCTGCCACAGCGGCGCCACCTGCGTGACGCCGCGCAGCGTCTTGCGGTAGTAGTCGAAGTTCTCGTCGACGAACGGCTTGGACAGGAACGGCGCCGACACATGCGCCACATGCCAGCGCAGATAGGTCTTGATCTCGTCGAGCTTGCGCATGCGCAGCTGGAAGTCCAGCGTCTGGAAGAACTTGGGCTGGCTCACGTTGAAGCGGTCGTTGCCGGGCAGGCCCATGCCGGCCAGGAACGGCTTCCAGTCGAACGACGGCGTGAACGACTGCAGCTTGCGTTCGTTGGCCGGATGGAACAGGTGGCGCGGGTCGCGCTGCTCGACTTCATTCATCGAGCCCTTGGCGAGCGCCGTCTCGATCGACATCACCGTGTCGGCGTGCGCCTTCGCGTCGGCCTCGCTGTCGCCCATCAGCTGGAACATGTGGGCGACGTGCGCGACGTACTTCTCGCGCAGCATCTTCGCGTTGGCGTCGGTCTTGAAGTAGTAGTCGCGGTCGGGCATGCCGAGGCCACCCTGCGTCGCGAAGGCGATCTCGCGCGTCGAATCGGCGTAGTCCTGCGCCGAGCCGAAATTGAAGAACAGGCCATCGTCGCCCGAGTTGAGCTGCAGCGTGGCGAGCACCGCGGGCAGGTCCTTCTTGGACTTCATGCCGGCGATGAGGTCGAGCTCCGGCTTCATCGGACGCGCACCGAGCTGCTGCGTGAGGCTCTCGTTGGTGCACGCGGCGAACGCGTCGCCGATCTTCTGCTGCGACACGGTGCGGCCGTCGGTCTGGGTGGCGAACCTGTCGAGGATGCCCCACAGCACGCGGCGGTTGTCCTGCTCCATCTTCGAATAGACGTCCCAGCGCGACTGGTCGGCCGGGATCGGGTTGTTCTTCTGCCAGCCGCCGCAGCTGTACTGGAAGAAATCGGTGCAGGGGTCGACGGACTTGTCCATCGAGCTGACGTCGAGGACGGGCGTGTAGGGCAGCCTGGCGAGCGGCGTGGCGGCGGCGGGCGACGATGCGGCGTCCTGCGCGAACGCCGTTGCGGCGAGCAGGCCGGCCGCGAATGCGCCGAGGGACTTCTTGTGGATGGAATGCATGGGCGGTAGTGGCAGTGGAATCGTCGTTGTCGAATCTGCGGGGCGGCTGCGAAGGCGTCGGGTCACCCGACCTTCACGCCCTTCCAGAACGCGACGCGGCCCTTGATGTTGGCGGCGGCGTCGGTGGGCTCCGGGTAGTACCAGACGGCCTCCGGATTCATCTCGCCGTTGACGGACAGCGTGTAGTAGTAGGCTTGGCCCTTCCACGGGCAGCTCGTGCGGTGGTTGCTGAACGTGACGTAGTCGCGGTTCAGGCTGGCCTCGGGGAAGTAATGGTTTCCTTCCACGGTGACGATGTCGTCGCTCTCGGCCAGGACGGCCCCGTTCCAGATGGCTTTCATGCGGATCTCCGGCGTGTGCCGCGGCGAAGGCGCGCGCGTGCAAGAGCCGTAGTTTCGCAGGTCGGGAAAGTTTGGCGGCCTCGGGGCTTCCCGCGCCGGGCCTGTTGTATAGGGGAGGGAAGCTCCGCCTTGACGCCGCTTGAAGCGTCGTGTCGCCGTTGGCTGCTCCGTCTGCGGCGGAGCCGGCGCGTCGACCGGGCGATGCCGGTCGTGATCTCAGGCGTTGCGCGAGCGCGTCGCCTTGGGTGGCTTCAACGAATCACTTCGGAAGCGGAAGGTTGGTTCGCAACTGACCTTGACGATTGACTTCGATGCACGGCGCGTGAGACAGCGGCTGCCACTCGGGCTGTGCCGGCTGGGGGCGCGCGACGCGCTCCCCGAGCGGTTGCCACGGTGCAGGTTCCTGTTCGCCAGCGACTTTCATACGCTCTCCTTTTCGGATGCCATGTGAGCCATCAAGCACTAGCAATCGGCGAGCCAGGGATCTTTCTCTGCGCGTAAACGATGAGGTGACCGTGGCGGGTCTTCGCGTGCTTGCCCATACAACGTCGCGATCGTAGCGGCGGTGCACATCGGTTGACGCATTTACATACGCGCTTGTCGATTGATCGGCTGTGCTTGCCATTCGTCGCACCCCGGCGGACGAGTTGCGTCGCGTTCGGGAAACTGCCGTGCATCGACTCACCCCACGGATCCTCCCATGACCCACGCAGCCGCGCTCTCTTCGTCCACCGCCGACGTCACCTCGACTGACGCCGCCGATCGTCTGCGCGCCCGCTCGCGCGCCGTCGGCACGCTCGTGTTCACCGCTTTCGGCGGGCTGTGGGCCGCAGGCGGCGCCATGCTGTCGAGCGCGCCAGCGTGGGCATGGATCGTCATCGCCACCCTCGTCCTGGCATTGGGCGTGCGCGCCGTGCGGCGGCTGCGTGCGCATCCGGCCGTCACTGAAGCGCTGCCGGCGGACATCGCCGCACGCCAGCGCCGCGCGGGCCGCCTCTTCCTGTGGACGAACGTGGCCGAAGGCGTGGGCATCCTGCTGGCGGTCAACCTGGTGGTCCTACTGGGCCATCCGCAATGGCAGACCGCCGCGGTGATGGCGGTCGTCGGGTTGCACTTCCTGCCGCTGTCGGTCGGCTTCGGATACCGTCCGCACCTGGTCACGGGCGTGGCGATGACCGCCTGGGCGCTGGCCTACCCGGCGCTGTTCGCCGCGGGCGGCCTCGCGCCGGCGGGGGCGTTCGGCGCGGCCGCGATCCTGTTCGCCAGCGCCGCGTGGGCGCTGCGCTCGGTCGGCCGGGCGCGCTGATCAGAACAGGAAGTACCGCTGCGCCATCGGCAGTTCGGTGGCCGGCTCGCAGGTCAGCAACTGGCCGTCGGCGCGCACCTCGTAGGTGTGCGCGTCGATCTCCATCTTCGGCAGCCAGTCGTTGTGGATCATGTCGCGCTTGGTCACGCCGCGGCAGCCCTTCACGGTGGCGATGGTCTTGTGCAGACCCGCGCGCGCGGGCACGCCCGCGGCGATGCCGGCCTGCGACACGAACGTGAGCGAGCCCTGCGCCAACGCGCCGCCGTAGCTGCCGAACATCGGCCGGTAGTGCACCGGCTGCGGCGTCGGGATCGACGCGTTGGCGTCGCCCATCGCGGCCATCGCGATGAAGCCGCCCTTGAGGATCAGCGCCGGCTTCACGCCGAAGAACGCGGGCTGCCACAGCACCAGGTCGGCCCACTTGCCCACCTCGATCGAGCCGACCTCGTGCGCGATGCCGTGCGTCAGCGCCGGGTTGATGGACAGCTTGGCGATGTAGCGCTTCACGCGCACGTTGTCGTTGCGCTCCGTGTCGCCGGACAACGGCCCCCGTTGAGCCTTCATCTTGTGCGCGGTCTGCCAGCAGCGCAGGATCACCTCGCCGACGCGGCCCATGGCCTGCGAGTCGGAGCTGAACATGCTGATCGCGCCGAGATCGTGCAGGATGTCCTCGGCCGCGATGGTCTCGCGGCGGATGCGGCTTTCGGCGAAGGCCAGGTCCTCGGCGATGCCGGCATCGAGGTGATGGCACACCATCAGCATGTCGAGGTGCTCGTCCAGCGTGTTGACGGTGAACGGACGGGTCGGGTTGGTGGACGACGGCAGCACGTTGGCCTCGCCGACCACGCGCATGATGTCGGGCGCGTGCCCGCCGCCGGCGCCTTCGGTGTGGAAGCTGTGGATCGTGCGGCCCTTGAAGGCCGCGATGGTGTCCTCGACGAAGCCGCTCTCGTTGAGCGTGTCGGAGTGGATCGCCACCTGCACGTCGGTCTCGTCGGCCACCGTCAGGCAGCAGTCGATCGCCGCGGGCGTCGTGCCCCAGTCCTCGTGCAGCTTCAGGCCGATCGCGCCGGCCTCGACCTGCTGGCGCAGCGCCTCGGGGCGGCTCGCGTTGCCCTTGCCCATGAAGCCGAGGTTCATCGGGAAGGCGTCGGCCGCCCTGAGCATGCGCTCGATGTTGGCCGGGCCCGGCGTGCAGGTGGTCGCGAACGTGCCGGTGGCCGGGCCGGTGCCGCCGCCCATCATGGTGGTGACGCCCGACGCCAGCGCCTCCTCGATCTGCTGCGGGCAGATGAAGTGGATGTGGGTGTCGATACCCCCGGGGGTGACGACCATGCCCTCGGCCGCGATGATCTCCGTGCCCGGGCCGATGACGATGTCCACGCCCGGCTGCACGTCCGGGTTGCCGGCCTTGCCGATCGCCGCGATGCGGCAGCCGCGCAAGCCGATGTCGGCCTTCACGATGCCCCAGTGGTCGACGATCAGCGCATTGGTGATCACGCAGTCGACCGCCTCGGCCGCGCCCGGCCCGTTGACGGCCTGGCTCTGGCCCATGCCGTCGCGGATCGTCTTGCCGCCGCCGAACTTCACCTCCTCGCCGTAGCCGCCGGCCGCGAGGGTGAAGTCCTTCTCGACCTCGACGATGAGGTTGGTGTCGGCCAGCCGCACGCGGTCGCCGGTGGTGGGGCCGAACATCTCGGCGTAGGCGCGCTTGCCGATGGTCGGCATCAGAGCGCTCCCTGCACCAGGCCGCGGAAGCCGTAGACGGTGCGCGTGCCGGCGAGGTCGACCAGCCCCACCGTGCGCTGCTGGCCGGGCTCGAAGCGGACGGCGGTTCCCGAGGCGATGTCCAGCCGCATGCCGCGCGCGGCCGCGCGGTCGAAGCGCAGCGCGCCGTTGGTCTCGGCGAAGTGGTAGTGCGAGCCGACCTGGATCGGGCGGTCGCCGCCGTTCTCGACGACCAGCGTCAGCCGCCGCCGGCCCGGGTTGAGGTCGAGGTCGCCATCGTCGCTGAGCAGTTCGCCTGGGATCATCGGTACCTTGGGATGCTGGAAGTCGAACGGACGTGTACGCACCTCAGGAGTGCGCTTCACGCCCTGATCAAGTGATCGGCTGATGAACGGTCACCAACTTGGTGCCGTCCGGGAAGGTGGCTTCGACCTGGATCTCGGGAATCATCTCGGCGATGCCGTCCATCACGTCGGCTCGGGTCAGGATGTGGCGGCCCTCGCTCATCAGTTCGGCGACGCTGCGGCCGTCGCGCGCGCCTTCCATGATGGTCGCGCTGATGAGCGCCACGGCCTCGGGATAGTTGAGTTTCAGGCCCCGGGCCTTGCGCCGCTCGGCGAGCAGCGAGGCGGTGAAGAGCAGCAGCTTGTCCTTTTCGCGCGGAGTCAGGTTCATCTTGCTGAGCCTATTGCACGTTCGATGCCACTTGCAATAGGAATCGACAGCATCCGCGACGGCACGAGTCTTGAGTGCATTGCCGTCGCCCATGACCGACGCCGCCCTCGATCCCGCTCCCGCCAGTCCGCCCGCGCCGCAGCGCGTGGTGAAGGTGCGGCGCGACTACAACAGCTGGGTGGCGCAGGAATCGCTCGAGGACTACGCGTTGCGCTACACGCCGCAGTCGTTCCGCAAGTGGTCGGAACTGCGGGTGGCCAACACCGCGTTCGGCGCGGCCTCGTTCCTGGTGCTGGAGGCGGTCGGCGCGACGCTGCTCGTCCAGTACGGCTTCGTGAACGCGTTCTGGGCGATCCTGGCGACGGGGCTGATCATCGCGCTGGCCGGCTGGCCGATCGCGGTCTACGCGGCGCGCCACGGGCTGGACATGGACCTGCTCACGCGCGGCGCCGGCTTCGGCTACCTCGGCTCGACCATCACGTCGCTGATCTACGCGAGCTTCACGTTCATCTTCTTCGCGCTGGAGGCCGCGGTGATGGCCTACGCGCTGGACCTGGCGTTCGACATCCCGCCGGCCTGGGGCTATCTCGTCTGCGCGGTCGTCGTGCTGCCGCTGGTCACGCACGGCGTGACGGCCATCGGCCGTCTGCAGGTGTGGACGCAGCCGCTGTGGATCGCGATGCTGGTGCTGCCCTACATCTACGTCTTCCGTGCGCATCCGCACGCGCTGGCCGGTCTGTGGGAGTACGCCGGCGAGGACGGCCAGGGCGGCCGGTTCGACCTGCTGAAGTTCGGCAGCGCGATGACGGTGGGCATCGCGCTGATGACGCAGATGGGCGAGCAGGCCGACTACCTGCGCTTCATGCCCGCGCGCACCGCCGCCAACCGCAGGCGCTGGTGGGCCGGCGTGGCCATCGGCGGCCCGGGCTGGGTGCTGCCCGGCGTGCTCAAGATGCTGGGCGGCACGCTGCTGGCCTGGATCGCCATCGGGCAGTCGGTGCCGCTGGATCGCGCCGTCGATCCGAACCAGATGTACCTCGCGGCCTGGGACACCGTCTTCAGCCGGCCCGGCATGGCCGTGGCGGCGACGGCGGCGTTCGTCGTGCTGTCGCAGCTCAAGATCAACGTGACGAATGCGTACGCAGGATCGCTCGCGTGGTCGAACTTCTTCGCGCGGCTCACGCACAGCCACCCGGGCCGCGTCGTCTGGGTCGCGTTCAACACGGCCATCGCGCTGATGCTGATGGAGCTCGACGTGTTCACCGTGCTCGGCAAGGTGCTCGGGCTGTACGCGAACCTGGCCATCTCGTGGCTGATGGCCGTCGTGGCCGACCTCGTCATCAACAAGCCGCTGGGGCTGTCGCCGCGCGGCATCGAGTTCCGCCGCGCCTATCTCTACGACGTCAACCCGGTCGGCGTGGGCGCGATGGGCATCGCGTCGGTGCTGAGCGTCGCGGCGCACCTGGGCGCGTTCGGGCCGCTGGCGCAGGCGTTCTCGGCACTCATCGCGCTGGTGACGGCGTTCGTCGCGTCGCCGCTGATCGCGTGGGCAACGAAGGGCAGCTACTACATCGCGAGGAATGACGCCCCGGCTCGCTCCACGCCCCGCCCCCAGGGGGCTCGGGCCGGCTCGCTCCGGAGCGGCCGAGCGCTCCGGAACGACGACCCGGCTCGCTCCGCTCCCCGCCCCCAGGGGGCTCAGGCCGGCTCGCTCCGGCGCGGCCGAGCGCTCGCCGGCCAGGCGGACGCCCCGGCGCGTGGGCTGAACTTGCGTTGCTGCATCTGCGAGCGCGAGTACGAAGGCCCGGACATGTCGCACTGTCCGGCCTACCA
>CAIMXF010000229.1 GCA_903845345.1 uncultured beta proteobacterium
AAATGACCTTTCCTTCCATGACCACCGATACCCGCATCGCCTTGCGCGGCGACCTGCTCGATTTCACCGACGACCCCGGCTTCGCCGCGCCCGCCGGCGCGCCCGGCGTTCGCTTCCGCCCCGGCCACTGGTTGCTGGTCGACGGCGGCCGCATCACCGGCGTGCAGTCCGCCGCGCCGGACGACAGCTGGCGCCGCATCGATCATTCCGGCAGCCTCGTCCTGCCCGGCTTCATCGACACCCACGTGCACAGCCCGCAACTGGACGTGATCGCCTCCTACGGCACCGAGCTGCTCGAGTGGCTCAACACCTACACGTTCCCGGCCGAACGCCGCTTCGAGGATCCACAGGTGGCCGTCGCCGGCGCCGAGCGCTTCCTCGACGCGCTGCTGGCCCACGGCACGACGTCGGCCGTCGTCTTCCCGACGGTGCACAAGCATTCGGCCGAGGCGATCTTCGCGGGCGCCGAGCGGCGCGGCATGCGCATCGTCGCCGGCAAGATCCTGATGGACCGCCACGCCCCCGACTTCCTGCGCGACGACGTGCGCCAGGCCGAGCGCGACTGCGTCGACCTGATCCAGCGCTGGCACGGACGCGGCCGCCTGGCCTACGCGCTGACGGTGCGCTTCGCGCCCACCAGCACGTCGGCGCAGATGCAGATGGCCGCGGCGCTGTTGCAGGCGCATCCGGGCACCTACATGCAGACGCACGTTGCCGAGAACATGGACGAGGTGCGCTGGGTCGCCGAACTGTTTCCCGAGGCGCGCAGCTATCTCGACGTCTACCACCGCCACGGCCTGCTCGGCGAGCGTTCGGTGCTGGCGCACGGCGTGTGGCTGGACGACGTCGACCGCGTGCTGCTGCGCGAGACCGGCGCGCAGATCGCGCACAGCCCCAGCTCCAACCTGTTCCTGGGCAGCGGCCTGTTCGACTGGCTGGGCGCCGAGGGGCAGGGCGTGCACGTGTCGATGGCCACCGACGTCGGCGGCGGCACCAGCCTGTCGATGCTCCGCACGCTGGCCGACGCCTACAAGATCCAGGCGCTGCGCGGCGTCAAGCTGACCGCCTGGAAGGCCTTGTACAGCGCGACGCGCGGCGCCGCGCGCGCACTGCACCTCGACGACGAGATCGGCAGCTTCGAGGTCGGACGCCATGCCGACGTCGCGGTCTGGGATTGGGCGTCCACGCCCGTCATGCAGCATCGCGTCGACCTGGCGCAAGGCCTGCACGAAAAACTGTTCGCCTGGATGACCCTGGGCGACGAACGACTCTTGCAGGCGGCCTACGTGGCCGGCGTGCCGAGATACCAGCGCCGGCCTTGACGCACGCCCGGCCTTTCCCATGAACCCGCAGGTCAGCGCACGCCAGATGCGCCCCCGGGCATCCAACCAGAGCGATGAAGGAGACAACATGCACACCGCAACCCAGAACGCGGCGGCCGCGCGCGAGCCCGCGCCCCCGGCAGCCATGTCGAAGACCTTCGCCGAGACCTCGTGGCTCGACCGCCTGTTCCAGCTGCGACGCCACGGCACCACCGTCGGCACCGAGCTGATCGCCGGCCTCACGACCTTCCTGACGATGGCCTACATCCTCTTCGTCAACCCGAGCATCCTGCACGACGCGGGGATGCCGCAGGGCGCGGTGTTCGTCGCCACGTGCCTGATCGCGGCGCTCGGCACGCTCATCATGGGGCTGTATGCGAACTACCCGATCGCGCTCGCGCCGGGCATGGGCCTGAACGCGTACTTCGCGTACGTGGTCGTGCTGGGCATGGGCCTGAAGTGGCAGGTCGCGCTCGGCGCGGTCTTCATCTCGGGCTGCCTGTTCCTCGTCGTGACGCTGTTCAGGCTGCGCAAGCTGATCATCCACGGCATCCCGCAGTCGCTGCGCATCGGCATCACGGTGGGCATCGGCATGTTCCTGGCGATCATCGCGCTCAAGAGCGCCGGCATCGTCGCGCCGTCCAAGGCCACCTACGTGACGCTGGGCGACCTGCACCAGCCGTCGGTGATCCTGTCGGTGCTGGGCTTCTTCGCGATCGTCGCGCTCGACCGCCTGGGCGTGCGCGGCGCGATCCTGATCGGCATCCTGCTGGTGACGGTGCTGTCGTTCTTCTTCGCGGGCAACCGCTACGAAGGCGTGGTCGCGATGCCGCCGTCCATCGCGCCGACCTTCCTGCAGTTGGACATCAGGGGCGCGCTCGGCGTGGGCGTGTTCAACGTCATCCTCGTGTTCTTCCTGGTGGAGCTGTTCGACGCCACCGGCACGCTGCTGGCGGTCGTACGCCGCGCAGGACTGCTCACCGACGACCGCATGGAACGCATGAACAAGGCCTTGCTGGCCGACAGCTGCGCCATCTTTGCGGGTTCGCTGCTGGGCACGTCCAGCACGACGGCCTACGTCGAGAGCGCCGCGGGCGTGCAGGCCGGCGGCCGCACCGGCCTCACCGCCGTGGCGGTGGCCGTGCTGTTCCTCGCCTGCCTGTTCATCTCGCCGCTCGCGGGCGCGGTGCCGGGCTACGCGACCGCGCCGGCGCTGCTCTACGTCGCCAGCCTGATGCTACGCGAGCTCGTGGACCTGGACTGGGACGAGACGACCGACGCCGTGCCCGCGGTCGTCACGGCGCTCGCGATGCCGCTGACCTACTCGATCGCCAACGGCCTGGCCTTCGGCTTCATCAGCTACGCGGTGCTGAAGCTGCTCACCGGGCAGTGGCGCTCGGTGCATTGGATGTCGTGGATCATCGGCGGCGTGTTCCTGTTCCGCTTCGTCTACGTCGGCGCGCACTGACCCGCCGCTTTGCTGGGCGGCCGGTCAGGCCTCCGCGGCAAACCCGCTGCGGCCGGCCGGGCGAGCGGCCGCAGCCCCACGCCAGCGCCTTTCCACGCGTGGCGATAGACTCCGGGCCGCGATCGGCCAACAGGAACCGCCATGACCACCGAGAAGATCACCCTGCGCGCCCGCGACGGCGAGTGCACCGTCCATGTCGCCACCCCGTCCACCGGCACGGGCCCGTGGCCTGCCGCCATCATCTACATGGACGCCGTCGGCATCCGCCCGACGCTGGTCGAGATGGGCCAGCGCCTGGCCGACGCCGGCTACGTCGTGCTGGTGCCCGACCTGTTCTACCGCTCGGGCCCGTACGGTCCGCTGGTGCCCAAGGAAGTGTTCAAGAGCGGCTTCCGCGAGGTGGTCGGCCCGCTGATGGCGGCCACCGGCAACGACAAGGCCGCGCAGGACACGGCTGCGTTCCTCGCGTACCTCGACACCCGCACCGACGTCGCCGGCCGCAAGGTCGGCGCGGTCGGCTTCTGCATGGGCGGCGGCATGGCGATCGCGGCGGCCGGCAGCTATCCCGACCGCTTCGCCGCCGTCGCCAGCTTCCACGGCGGCAACCTCGCCACCGACGCACCCACCAGCCCGCACCTGCTCGTGCCGCGGGTCGAGGCCGAGGTCTACATCGGCGCTGCCGACAACGACGGCAGCTACCCCCCGGCGATGGCCGAGCGCATGGAGAAGGCGCTGTCCGACGCCGGCGTGCGCTTCACCGCCGAGACCTACGCCGGCGCGCACCACGGCTGGATGAAGCCCGACTTCCCGGTCTACGACCACGACGCGGCCGAGCGCGGCTGGGTCAGGCTGCTCGACCTGTTCAAGCGCAACCTGCCGGCGTAAGCTGCGCGGGATCTCCAGAAACGGCAAAGGCGCCAGCGGTCAGGCTGGCGCCTTCGAGGCGCGGGGCCGGCGGATGGAGCGGCTGCTCCGAACCGGCGCGGGCGTGAGGCGATCAGGCCGTCGTCGCGGCGGCCGGAGCGGCCTTCTTGGCGGGCGCGCGCTTGGCCACGGCCTTCTTGGCCGGCGCCTTGGTGGCGGCCTTCTTCGCGGGGGCCTTGGCGGCGGCGGTCTTGGCCGGGGCAGCCTTCGGCGACTTCGACAGCTTGGCGACGGCCGCGCTCAGTTCCTCGACGCGGCGCGTCAATTCGGCCACGTCCTTGGCGGTGGGCACGCCCAGCTTGCCGAGTGCCTTGGCGGTGCGCTCCTCGAAGATGTTCTCGAGCTTGTCCCACGAGGCGCCGGCCTTGGTGGTGACTTCCGAGGCCATCGAGCTCATCTTGCCGGTGACGTCGCCCAGCTTCTCTTCCGCGACGGCCTGCGTCTTGCGCTGCAGGCTGACGCCTTCCTTGACCAGCGCGTCGAACACCTTGCCGCCTTCGGCCTGCGCCTTGGCGAACGCGCCCATGCCGGCCAGCCAGATCTGCTGGGCGGAATCCTTGACGGAGCTGGCGAGCTGGCTGTCGAGCAGGCCGGCGGGGGAGGCGGCCTTCTTGGCGGCGATCTTGGAGAGCTTCTTGACCATGACGTGATCCTTCTTGTTGCCTGAATGGGGTGCAGATGACCACCACTCGTGGTCGAGACTGGAATATAGGGGCCGTCCCTGGAGGGCGAAACCTAATTGCGTAGGGTAGCCGCTCTATCCGCGTCAAGGCCTCGTCCGCGTCCGGCGTTGCATCGGACAAACACGCGTGCGTCCCCGCTCGGCCTTGTCCCACAATCGACGCGAGACGTCATTCCAACGAGAGGAGACACGGCATGCAGTATTTCGTGACCGGGGCCACCGGCTTCATCGGCAAGCGACTGGTCAAGGCCCTGCTGGCCCGCCGCGGCGCCACGGTGTACTTCCTGCTGCGGCCGGGCTCCGAAGGCAAGGTGCCCGACCTGCTCGCGTACTGGGGCGCCGCCAAGGGCCGCGCCGTTCCCGTGATGGGCGACCTCACCGGCAAGAAGCTGGGCATCGCGGCCGACCAGGTCAAGGCGCTCAAGGGCCACATCGACCAGATGTACCACCTGGCCGCGGTGTACGACCTGTCGGCGGACGAGGAGTCGCAGGTCGCCGTCAACGTCGAGGGCACGCGCAACGCGGTCGAATTCGCCAAGGCGATCGAGGCCGGCCGCTTCAACCACGTTTCGTCGATCGCGGCCGCGGGGCTGTACGAAGGCGTGTTCCGCGAAGACATGTTCGACGAGGCCGAGAACCTCGACCATCCGTACTTCGCCACCAAGCACGAGTCCGAGAAGATCGTCCGCAAGGAGTGCAAGGTGCCCTGGACGGTCTACCGCCCGGCGATGGTCGTCGGCGACTCCACCACCGGCGAGATGGACAAGATCGACGGCCCGTACTACTTCTTCAAGCTGATCCAGCGCATGCGCCAGATCCTGCCGCCGTGGATGCCGGGCATCGGCCTGGAGGGCGGCCGCATCAACATCGTGCCGGTCGACTTCGTCGTCTCCGCGCTCGACCACATCAGCCACACGAAGCTCGAAGGCAGCGGCCAGTGCTTCCACCTCGTCGACCCGGAAGGCCTACGGGTGGGCGACGTGCTGGCGATCTTCGCCAAGGCCGCGCACGCGCCGAAGATGAACGTGTTCGTCAACGCGGCGCTGCTGGGCTTCATCCCGCGCGGCGTCAAGAAGAGCCTGATGGCGCTGGCCCCGGTGCGCCGCGTGCGCAACGCGGTGATGAAGGACCTCGGCCTGCCCGAGGAGATCCTCACCTTCGTCAACTACCCGACGCGCTTCGACAACCGCGACGCGCTCGCCGCCCTCAAGGGCTCGGGCATCGCCTGCCCGCCGCTGAAGGACTACGCGTGGCGGCTGTGGGACTACTGGGAGCGCCACCTCGACCCGGCGCTGTCGATCGACCACAGCCTCAAGGGCACGGTCGCCGGCAAGGTGGTGCTGGTGACCGGCGGCTCGTCGGGCATCGGCCTGGCCGCGGCCTGCAAGTTCGCCGAGGCCGGCGCGATCACGCTGATCTGCGCGCGCGACGAAGACAAATTGGCCGAGGCGAAGAAGCAGATCCTCGCCTATGCGAAGCAGGCCGGGCGCGACGACGCGAAGGTCGAGACCTATCCCGTCGACCTGGCCGACGAGGCCGGCACCCGGGCCTTCGTCGAGTGGATCAACGCGAACTTCGGCGGCGTCGACTTCCTGATCAACAACGCCGGCCGCTCGATCCGCCGCGCGATCGAGGCCAGCTACGACCGCTTCCACGACTTCGAGCGCACGATGCAGCTGAACTACTTCGGCTGCCTGCGCATCACGATGGGCCTGCTGCCCGGCATGGTGGCCAAGCACAAGGGCCATGTCGTCAACATCAGCTCGATCGGCGTGCTCACCAACGCGCCGCGCTTCTCGGCCTACGTGGCGAGCAAGGCCGCGCTCGATGCGTGGACGCGCTGCGCGTCGAGCGAGTACGCCGACGTGGGCGTCACCTTCACCACCATCAACATGCCACTGGTGCGCACGCCGATGATCGCGCCCACCAAGATCTACAACAACGTGCCGACGCTGTCGCCCGAGGAGGCCGCCGACATGATCGCGCAGGCCTGCGTCGAGAAGCCGGTGCGCATCGCCACGCGCCTGGGCGTGCTCGGCGAGACGATGCACGCGCTGGTGCCGCGCATCGCGCAGATCGTGATGAACACGAGCTTCCGCATGTTCCCCGACTCGGCCGCCGCGTCGGGCGACAAGAGCGGCAAGCCCAAACTCTCGGCCGAGGCCGTGGCCATGCAGCAGATGATGAAGGGCATCCACTTCTGACATCGCCGCGCCGGACTCCTCGCCGGCGCTGCCGCTTGGGCCGTGGCGCGGAGTTCAAGGGAGCGGCGGAGCCGGCTTTGCCGGGCCGCTCGGGGCAGGGAGCAGCTAGCGACCGAGGGGCTCTATTTTGGTGATCGTGTAGACCGAATTGACGCGATCCAGGCTGAACTGCACCCGGTCGCCGACCTGCACCTTGTCCAGCATCGACGGATCCTGCACCTTGTAGGCGCCGGTCATGCCGGGCATGTCGTACAGCTTGATCTCGGCATGCTTCAGGGTGATGCGGCCGGCCGGCTTGTCGATCTTCTTCACCTCGCCGGCCACGAGGGCCTGGGCGGAAGCGAGGGCCGAGACGGCGAGCAGCGCGATGGTGGCGAGGAGGCGTTTCATGATGGCGATTGTCCTTGGTATCCCTTCAACGCGCAGACCGGGTTGCCGGAATACAGCGGCACGCGTCGCACGCCGCCGGCAAACCGGGCGCCCGGCGCCGAAATCCCTGAAACAGGACGTTCGGCGACACGCAGCCGTCGCGCAAGGTCAATAGAATCACCGCATGACCACGCCTCCGCCCTCCACCGCTGCCGAGTCCACGTCCGACCCGGTCGACCTCTCGCACATCTCGCCGCGCGACAAGGCCGAGATCCTGTCGCAGGCGCTGCCCTACATCCGCAAGTTCCACGGCAAGACGATCATCATCAAGTACGGCGGCAATGCGATGACCGAACCCGCGCTGCAGCAGGACTTCGCCGAAGACGTGGTGCTGCTCAAGCTGGTCGGCCTCAATCCGGTCGTGGTGCACGGCGGCGGCCCGCAGATCGACACTGCGCTGTCCAAGCTCGGCAAGAAGGGCACGTTCATCCAGGGCATGCGCGTCACGGACAAGGAGACGATGGACGTCGTCGAGTGGGTGCTGGGCGGCGAGGTGCAGCAGGACATCGTCGGCCTGATCAACTCCGCCGGCGGCAAGGCCGTGGGCCTCACCGGCTTCGACGGCGGCATGATCCGCGCGCGCAAGCTCAAGATGGTCGACAAGGACGACCCCAGCATCGAGCACGACGTCGGCCAGGTGGGCGACATCGTCTCCATCGACCCGTCCGTGGTCAAGGCGCTGCAGGACGACCAGTTCATCCCGGTCATCAGCCCGATCGGCTTCGGCGAAGGCAACGTCAGCTACAACATCAACGCCGACGTCGTCGCCGGCAAGCTGGCCGAGGTGCTGGGCGCCGAGAAGCTGGTGCTGCTCACCAACACGCCGGGCGTGCTCGACAAGCAGGGCCAGCTGCTCACCGACCTCAGCGCGCGCCAGATCGACGACCTGTTCGCCGACGGCACCATCTCGGGCGGCATGCTGCCCAAGATCGCGTCGGCGCTCGACGCCGCGCGCTCGGGCGTCAATGCCGTGCACATCATCGACGGCCGCGTGCCGCACGCGATGCTGCTGGAAATCCTGACGGATCAGGCCTACGGGACGATGATCCGCGCCCGCTAGATGACGACCCCTCGGCCGGCGAGCCCGTCGGCCACTCCCCGCGGGGGAGCGCGTGCCGCCTTGGGGCGGCCGGGCGCGCGGCGCGCGGGAGTTCGCCGATGAGCAGCGAGTCCGGTTTGCGCCTGGGCGCCGCCTGCAGCGCGGCCTTCCTGTGGGGCACGGGTTCGCTCGTGGTGAACCTGCTCGTGGCGCGCCACGGCTACCGCCCGCAAAGCATCTCGTTCTGGCGTTTCGTGCTGGGCGCGGCGTCGCTGCTGCTCGTGTTCGGGCGCGGCATGCCGTGGCGCCGGTTGCTGCGCGAGGGCGCGCCGCTGCTGGCCGCGGGCGCGGTGATGGCGTCGTACGTGCTGCTGTGGTTCATCGGCATCGCGCACATCGGCGCGGCCATCCCGACGCTGATCGCGCTGTGCCTGCCGCCGGTGTTCGTCACGGCCTGGGCGCTCGCGCGCGGGCGCCAGCGCGCGAGCCTCGCGCTGCTGGCGATCCTCGCGGCCTCGCTGGCGGGAACGGTGCTGCTGATCGTCGGCGGCGGCACCGAGGGCGGCGCGCGGCCGGGGGCGACGGTCGACGACTGGATCGCCGGCGTGGCGGCGTCGGTCGGCTCGGCGCTGCTGTATGCCGGCTTCACGCTCGTCAGCCCGGCGATCTCGCGCCGGTGGGGCGCCGGCACGGCGACGACCGCCTTGACGCTCGCGGCCACCGCGGTGATGGGCCTGTCGGGCCTGGCCTGGCCGCTGCAACTGCCGCACGAGGCGACGCCCGAGGCGTGGCTGTTGTATCTCGGCATGGTGACCGCGGCGCTGGCGCTGCTCGCGTTCAGCTGGGGCGCGGCGAAGCTGAGCCCGACGGCGTTGACGGTGGCGACGCTGGTCGAGCCGCTGACCGCCGTGCTGCTCGCCGCGGCCTTCCTCGGCGAGCGGCTGCAGCCCGCGCAATGGCTGGGCGCCTTGCTGCTGATGGGCGGCATCTGGGGCCTGTCGCGCGGAGAAGCGCATGCGTGAACGCGTCTGGCTGTTCGACCTCGACAACACCCTGCACGACGCCGGCGCGTGGGTGTTCGCGCAGATGAACGACACCATGCAGGACTACGTGGTCGACACGCTGGGCGTCACGCCGTCCGAAGCCGACGCGCTGCGCGAAAAGTACTGGCGGCGGTATGGCTCGACGATGCTCGGACTGGTGCGCCACCACGACGTCAGCCCCGCGCACTTCCTGCACGAGACACATCGCTTCCCGGGCCTGGAGCAGCGCGTCACCGGCCATCGGCACGACCTCGCGGCCATCGCCCGGCTGCGCGGGCGCCGCATCGTGCTGACCAACGCGCCGCGCGCGTACGCGATGCGCGTGCTGGGCGCACTCGGCATCGTGCAGCTGTTCGACCAGGTGCTGTCCATCGAGGACATGCGCATGTTCGGCCACTGGCGCCCCAAGCCCGACACCCGCCTGCTGCGCCACGTGGCCGCTCGCCTGGGCGTGCATGCGTCGCGCTGCGTGCTGGTCGAGGACTCGCTGGACAACGTGCTGGCCGCGCGCCGCGTCGGCATGCAGCCGGTGTGGATGCAGCGCTTCGCCCGCCGCGGCGCGCACGCCGGGCCGCGGGTGCGGCGCTGGACGGTGCGCCCGAGTGGCGTGCGCATCGTCAAGTCGCTGCGCAATCTCGGCTGACAGTCGCGCCACCGGGACGCCGCGTACCGGCTTGGTGCAAACCCCGAATCGGCGCGGCCGGCACGCGCCCGTCCGGCTCGACCGTGGCGGCCTTCACGGAAATTTTGCTTGGTGTTTACCTGCACGCGGCAGCCCGGCAGTGCTGTGCAAAAATGGGTTCAGACCTGCTCAATTCGGCAGCTGACAGCAATGCCAGACTTTCCCACCGCCTTTTCTGCCGTTGCCGGTTCCGGGGCCTCGGCGCCTGAGATCACGATGCAATCACCGCAAGCAGGTCGCGACCTCGACGAAGAGGACGCCGCCACCGACGCCCGTGCCGACGTGGCCGCCGAGTCCGCGAACGCCCCCGACGGCGTCGCCGCGCCGGCCCGCAAGCGCCCCAAGCCGGGCGAGCGCCGCGTGCAGATCCTGCAGACGCTGGCCGCCATGCTCGAAGAACCGGGCGCCGACCGCATCACCACCGCCGCGCTGGCCGCCAAGCTGTCGGTGAGCGAGGCCGCGCTGTACCGTCACTTCGCGAGCAAGGCGCAGATGTTCGAAGGGCTGATCGAGTTCATCGAGCAGAGCATCTTCACGCTCATCAACCAGATCACCGAACGCGACGCCGACCCCGCGCTGCAGGCGCGCCGCATCGTCTTCATGCTGATGCAGTTCGGCGAGAAGAACCCCGGCATGGCGCGCGTGATGGTGGGCGACGCGCTCGTCTTCGAGAACGAGCGACTGTCCACGCGCATGAACCAGTTCTTCGACAAGGTCGAGTCGCAGCTGCGCCAGTCGCTGCGCGCCGCCGCCGAACAGGCCGGCTCGCAGACCCCCACCGTCGACGCCAACGGCCGCGCCTCCGCGCTCACCGCGCTGGCCGTCGGCCGCCTGCAGCGCTTCACGCGCTCCGGCTTCAAGCGCAGCCCGACCGAGCAGATCGAGATGGCGCTGGGCCTGCTGACCTGAGCCGGCAACCCACGCGTTCGAGCCATGGCGACGACCCCCCCCGATGACGTCGCCGCCATGTTCGGCCTGGCGCCGCTGCCGGCAGCGGCGGAGTCGACCCCGGAGGCGGACGCGGCCGCCGAAGCGGCACTGGCGGCCGAACTCGCGTTGACGATCGAGTCCGGCGGCGTCGCCGCCGACGCGCCCGACGCGCGCGCAGCCCTGCGGCTCGAGGTGTCGTGGCCGGCGCGCATGCACTTGCCCGATGGACGCGTCATCGACCTCGAGGTTCGCAACATCTCGGAAAGCGGCGTGGGCCTGATGGCCGGCGCGGACGTGCCAGCCGACATCGTCGTGGACTTCGAGATGGACGTGCCGCAGCCCGACGACGCCGGCGAGACCACGCCGGTCAAGGGCATGCTCAAGACGACCTACACGGTCGCCCACGGCGCGAAGCGGCTTTGCGGCGGCAACTGGCAGGCGCCGCCCGCCGGCCTGGAACTCGTGACCCGGTGGATAGCGCGGCTGCGGCGTTGAAGCAGGCCCGCCGTCGCTGGCGAGCTGGTCGCGGGCCGTGGGAGGTGCACGACGCCACGGTGGTCGATGCGACCCGCGACGGCGTGAACCGGGCCGTCGGCGTTTGCCGACTCCTCGTGGTTCCTGCAAGCACTGGGCACTGGCCGCGCCGATGACCGAGGCCGCTGGCGTGCTTGTCATGCTGTCGCTGATGGCATCGACCGCGCAGGCCGCGACGGCGCCCCGCTGCTCGCTGAAGATCGCCAGCGATGCCGATCTCGCCGCGCACCCGGGATTCGCCGACGTGCCTGCCGGCGCGACGGTCTGCATCGCGCCGGGAACGTACCAGCGGCAGCTGACGATCGCCGGCATCCAGGCGAGCGCCGCGGCGCCGGTCTCGTTCGTCGCCTGGCCCGACACCGGCGCCGCCCGCTTCACGGCCGGCGTGCTGCTGCGCGATGCCTCGGGCGTGACGGTCACGGGCCTGGACGTGACGCAGGATCCGCGGCTGGGCCCGGGATCGGCCGTCACGATCGACGTCGGTGCCCACGACAACGTCGTTCGCGGTCTCACGGTGCATGGCGCCCATGTCGGGATCTCGATCGGCAGTTCGGCCGGTGCGGCGGGCCCGGGCAACCAGGTGGTCGACAACGTGGTGCGCGACAGCTGGAACACCGGCATCGCGATCGGCGACCTGTCGGACGGCACCGCGCAGGACGTCAACCTGGTCGCACGCAACCGCGTGACCTCCAGCGGCGGCCACGGCATCGAGATCAACGACGCGAACTACATCGCCGTGCGCGACAACATCGTCTCGGGCAGCGGCACCGGCGTGAACTCGGTGCGCCAGGGCGGCTACTCCGGCATCCACCTTTATTCGCGCGAGGCGAGCACGCCGGCCAGTGCGCACGGGATCCGCACCGCGCACAACCTGATCTCTGGCAACCGCGTCGAGGGAACGCGCGAGCGGCCGGCCACCCAGCGCTGCGACGACGGCTCGGGTTCAGGCGTCTGCACCGACGGCAACGGCATCCAGGTCGACCGCTACGCATCGTTCAACGACGTGGTCGCCAACACGGTGGTCGGCAATGCCGGCGCCGGCATCAGCATCTATGGCGCGAGCAACAACCGCATCCTCGACAACATCGTGCGCGGCAACAACCAGCAGGTCGGGCGGCGACGCTATTTCCCCGGCCCCGCCGAGATCGCCGTCTCCGCCGTGAACCTGCCGCCCGGCTCGACCAGCGGCAACACCATCGCGGGCAATACCGCGACCACCACCGTCCACAAGATCCCGGCGTTCTACCTGTCGGGCAACGCCGGGCCGAACCGGGTCGAGCCCGGCAACCGCTGGCTGCAGGACGAGCCATCCAGCCCGGGCTATTTCTGGGGCCCGGTCTACATCGGTGACAAGTGGTACTCGGCGGCCGACGCGATGCGGGTCTTCGAGGAACTGTCCGGACGGAAGAAGTAGCCCTCGACCCGGTCCGGACGGCGGCCCGAGGCCCGAAGGCTCAGCCTTCTTCCCCGATCGCCAGCCGCGTCTCGTGCGCGGCCTGCTGCAGCCACTGCACGAAGCTTTCGAGCTCCGGCCGTGCCCGCGCGCTGCTCAGCGCGATCTGCCAGTAGGCCCACGGCGAGGTCATGCGGCCCTCGCGGCCGAAGGGCTCGATCAGGTCGCCGCGTTCCAGCGCGTCGTGGATCAGCGGCAGGCGGGCGAGCGCGACGCCCTGGCCGGCGAGCGCCGTCTGCACCTGCTGGTGCGTGAAGTTGACGCTGATCCAGCGCCGCGGCTCCAGCTGCCCCAGCCCGCGCTGCTGCAGCCAGTAGGGCCAGCCCAGCACGTCGCTGCTGGGGCGGTCGTCGTCCATCTCGATCAGGGTGCAGTTCACCAGGTCCAGCGGCGTGTCCAGCGGCGGCGCGGCGCCGCGCGCGATCGCGTCGGCCAGGCTGGCGCCGATCACCGGCGTGCACACCTCGCCGAACATGCGGATCGCGCCGGCCGGCGCGTCCTCGGGGCGGCACTGGCGCAGCACCAGGTCATGGTCGGGGTCGTCCAGCTCCACCAGCCGGTCGGTGGCGGAGATGCGGATGTCGATGGCCGGCTGGCCCTTCTCGAAGGT
>CAIMXF010000230.1 GCA_903845345.1 uncultured beta proteobacterium
GACGTGCGCTGGGCACCGCTGACCACCGGCGGCTTCGAGTTCATCGGCCTGCCGGCGCAGGCCGCCAAGGAACTGCCATCGCACTGGCTCGACAGCGACACCACCGCCACCATCGTCGGTGCGCCGCAGCTGCTGCTCGGCCCCGAGCCGCTGCTGCCGGCACAGCGCGTGGTGCTGCACCTGGGCGAACGCGAGATCGCCGTCGGCACCGACGGGCTGTCGCCGTTCCAGATCGTCGACCCGAACGCCACGGTGGCCGTGCAATGACCGCAGTGCGCTCGCGGGCCGTGCGCCATGACGTCGCCGGTTTCACGCTGATCGAGGTGATGGTGGCCCTGGCCATCGTCGCCATCGCGCTGGCCGCCGGTTCGCGCGCGGCCAGCTCGGTCGTCGACACCTCGCAGCGCCTGAACGACGTGGTGCTCGCGCAGTGGTGCGCGGACAACCAGCTGACCGAGCTGCGCCTCATCGACCAGTTGCCCGCGGTCGGCAAGACGCCGTTCGACTGCACCGAGCTGGGCCGCGAGTACAAGGGATCGATCAACGTGCAGCCCACGCCGAACCCGAGCTTCCGCCGCGTCGACGCCGTCGTCTCCAACAGCGACGGCCGCCAGCTCGTGACGATCTCCACCGTGATGTCGCACCTATGAGCCGCGCACGCGTTCGCCCGGCCGGCTTCACCCTCATCGAGGTGATGGTGGCGCTGCTCATCATGGCGATCCTGGCCGGGCTGGCCTTCCGCGGCATCGACGCGCTGGCGCGGGCGAAGGACGCGGCGCTGGCGTCCACCGACCGCACGCTCAAGATGAACACGGGCATGTCGCAGTTCGAGTACGACATGTCGCAGGTGGTGGACAGCAAGGTGCTGCCGCGGCCCATCATGTTCGACGGCGCCACGCTGCGCGTCGCGCGCCGTTCGCCCGCGGGCCTCCAGCTGGTGCTGTGGACGCTGCAGGACCACCGCTGGCAACGCTGGGCCAGCCCGGCCTACATCCACATGACCGACCTCACCGACGCGTGGATGCGCAGCCAGCAGTGGGGCGCGATCAGCGGCAGCGCGGTGACGGTGCTCGAGAACGTCGACGACTTCCAGGTCTACGTGTGCAATCCCGCCACCATCGCGACCTCGGGCTGCAGCTGGAACAACGTGCAGTCGACGCAAGGGGCCGCCCCGGCGGTTGCCCCGCTGGCGGGCACGCCGGCCTCCGCCGTCCCGGTGACCTCGGTGCAGCCGAACGGCATCCGCATCCTGCTGAAGGTTCCCGAAGGCGAGATCACGCGCGAGCGCGAGCTGCCGCGCTTCGGAGGGATCCCCGCGACATGAGCCGACTCAAGCCCCAACGCCGCCAGCGCGGGGCCGCCCTGCTGCTGGCGCTGCTGATCATGACGCTCGTGGCCACGCTCGCCGCCGGCATGGTGTGGCTGCAGTGGCGCGGCATCGAGGTGGAGGCGGCCGAGCGCGCGCGCGCGCAGGCCGACTGGCTGCTGAACGCGTCGCTCGACTGGGGCAACCTGATCCTGAAGTCGTCGATCCGCAACGGCGATCCGGACGACGACCTCGGCCAGCCGTGGGCCACGCCGCTCGAGGAGACCAAGCTCTCGAGCTTCCTGTCGGCCGACGGCTCGCATTCGGAAGACAGCGGTCCGGAGGCCTACCTGTCCGGCCAGATCACCGATGCGCAGTCGAAGTACAACCTCTACAACCTGGTCGGGATCCAGGGGGCCGGCAAGAACACCGAGGTGCAGCGCCTGCAGATCCTGCTCGAGGCGATCGGCGTGTCGCCGGACGTCGGCCAGACGATCGTGGCCGGCATGCGCGCCAGCTATACGGCGCAGCAGAACCTGGTCGACCAGCCCGGCCAGGCGGACTCCTCCGGCAGCGTGCTGATGCCCCTCGAGCTGGCCGACCTGGCCTGGTACGGCATCGACCCGAAGGTGATCAAGCAGCTCCAGCCGTTCGTGCAGATCATCCCGTTCACCGGAACCACGGCGATGACGATCAACGCCAACACCGCGCCTGCCGAGGTGCTGATGGCGGGCTGCGGGCTGCCGGCGATCACGCGGGCGCAGGCCGAGGCGGCGGTCGTCAAGCGGCAGCAGGGGCCGTTCATTTCGAACGCCGGCATCCTGGCGGGACTCGGCATCGGCAACGCGAATGTGAACAACGTCTGCTCGCAAACGGCCTC
>CAIMXF010000231.1 GCA_903845345.1 uncultured beta proteobacterium
CAGCGGGCCGCTGCCGCCGGCCAGGCACGGCCCGAGTCCGGCCGCGGACGCCGAGACGCAGCCGTTCGCGGTCGATCCGGCGCTGCTCGCGGACGCGCGTGCGTTGCGCGGCCATGCGTGCGCGCCGGGCGAGGAGGTGCCGCGCGACGCCGGCTACCTGCCGGTGCCGGGCGAACTGCCGGTGGTGGGCAACGGCAGCGTCGTGCTCGTCAGACGTCGGATCGGTGCCGACTTCGCCTTCCTGCTCGACACCCGCCGCAACACCTGCCGCATGGTCGACGTGGTGGCGCTGCCGGCACGCGAGCGTGTGAGCAACCTGCTGCAGTGCGTCGTGCCGGCGGACGACGGGTCGTCGACGCCGCTATCGGTGGGCGTTGGCCTGCGCCGGCCGGGGCAGAAGGTGCCGATCGCCTACTGGGAGGTCGATGTCGCGCACGCCCAATTCATCCGGCAGCCGCTGGGCGTGCTGGCCTGGGCGGACCGCGTGCGCTGCCAGGAGCCGGAAGTCGGCGATTGAGCGGCCGCGTTCCGGACGGGGAACCTGCTCAGTGCCAGAGGCCTTCGTAGGCCGCGATCTCGCGCGCGGGATCCATGCTGCGGATCGCGCTCTCGGCGCAGCGGCGGCCGATCTCGAGGCAGTACTGCGGGTCGTTGGCCACCAGCGAGTGGTGCGTCGGCACGAACTGCCAGTGGTCGTCCGGCGCGATGACGCAGATCTCGGGGCGCCAGCCGGGCAGGCTGCCGGCCGGTTGGGCTGAAACCAGGATCTCGTAGTCGCGGTAGGCGTATCTGCGGTTCATGTCCAGGGGCGGTCGGCGGGAGGAGCCGTCCAGTCTCGCGGAAGTCGTGAAGTCCGATCCGTCGAAAAGCGGCAGATTGCGGGCCTGTTGCCGGATTCGGACGCGAACCCGACCGGTGGCATGGGGCTTGCGTAGCTTGCATACAAGCAACGCATCCAAGCCTCGCCGCCGCGCGTCCACGCACGGCAACGGGGCCCGGAAGCTCCAACCCGGCGCATCTTGAGCACCACTTCCGTTCCCCGGCGTTCCAGCCCACCGCAGATCGCGCACCACGTGGTCCGGGCCATCCTCTCGGGACGCATCGCGCCCGGGCAGCGGCTGGGCGAGCAGGAGCTCGCCGATGTCTTCGGCGTCAGCCGCACGCTGGTGCGCGAGGCGATGGCGCGGCTGTCGGCGCGCGGCATGGTCGAGGTCAGCAGCCGGCGCGGCTGGTTCGTGGTGCAGCCGTCGCGCGCCGATGCGGCCGAGGCGTTCTCCGCGCGCATCGCCGTCGAGACGGGCATGCTGGGCGCGCTGGCCAGGCCGCTGCCGCGCGCGAAGCTGGCGCGGCTGAAGGCGCACTACAAGGCCGAGCAGGCGGCCATCAAGGGCACGGACGCGAGCAGGCGAAGCTACCTGCTCGGCGACTTCCACGTGTGCCTGGCCGAGTGTGTCAGCGGCCCGCTGCTGGCCGACATCCTGCGCGACCTCACGGCGCGCACCACGCTGGTGGCCGCACTGTTCCAGTCCACGCCGGACGCCGCGCTGTCGTGCAGCGAGCACGTGGCGATCGTCGCCGCGCTCGAGGTGGGCGACGGCGCCGGGGCCGCCGAACTGATGCGCGCGCACATCGGCGCGGTGGCCGCCGCGCTCGGCCCGCCGGCGCCGCAGGCCGACCCGCTCGCGCCGCTGCGCCAG
>CAIMXF010000232.1 GCA_903845345.1 uncultured beta proteobacterium
CCGCCGCGGCGACCCGCACCGGGGCCGGCGCGCTGGCGGCCGGCGCCGCGGCGACGTCGGCGGACGGCGCGCCGAGCTTCCACCAGGCCAGGCCGCCGACGACCACCGCCATCGCGGCGAGCGGCAGCGCGATGCGCAGGAATTTCTCCGCCGGCGGCTTGGCCGCGGGCGTGCCGCGTGCCTCGTCGCGCAGCGCGCGCGCCTCGGCGGAGTCGACCCAGTGGCGCAGCTCCATCGACAGGTGGCGCGCCGACGGGTAGCGCTGGTCGGGATCGCGCGCCATCGCACGGCCGGCGATCACCGACAGCCCCAACGGGATCTTCGGCGACACGCGGTGCGCCGGCACCACCTCGGCGGTCTTGACGGCGGTGGTGATCTCCTCGAGCGACCTGCCCTCGAACGGCTTCTTGCCCACCAGCAGTTCGTAGAGCACCACGCCCAGCGAATAGACGTCGCTGCGGCGATCCACCGAGCGGCCGTCCATCTGCTCGGGCGCGAGGTAGTAGGGCGATCCGGCGATCGCGCCTTCGAGCGCGGGCACGTCGCGGTGCGCGACGCGCGCGATGCCGAAGTCGAGCACCTTGGGGTGCATGCGGCCGGTCATGAAGATGTTGGCCGGCTTGACGTCGCAGTGCACCACGCCCTTGCGGTGCGCGTAGGCGAGCGCGTCGGCGACGCGGCGCACGACCTGCGCGGCCTCGATCGGGCCGGGGCGCACGCCCTGCAGCAGCAGGTGGCGCAGGTCCTGGCCCTGCAGCCGCTCCATGGCGATGTAGACGCCGGTGTCGGACGGGCCGGCGTCGAACACGGTGACGATGTGCGGGTGCGACAGCCCCGCGGCCGCGCGGGCCTCGTTCAGGAACAGCGCGTCGAGCGCCTCGCGGGCGGCCGGATCGGCGTCGATGTGCAGGGTCTTGAGCGCGACCGTGCGCGACAGCAGCGGATCCCACGCGGCGTAGACCGTGCCGAGGCCGCCCTTGCCGAGGACGGTCTTGAGCGCGTAGCGGCCGACATGGCCGATGCTCTCGCTCTCGATGCCGGTGCCCACGCCGGTGAGCACGGGCGCGGGCGGTGGCGCGACGGGACCTTCGGTCGCCGGGCCTTGAGCCATGCGCGCCGCTGCCACGTCATCGACGACCGTCGTTTCGAAGCTTGAGTCGGAGGCGTCCGGTGAATCGGCGCGCCTGAAGAGATTCCATCGCATGGGCGGAAGTTAACCGATGGTGAGCCCGGCAAAAGGGTCGAATAAGGGGAAGTTACCCTGCACGATGACACAAATATCGCCGGTCTGGCGAATGCGTCACGCTTGCCGGCAGGGTTGAAAGGATCAACGGTCGAGTTCGCGCTTCAGCCGCCTGACAGTTTCCTGAAGCTGCGGCATCGCCGTCGCGAACGACAGCCTGAAGTACGTGCTCGCATGCGCCGGGCCGAAGTCCTTGCCGGGCGTCAACGCGACGTGCGCGCTGCGCATCAGGTCCATCGCGAAATCCCAGCTGTTGTCGGCGAAGGCGCGGCAATCGGCCCACACGTAGAACGCGCCGTCGGGCACCACGGGAACGGCGAGTCCGAGTTTCTGCAAGGCCGGCACGATGAAATCGCGGCGCTCGCGAAACGCCGCGCGGCGGGTTTCGCATTCGGCCAGGCTGTGGGCGTCGAAACACGCGATCGCGGCATGCTGGGCGATCGAGCTGGCGCAGATGTAGAGGTTCTGCGCCAGGCGTTCCACCGGCTCGACCAACGCCTCGGGCAGCACCAGCCAGCCGAGCCGCCAGCCGGTCATGCTGAAGTATTTCGAGAAGCTGTTGACCGACACGACGTCGTCGCCGAGGGCCAGCGCGCAGCGCTCGAATGCCGGGTCGTAGCTGAGGCCCTGGTAGATCTCGTCGACGATCGCGACGCCGCCCTTCTCGCGCACGACGTCGACGATGCGCGCCAGCTCGGCCGGCGCGATCGACGTGCCGGTCGGGTTCGACGGCGTGGCCAGGAGCACGCCGCGGGTCTGCGCCGTCCAGTGTTCGCGCACGTGGTCGGCGTCGAGCTGGAAGCGCGACGCCGGCGTGGTGGGCACCAGCCGCGCGGTGGCGCCGGTGGCGGCCACGAAGTGCCGGTTGCACGGATAGCTCGGGTCGGGCATCAGCACGTCGTCGCCGGTCTCGAACAAGGCCTGGCAGACCAGCTGCAGCCCGGCCGACGCGCCCGCCGTGACGACGATGCGCCGTGCCGGCACATCGACGCCCCAGCGGCTCGCATACCACTGGCTGATGCGCTCGCGCAGCGCGGGCAGGCCGACGGCGTCGGTGTACTGCGTGCGGCCCGCGTGCAGCGCGGCCTCCGCCGCGGCGATGACCGGCGCCGGGGCGGTGAAGTCGGGCTCGCCGATGTTCAGGGCGATCATCGGCTCGCCGCCGAGCGCCGGATCGCATTCGGGCGAGCGCGCGATCTCCTGCGCCACCTTGGCGCACTCCATCACGTAGAACGGATCGATGTGGGACAGGCGGCCGGCGAGCTTCATGGCGCGTTCAACGGCCCTTGTGCGAGGCCTGCACCTCGAGCGGCCGCAGGTCGCCGGCGGTCTTGTCCAGCACGCCGTTGACGTACTTGTGGCCGTCGGTGCCGCCGAAGCTCTTGGCGAGCTCGACGGCCTCGTTGATCGCGACCTTGTACGGGATGTCGAGGCAGTGCTTCAGCTCGTACGCGCCGATCATCAGCACGGCGTGTTCGACCGGCGACAGCTCGGTGGTCTTGCGGTCGACGAACTTCGTCAGCGCGGCGTCGAGGTCGACGGCTTGCGTGATGCAGCCGTGCAGCAGCGCGTCGAAGTGCGCGCGGTCGGCCTTGTCGAAGCCTTCCTGCTCGCGCATGTGGGCGTCGATCACGCCGGCGTCGGTGCCGGAGACCAGCCACTCGTACAGACCTTGCAGCGCGAGCTCGCGCGCGCGGCGGCGGGCGGACTTGGGCTTGGCCGGCTTGGCGGGCTGGTCGTCGTGCTTGTCGGGGAAGGCGGAGCTCATAGCAGGTCGTCCATCAGGTTGGCCATCTCGACGGCCACGCGCGCGGCGTCGCGCGCCTTGTCCTCGACGCGCGCCTCGGCCTGGGCCAGGTTCTCGACGGTGAGGATCGCGTTGGCGATCGGCACCTGGTGGTCGAGCGACACGCGCGTGACGCCCGCGCCGCTCTCGTTGGCCACCAGTTCGAAGTGGTACGTCTCGCCGCGGATGATGCAGCCGATGGCGACGAGCGCGTCGTAGTCGTCCTGGTCGGCCATCGCCTTCAGCGCGATCGGCACTTCCAGCGCGCCCGGCACGCTGACGAGCGTGATGTGCTTGGGCTGCACGCCCAGCGCGAGCAGTTCGGCCTCGCAGACCGCGGCCATCCGCGCGGTGATGGCGTCGTTGAATCGCGCTCGCACGATGCCGATGACGAGGTCGTGGCCATCGAGATCGATCGGTGTGCCTTGGTCAGCAGCTTGCATCGTCGGACGCTCCGGAAAAAGAACAGGGTAAAGAACGAGGCCGTGTCGATGGCGACGCGGCCGGAGTCGATCGCGTCGGCCTAGGCGGCGTCGGCGGTCGTGATGAAACTGGAGACTTCGAGGCCGTAGCCCGTCATGCTGGGCATGCGGCGCGGCTGTCCGAGCAGCTGCATGCGCGTGACGCCGAGTTCGCGAAGGATCTGCGCGCCGACGCCGTAGGTGCGCAGGTCGACCGGCCGCCTTTCCACCGGTTCGCATGGATCGCCCTGCGGCATCAGCTGCGCGACGAGACGGTCGGCGGGCTCGCCGCAATTGAGCAGCACCGCCACACCCTGGCCGCGCTTGTCGATCGCGGTCAGCGCCTGGGGCAGCGGCCACGAATGCTTGCCGCACGACGCGTCGAGCAGGTCGATGGCCGAGAACGGCTCGTGCACGCGCACGGGCACTTCGTCGCCGGGCTTCCACGCGCCCTTGACCAGCGCCATGTGCGCGCCGCCCGAGCGGTCGCGGAACAGGTGGCAGGCGAAGTTGCCATACGGCGTGGCGAGCTCGCGCTGGCCGACGCGCGTGATCAGCGACTCGTTGCGGCTGCGGTAGTGGATCAGGTCGGCGATCGTGCCGATCAGCAGGCCGTGCTCCCTGGCGAAGATCTCCAGGTCGGGCAGGCGCGCCATCGTGCCGTCCTCGTTCATCACCTCGCAGATGACGGCCGACGGCGCCAGGCCGGCCATCGCTGCCATGTCGCAGCCGGCCTCGGTATGGCCGGCGCGCATCAGCACGCCGCCGTCCTGCGCCTGCAGCGGGAAGATGTGGCCCGGCTGCACGAGGTCGGACGGCTTCGCGCCGCGCGCGACGGCCGCCTGCACGGTGCGCGCGCGGTCGGCGGCGGAGATGCCCGTCGTCACGCCTTCGGCCGCCTCGATCGACACCGTGAACGCGGTGCCGTGCGGCGAGCCGTTGCGCGTGGCCATCGGCGGCAGGTGCAGGCGCTCGCACATCTCGCGCGTCATCGTCAGGCAGATCAGGCCGCGCGCGTGGCGGGCCATGAAGTTGATCGCCTCGGGCGTC
>CAIMXF010000233.1 GCA_903845345.1 uncultured beta proteobacterium
GGCGAGCAGCAGTTCCTCGCCATCGCGCTGCGGGCCTGGCGCGCCACCAACGCCGAGGGACGCAAGGCGTTGAAGGCGCAGATGAAGCAGATCTCCCAAGGCTGAGGCGAGCCGACACGCCATGAACCAGCGATTCGTCGAAGCCTTCTACTGGGTCGCCACGCTCAAGAGCATGACGCGCGCCGCCGAGAAGCTCTTCATGACGCAGTCGGCGATCTCCAGCCGCGTCTCCGCGCTCGAGGAGGAACTGGGCATCGTGCTGATCGACCGGCGCGACCGACAGCAGTTCGCGCTGACCAACGCCGGCATGCGTTTCCTGAGCTACGCCGAGCGGCTGATGGCGCTGCACCGCCAGATGCGCGATGAGCTCGGCACCGAGGAAGACGGCGTGCACCTGCTGCGCGTCGGCGCGATCGAGTCGGTGCTGCACACCTGGCTGATCCCGATGCTGCAGCACCTGCGCAGCGCGCATCCGAACCTGCAACTGGAGCTCACGGTGGAAATCACGCCGGTGCTGGCCGAGGCCGTCAAGCGCGGCTCGCTCGATCTGGTGTTCGCCGCGCAGTCGGTCTCGGCCCCCGACATCCGCACCCGCCCGCTGCCGACGATGGAGATGGTGTTCGTCGGCGCGAAGCCCCTCAAGCGGCGCGCGCCCTACACGCTGGCCGAGATCGTCGCGAGCGAGATGATGACGTTCCAGCGCGGCTCGCAGCCGCATCTCGCGCTGCTGGAGCAGTTGCGCGGCGAAGGCCTGGAGCCGCCGCGTTTGCACACCGTCTCGTCGATTCCCGCGATGGTGCACCTGATCGAGAGCGGCTTCGGCATCGCCACCCTGCCGGCCATCGCCGCGCAGACGCTCGTACGCCGCCACGAGATCGCGATACTGCCGTGCGAGACCGCGCTGGCGCCGCTGCCGGTTCAGGCGAGCTACCGCTACGATCCGGGCTCGTCGGCGTTGACCTCGGTGATCCAGGACGCGTTGAAGTTCATCGACGCCTTCGGTGCGAAGCCTACGGCACGCAAGAAAAGTCGATGAGCTCAGAGAAATAATTTGCGCTTGCGCGGCGCCGCCCGGCTTTCCAGAATGCGTCCATGCCCGTTCTCCACGACGACCCCGCCACGCTGCGCCAACTCTGCCGCAGCGGCGCGTTCGACCAGCCCACGGCCGGCCACGCGCCGCGCCGCGTGCAGGCCAACCTGGCGATCGTGCCGCGCGCCGACGCGTTCGACTTCCTGCTGTTCTGCCAACGCAACCCGAAGGCGTGCCCGCTGGTCGAGGTGCTCGCGCCCGGCGCGCGCGCGCCGCTGTGCGCACCCGGCGCCGATCTGTTCACCGACCTGCCCGGCTACCGCGTCTACCGCGACGGCCATCTCGCCGAGGAGCGCGCCGACGTCGCCGCGCTGTGGCGCCCCGACCTCGTCGCCTTCCTGATCGGCTGCAGCTTCTCGTTCGAGTGGGCGCTGCAGGACGCCGACATCGCGCTGCGCCATCTGGAGCAAGGTCGCAACGTCGCGATGTACCGCACCAGGCTCGCGTGCGTGCCCGCGGGCCGGTTCGCCGGCGAGATGGTGGTGAGCATGCGTCCGATCCGGAGCCGCGACGTCGCGACGGTGATCGATATCTGCGCCCGCTTTCCCCAGGCGCACGGCACGCCCGTGCACGTGGGCAACCCCGGCGCGCTGGGCATCGCCGACCTGATGCAGCCGGACTACGGCGATGCCGTCGAGATCCGTGACGACGAGGTGCCCGTGTTCTGGGGCTGCGGCGTCACGGCGCAATGGGTCGCACAGCGCAGTGGCATCGCGCTGTGCATCACGCATGCCCCTGGCAAGATGTTCGTGACCGATTCGAAGGGATGACGACGATGACCACCCCAGCCCCTCTCGCGCCATCGCGCTGGCAGTTCTGGATCGACCGCGGCGGCACCTTCACCGACATCGTCGCCAAGCGCCCGGACGGCAGCCTCGTCACGCACAAGCTGCTGTCGGAGAACCCCGAGCAGTATCGCGACGCCGCGGTCGCCGGCATCCGCCACCTGCTCGGACTGAAGGCCGGCGAGCCGGTCACGCCGGCGCTCGTCGAGTGCGTCAAGATGGGCACGACGGTCGCCACGAACGCGCTGCTGGAACGCAAGGGCGAGAAGACGCTGCTCGTGACCACGCGCGGCTTCCGCGACGCGCTGCGCATCGCCTACCAGGATCGCCCGCGTCTGTTCGACCGCAACATCCGCCTGCCCGAGCTGCTGTACGCGCAGGTGATCGAGGCCGACGAGCGCGTGAGCGCGCACGGCGACGTGCTGCAGGCGCTCGACCACGCGGCGTTGCGCGCCGACCTGCAAGGCGCGTTCGACGCCGGCCTGCGCAGCGTGGCGATCGTGTTCATGCACGGCTACCGATTCACGCAGCACGAGGCGACGGCGGCGCGGCTGGCGCGCGAGGTCGGCTTCACGCAGGTGAGCGCGTCGCACGGGACGAGTCCGCTGATGAAGCTGGTCAGCCGCGGCGACACCACCGTCGTCGATGCCTACCTCTCGCCCATCCTGCGCCGCTACGTCGAACAGGTGGCGGGCGAGATGCCCGGCGTGAAGCTGTTCTTCATGCAATCGTCGGGCGGCCTGGCCGACGCGCACGCGTTCCAGGGCAAGGACGCGATCCTGTCCGGCCCGGCCGGCGGCATCGTCGGCATGGTGCGCACGGCGCAGCTGGCCGACTTCGGCAACGTCATCGGCTTCGACATGGGCGGTACGTCGACCGACGTGTCGCACTTCGCCGGCGAGTTCGAGCGCGCGTTCGAGACGCAGGTGGCCGGCGTGCGCATGCGCGCGCCGATGATGAGCATCCACACCGTGGCCGCGGGCGGCGGCTCGATCCTCGGCTTCGACGGCGCGCGGCTGCGCGCCGGGCCGCACAGCGCGGGCGCGAATCCCGGGCCGGCGAGCTACCGGCGCGGCGGCCCGCTGGCCGTCACCGATGCGAACGTGCTGCTGGGCAAGATCCAGCCGAAGTGGTTCCCGAAGGTGTTCGGCAAGGCGGCGAACGAGGCGCTCGATCGCGACGCGGTCGTCGACGCGTTCGACAGGATGGCCGCCGACGTCGCGACGTCCACCGGCCGCGCGCGCGCGCCCGAGGAACTGGCAGAGGGCTTCATCGACATCGCCGTCGCGAGCATGGCCAACGCGATCAAGAAGATCTCGGTGGCCCGCGGCTACGACGTCACGCGCTACACGCTGCAGTGCTTCGGCGGCGCCGGCGGCCAGCACGCGTGCCTGGTGGCCGATGCGCTGGGCATGTCGACGGTGTTCGTGCATCCGCTGGCGGGCGTGCTGTCGGCCTACGGCATGGGCCTGGCCGACCAGGGCGTGATGCGCGAGGCGGCGGTCGAACAGCCGCTGGCCGAAGCCGCGTTGCCGGCGATCCACGCGCGGCTCGCCGCGCTGGCCGACGAGGCGGCCGGCGAGATCCGTCGCCAGGGCGCGGGCTCGGGCGAGATCCGCGTGATGCGCCGCGCGCACGTGCGCTACGCGGGAACCGACTCGGCGCTGGTCGTCGACTTCGGCGACGGCAGCGTCGCGGCGCTCGCCGCCGCCTTCGAGGCCGCATACGGTCGCCGGTATGCCTTCCTGATGGAAGGCCGCGGCCTGGTCGTCGAAGCCGTGTCGGTCGAGGCGATCGCCGCGGGCGACGCGCCGGCCGAAACGCGCGTCGCGGTCGGCGCGGCCATGCCGGCGCCGGTCACCGAGACCGTGCGCATGTACAGCGAGGGCCGCTGGTGGGACGCCGCGCTCGTGGTGCGCGAGACGCTGCGCCCCGGCCATCTCGTCGACGGCCCGGCCATCATCGCGGAGAAGAACGCCACCACCGTCGTCGAGCCCGGCTGGCAGGCGCGCGTGACCGGGCTGGACCACCTGGTGCTGCAGCGCGTCGCGCCGCGCGCGCGCCGCGTGGCCATCGGCACCAGCGTCGATCCGGTGATGCTGGAGGTGTTCAACAACGCGTTCATGAACATCGCCGAGCAGATGGGCCTGCAGCTGCAGAACACCGCGTACTCGGTCAACATCAAGGAGCGCCTCGACTTCTCGTGCGCGCTGTTCGACGCCGGCGGCAACCTCATCGCCAACGCGCCCCACATGCCGGTGCACCTGGGCTCGATGAGCGAGTCGATCAAGACGGTGATGGCACGCAACGCCGGCAGGATGCAGCCGGGCGACGTCTACGCGCTCAACGACCCGTACCACGGCGGCACGCACCTGCCCGACATCACCGTCGTCACGCCGGTGTTCAGCGAGCCCCCACCCGCCGGCGTACCGTCGGGAGCCCCCCAAGGGGCCGCGGGGCCTGCTCCGCAGCGGCCGGGCGCGCAGCCCGCGGACCATGGCCAGCGCATCCTGTTCTACGTCGCCTCGCGCGGCCACCA
>CAIMXF010000234.1 GCA_903845345.1 uncultured beta proteobacterium
ATGCTCCGCGAAGCCGCCCAGCGCTGGGTCGCGAAACCTGTAACCGGCGAGGTTACAATCGAACTCCGCCGCGGCAACGACTACACCATCCTGAACACCGAGTCGCCCAACCTGACGTACAAGCCCGAGCGCCTGACGATGGAAAAGGGCGAGCTGAGCTTCACGCCGGCCGACCGCATCGGCCAGCTGACGATGCGCAACCTCGACATCCAGGACACGCGCGAGAAGCTCATGACGTATGCCCGGAACGGGCTGCTGGGGTCGGGCACCGGCACCGCGATGCTGCGGCTGGATGACAAGTCCGAGTGATCGCCGCTTTCGCGGGCCGATGACGAGGGAGCGCCGCGGCGCTCCTTTTTTTCGTCAGCCGGCGTCGTGCAGCATGACCGCGACGAGCATGGTGCCCACGGCCAGTCCCAACAGGACCACGATCACGGCGACCGTCGGGACAATCCGCCGCGCCAGGCGACCTCGCTCCGGAGACGCCGCCAGGTAGTAGACCGTCAGCTTGCGGCCCGCGCGACGCCAGTGCCGGGAAGCGGAATCGTCGTCGACCTCGCCCTCGTAGCGCACGCCATCGACGCGGTACTCGAAGCGGGTCCGATAGATCTCGGTCCCGCCGTCCTCAGGATAGCTGGCCGGCTCGATCGTCGTGGCCTCGACGCGCCGCGCGGCCCGCATAAAGCGCAGGTACTTCGCGAGCACCGCGGAGCCGACCCCGACCTGGAGCGCCGGGACCAGGAAGACGAAGGCGTTCAACGCGGATGCGCTCGCTGCACCAGGCACACCGCCCGTGTCTCGATCGCCCTTCCCTCGCCGACCGGCCCCATCTTCTCGGCCGTCTTCGCCTTCACGTTGACCTGGCCGACGTCGATGCTCAAGGCCTCGGCGATCTTGGCGCACATGGCCGCGATGTGCGGCGCCATCTTCGGCGCCTGCGCGACGATGGTCGAGTCGACGTTGACGGGCTCCCAGCCCGCGGCGCGCACGCGCTTCGCGGCCTCGGCCAGCAGCACGATCGAGTTGGCGCCCTTGAACGCCTCGTCGGTGTCGGGGAAGTGGCGGCCGATGTCGCCGAGAGCGGCGGCGCCGAGCAGCGCGTCGGTGATCGCGTGGCACAGCGCGTCGGCGTCGGAGTGGCCGAGCAGGCCGGCGACGTGCGGGATGGTGACGCCGCCGAGGACGAGCGGGCGGCCGGCGTGGAGCTGGTGGGTGTCCCAGCCTTCGCCGATGCGAAAGGGTGCGGTCATGTGTTCAGTCTTTCGTGGAGCGCGTTCTCAGGAGCCGTTCGGCCAGCGCGAAATCTTCGGGCCACGTCACCTTGATGTTCTCGAAGTCGCCGCGCACGAGACGCGGCGACCGCCCCGTCGCCTCGATCGCGCTCGCCTCGTCGGTGATGGCGAGGCCGGCCTGCGCGAAGCCCGCGCGCAACGCGTCGCGCAGCGCGCCGATGCGAAACATCTGCGGCGTCTGGGCCGCCCACACGCGCTCGCGCGGGACGGTCGCGTCCACGCGCGACGGCGCGTCCGCCCGGGGGGCGTGCGCGTCCGCATGCGCGGTCGCGCGCTTGAGCGTGTCGGCCAGCGGCATCGCGAGCAGGCCGCCGACGGCGTCGTCGCGGCAATCGGCGATCAGGCGGCGGATGGATTCGGGCCGCACCAGGCAGCGCGCGGCGTCGTGCACCAGCACCCAGTCGTCCTCGCGCGCGCCGCGGGCGAGCAGGTCGTGCAGGCCGGCGAACACGGACTCCGCGCGCGTCGCGCCGCCCACGTGGGCGCGCCAGCAGGCGGCCGCGGCCTCGGCGTCGCCCTCGGCGGACAGCCCGGCGAACTGCGTGTCGCCAGGCGACAGCACCACCAGCGTGCCGTCCAGTTCGGCGACGCGCGCGAGCGCCTCGAGCGTCCACAGCACCAGCGCGCGGCCGGCGAGCGTCTCGTACTGCTTGGGGCCGGCGGCGCCGGAGCGCGCGCCGCTGCCGGCGCACGGCACCAGGGCGAAGAAGCGTCGGCGGCCGTCGGGATGGGTGAAGGAATCACCTCGCTGGGGGCTGGTCATGGAGGGGGATTCTAGAATCGTCACGTCTTCTGCTCGATTTGAACGAGCGCACGCCTTGCCGGCGCACCGGTTGCCCTCCCGTTCGGAGCGCGCCGACGCGTCCAAGGCGTGTGCTCATTTTTGCGCCCGTCATGCAACTGCCCTCGCTCGTTCCCGGTCAACGCTTCACTCTTCCCCGCCCGCCCGGCGCGGCCGATGCGTTGCTGATCGCCCACCTGGCGTCGGCGCGCGCGGCGCAAGGCCAGCTGACGCTGGTCGTGTGCGCCGAGCCGGCCGACAGCCAGCGCCTGGCCGACGAGCTGCCGTTCTTCGCGCCGCACCTGCGCATCGCCGTGTTCCCCGACTGGGAGACGCTGCCCTACGACCAGTTCTCGCCGCACCAGGACCTGGTCTCCGAACGCCTGGCCACGCTGTGGCGGCTCTACCGCAAGAGCCAGGGAATCAGCAGCGCCAACACGGGCGTGGCCGTCGCCGTGGCCAAGGGCAAGGCCGCGCCGGATCCGACCAAGAGCGTCACCGCGAACAAGGCGGACGACGAAGGCGTCGACGTCGTCATCCTGCCGGCCAGCACCGCGCTGACGCGACTGGCGCCGCCGTCGTTCCTGGCGGCGACCACGTTCAACTTCAAGCAGAAGTCGCGGCTCGACGAGGCCGCGCTGCGCGCGCAGCTCACGCTGGCGGGGTACTCGCACGTCAGCTCGGTGGTGTCGCCCGGAGAGTACGCGGTGCGCGGCGGGCTGATCGACCTGTTCCCGATGGGCTCGAACGTGCCCTACCGCGTCGACCTGTTCGACAACGAGGTCGACTCGATCCGCACCTTCGACCCCGACACCCAGCGCAGCCTCTATCCGGTGCCGCAGGTGCGCCTGCTGCCCGGCCGCGAGTTCGCGCTCGACGAGGCATCGCGCAAGGCGTTCCGCGTGCGCTGGCGCGAGCGCATCGAGGGCGATCCGACCAAGGCGCGACTGTACAAGGACATGGGCAACGGCATCGCCGGCGGCGGCATCGAGTACTACCTGCCGCTGTTCTTCGACGAGACCGCGACGCTGTTCGACTACCTGCCCGCGTCCACCACGCTGGTGCTGCATGGCGCCGTCGACGACGCGCTGCAGCGCTTCTGGACGGATACCCGGGAGCGGTATCGCTTCCTGAAGGCCGACCCGGATCGGCCGATCCTGCCGCCGGAGGACATCTTCCTCAAGGGCGAGCAGTTCTTCGACGCGACGCGCGCGTACGGCACGCTGTCGCTGCGCCCGCCCGGTGCGCCGGCCGAAGGCGAGGACAAGCCCGCCGAGGCGCCGGGCAGCGAGGATCACATCCGAGCCAATCCGGGCTCCCCCTCGGGGGGCAGCGACGGGAGGAGCGTGGGGGTGGTCAGTTCGTGGGCGCGCCCCTTGCCCGACGTCAGCGTCGAACGCGGCGCGACGGCGCCGATGGCGCGCCTGCAGAAGCACATCGCCGCGACGCCGTACCGCATCCTGCTCGTGGCCGACAGCGAGGGCCGCCGCGAAACGCTGCTGGACATGCTGCGCGACCACGCGATCGAGCCGATCAGCGTCGGCACGCTGGCCGAGTTCGAGGCCAGCGACGAGAAGGTCGCGATCACCGCGGCGCCGATCAGCGAGGGCTTCTTCTGGTTCGAGCCCGAGGCCGCGTCCGTCCGCACGATCCAGTTCATCACCGAGAACGAGCTGTTCGCCACGGGCGCCACGCCGCGCAAGCGCCGCCGCGGCCAGGAGCAGACCAGCAGCGTCGACGCGCTGATCAAGGACCTGTCGGAGCTGAAGCTGGGCGACCCCGTCGTCCACGCGTCGCATGGCATCGGCCGCTACAGGGGCCTGATCAACATCGACCTCGGCGAAGGACCCAGCGAGTTCCTGCACCTCGAATACGCCGACAAGGCGACGCTGTACGTGCCGGTCGCGCAGCTCGCGCTGATCAGCCGCTACACGGGCGTGTCGGCCGAAGAGGCGCCGCTGCACAAGCTCGGCTCGGGCCAGTGGGACAAGGCACGCCGCAAGGCCGCCGAGCAGGTACGCGACGCCGCGGCCGAACTGCTGAACCTCTACGCGCGCCGCGCCGCGCGCGACGGCTACTCGCACCGCTTCTCGCCGCACGACTACGAGGCCTTCGCGACCAGCTTCGGCTTCGAGGAGACGCCCGACCAGCGCGCCGCGATCCACGCGGTGATCCAGGATCTGGTCAGCCCCAAGCCGATGGACCGGCTCGTCTGCGGCGACGTCGGGTTCGGCAAGACCGAGGTGGCACTGCGGGCGGCGTTCGTCGCAGTCCATGGCGGCAAGCAGGTGGCCCTGCTCGCGCCCACCACGCTGCTGGCCGAGCAGCATTTCCAGACCATCAGCAGCCGCTTCGGCCAGTGGCCGGTGAAGGTGGCGGAGATGTCGCGCTTCCGCACGGCCAAGGAGGTCGCCGCGGCGATGGCCGGGCTCGAGGACGGCACGATCGACATCGTCGTCGGCACGCACAAGCTGTTGTCCGGCACGGTCAAGTTCAAGCGGCTGGGGCTGTTGATCGTCGACGAGGAGCATCGCTTCGGCGTGCGCCACAAGGAGGCGATGAAGGCGCTGCGCGCCGAGGTCGACGTGCTGACGCTCACCGCCACGCCGATCCCGCGCACGCTGGGCATGGCGCTCGAAGGCCTGCGCGATCTCTCCGTCATCGCCACCGCGCCGCAGCGTCGTCTCGCGATCAAGACCTTCGTGCGCAGCGAGACGCAGGGCACGATCCGCGAGGCCATCCTGCGCGAGCTCAAGCGCGGCGGACAGTGCTATTTCCTGCACAACGAGGTCGAGACGATCCAGAACCGGCTCGAGAAGCTGGCGCAGCTGATCCCCGAGGCACGCATCGCGATCGCGCACGGCCAGATGCCCGAGCGCGAGCTCGAGGCCGTGATGCGCGACTTCGTCGCCCAGCGCATCAACGTGCTGCTGTGCTCCACCATCATCGAGACGGGCATCGACGTGCCCACCGCCAACACCATCGTGATCAGCCGCGCCGACAAGTTCGGCCTGGCGCAGTTGCACCAGCTGCGCGGGCGCGTGGGCCGCTCGCACCACCAGGCCTACGCCTACCTGATGGTGCCGGACGTCGAGGGCCTCACCAAGCAGGCCGCGCAGCGCCTCGACGCGATCCAGGCGATGGAGGAGCTCGGCTCGGGCTTCTACCTCGCGATGCACGACCTCGAGATCCGCGGCGCCGGCGAGGTGCTGGGCGAGAACCAGAGCGGCAACATGATGGAGGTCGGCTTCCAGCTGTACAACGACATGCTGGCCGAGGCCGTGCGCGCGTTGAAGTCCGGCAAGGAGCCCGACCTGCTGTCGCCCACCGGCGCGTTCGGCGGCGGCATCGACATCAAGCTGCACGCCCCCGCCCTGCTGCCCGACGCCTATTGCGGCGACGTTCAGACGCGCCTGTCGCTGTACAAGCGCCTGGCCACCGCCGACCGGCCCGAGACCCTGGACAACCTGCTCGAGGAGATCACCGACCGCTTCGGCAAGCTGCCGCCGCAGGGCCAGACGCTGTTCGACACGCACCGCCTGCGCGTGCTGGCCAGGAGCTACGGCGTGCTGAAGGTGGACGCCAACCCGAAGGTGATGAACATCACGTTCAAGCCCAACCCGCCGGTCGACCCGATGCGCATCATCGAGCTGGTGCAGAAGAACAGGAGCGTGAAGCTGGCCGGCAACGACCGGCTGCGCATCGACCGCGAGCTGGCCGAGCCGCACGAGCGCGCGCAGTTCGTGCGGGATCTGCTGCGCTCGCTCGGGCCGCCGAAGGCGCAGGAAGCCTGATGTCGGCGCCGACTGGCGCACCGGATGAGCCTGTGCCCGGGCGACAATGGCCCGATGAATCCGGATTCCGCTTCCTCGCTCGTCATCGTCGTCGTCGCCGTGGTGGCGGCGCTCGTCGCCGGCCTGGCCATCGGCCTTGCGCTGGCGCGCTCGCGCACGCGCGCCGCGGTCGACGCCGCGCTGGCCCAGGCCGGGCATGCCGGTCAGCTCGAACTCGCGCAGGCGCAGGAGCGGCTGCGCGCGCACGAGCGCGCGACGGCGGCGCTGCAGGCCGACCTGGAACGCGCGCGCGGCGAGGCACAGGCGGCGCGCGACGAGGTGCTGCGCGTGTCCGCCAGCGAGGCGCAGAAGCACCAGCACGCAACCTCGCTCGCCGAGCGCGTGGCGGACCTCGAGGCCAGATCGCGCGAGGCGGCCGCCCAGCTCGACGCCCGCAACCTCGCGCTGCAGACGGCCCACGCCGAGCTCGCGCACGCGCGCACCCGTGCGGACGCTGACCGCGCGAGCGCGCAGGAAAAGCTGGCGCTGCTCACCGAGGCGCGCAGCGAGCTGTCCAACCAGTTCAAGGCGCTGGCCAACGAGATCCTCGAGGAAAAGTCCAGGCGCTTCGCCGAGCAGAACCAGCAGAACCTCGGCACGCTGCTCGATCCGCTGCGCACGCAGCTGAGCGAGTTCAAGGGCAAGGTCGAGGAGGTCTACGTCAAGGAAGGCCAGGAGCGTTTCGCGCTGACCGAGCAGGTCAAGCAGCTGATGGAGCTGAACAAGACGCTCAGCCGCGACGCGACCAACCTCACCAACGCCCTCAAGGGCTCGGCCAAGACCCAGGGCAACTGGGGCGAGCTGATCCTCGAGCGCGTGCTCGAGGCGTCGGGGCTCGAGAAGGGCCGCATCTACCACGTGCAGGTGAGCCAGCGCGACGCCGAAGGCAACCTGCAGCAGCCCGACGTCGTCATCGACCTGCCGCAGGAGCGCAAGCTGGTGGTCGACGCCAAGGTGTCGCTGGTGGCCTACGACCGCTACGCGTCCTGCGAGTCCGACGAGGAGCGCACGCTGGCCGTGCGCCAGCATCTCGACTCGGTGCGTGCGCACATCAAAGGCCTGTCGAACAAGAATTACCAGGCGCTGTACGGCGTGAAGTCGCTCGACATGGTGGTGATGTTCGTGCCGATCGAGCCGGCGTTCATGCTGGCCGTCACCAACGACGAGTCGCTGTTCATGGAGGCCTGGCAGAAGAACGTGCTGCTGGTGAGCCCGTCGACGCTGCTGTTCGTCGTGCGCACCATCGCGCACCTGTGGCGCCAGGAGGCCCAGACGCGCAACGCGCAGGACATCGCCCGGCGCGGCGCCGAGCTGTACGACAAGCTGTCCGCGTTCGTCGCCGACCTGCAGAAGGTGGGCACCAAGCTGAAGGACGCGCAGTCGGCCTACGACGACGCCGAGAAGCGCCTGTCCACCGGCAAGGGCAACGTGATCCGCCAGGCCGAGATGCTCAGGGCTCTCGGCGTGAAGACCAACAAGGCGCTGCCCACCGCGCTGGTCGACGCCGCGCAGGACGGCGACGGCCTGCCGGCGATCCCCGCCGAAGATGCGGCGGCTGCCGCGGCGCCGACGCCGTCGCTGTTCGACGCCCTCGACGGCGAGCCGCCGGCCGCCTGATCGCCGCGGCTCAGGCCGCGCGCAGCGCGTGGCGCGACACCCGCGCCAGCCAGTACACCGCCTGCGCCATCGCGCGCGACGCGCCCGGCTTGCCCTCGGCCAGCAGCGCCAGCGCATCCGAGATGAGCTGCTCGATGCGCGGCGCTCCGAGCGTGAGCGCCGCGGTGCGGCACGCGTCGGCCTTCTGCACGAACGCGGTGCGCACCTGCGAACCGCCGGCCGCGGTCGCGAGTTCATCCGCCAGCGCGGCCAGCGCCTGGATCTGCTGGATGAACGCGTTGACGTAGCGCGCGTGGCGCTCGGCGTCGATGCGCAGCCGCGCGATGGCCGAGTCCGCCGGCTCCAGGATGCTGGTGTCGAGCTGCGCCAGCACGCGCAGGAGCCGGGTGGCCGTATCGGCGCCGACCGGCTTGACGATGAAGCCCTGCAGGTCGGAACGGGTCGCGCTCAGCACGGTGTTGCGGTCGGCGGTGGACGTGATCAGCATCGCCGGCACGCGCTTCAACGCCGGCGCAGCGCGCAGGCGCGCGACCAGCTCGAGGCCGTCGGGCGGCGGCATCCGCACGTCCAGGCAGATGAGGTCGAAGCACGGGTCGCCGGTCATCTGGCGCCACGCGGAAGCGCCGTCCTCGGCCAGCACGATCTCGGGCGCGCCGCAATGGCGCAGCACGTCCTCCATGGCGAGGCGGGAGACGAGGTCGTCGTCGGCGACCAGGATACGCATTGACGGACTCCCTGCTTTTCGTATAGCCACCAGGGTATCAGTGCGCGGTCATCCAGTCGTCGATGCTTTCCTGGAGGGCGGTCCAGTGGCGCTCGACGGCGGCAGCGTCGCCCGCGTCGCAGGCGTTCTCGAGGCCGCCGGCGTCGTCGGCCATCGCGTCGCTGTGGATGTAGAACGCGCTGCCCTTGATGTTGTGGGCGATGCGTGCGGCACGCGCGAGATCGCGCTGCGCGATCGCGTCGGCCAGTTCGGCCACCAGGCGCGGCGTCTCGCTGCGGAAAGCCTCGGCCAGGCGCTCGGACAACGAACGCACCGCGGGCGCGGCGGTCGCCGGCGGCGGCTTCGCGGCGGCATCGGCCAGCGCGGCCTCGGCGGCATCCACCGACGCGGCGTCGGGCTCGCCGTCGAGGAACAGCGCGTCGAGCGCCGCCGTCGAACCGCCGGCCATGGCCATCGTGTCCAGGCGCGGCCGCAGCTCGCGGCCGCGCTCGCGCAGCGCGGCGACCGCGCGGTGCAGCGACTGGGCGAGCAGGCGCTCGTCCACCGGCTTCGACAGGAAGTCGTCCATGCCGGCGGCCAGGCAAAGCTCGCGGTCGTTGCCGGTGGCGTTGGCGGTCAGCGCGATCATGCGGATCGCGGGATCGAGCACCCAGGTCTCGCCGATGCCGCCGGCGCGGATTGCGCGCGCCGCCGCGAGGCCGTCCATCACGGGCATGCGGCCGTCCATCAGGATGACGTCGAAGTTCTCCTCGGCGCAGCGCTGCACCGCCTGCAGGCCGTTCTCGACGAAGCTGACGTCGTGGCCCAGGCCCTGCACGAAGGCCTGCACGATCACGCGGTTGGTGTGGCCGTCTTCGGCGCACAGCACGTTGAGGCGGCAGTCGAACGGCGCCACCGGCTCTTCCTGCACGGACCGCACCGGCGCGCCGATGGCCACCGGCAGCGCCACGCGGAACGTGCTGCCGACGCCCGGCGCGCTGCGCAGCGTGATCTCGCCGGCCATGCCCTCGACCAGCGCGCGCGTGATCGTCAGCCCGAGCCCGGTGCCGCCGTACTTGCGCGTGGTGGTGACGTCGGCCTGCTCGAAGCTGCTGAACAACCGCTGCTGGGCCTCGTGCGAGATGCCGATGCCGGTGTCCTCGACCTCGATCTCGAGCAGCAGCCGGCCCGTCTCGGTCGAGCCGCAGGCCACGCGCACCTCCACGGTGCCGACCTCGGTGAACTTGAGCGCGTTGCCGATCAGGTTGAGCAGGATCTGGCGCAGCCGCATCGGGTCGCCGCGCAGCCATTGCGGCACGTTCGGGTCGATGTCGCTCAGCAGCGAGAGGCCTTCCTCCTGGGCGCGCAGGTCGAGCAGCTCGACCAGCGACTGAACCATCTCGCGCAGGTCGAAGTCGACCGACTCGAAGCCCATCTTGCCGGCCTCGATCTTCGAGAAGTCGAGGATGTCGTTGATGATCGCCAGCAGCGCCTCGGCGTTGCCCAGCGCCAGCGAGACGCGCGAGCGCGACGCCGCCGGCATCGGCTCGCGCAGGCCCAGCTGCAGCATGCCGATGATGCCCGACAGCGGCGTGCGCAGCTCGTGGCTCATCGTGGCGAGGAACCGCGCCTTCGCGCGCGTGGCCTCCTCGGCCTTGTCGCGCGCGAGACGCAGCGCCTCCTCCTGGCGCTTGTGGGCGCGGGCGTCGCGCATGAACGCGGTGGCGGCCCAGCCGCGGTCGTTGCGGTAGGCCGTGAGCGACAGTTCCACCGGCAGGCGCTTGCCCGCGGCATCGACGGCATCGAACTCGATCACCGCGCCGGAGAACAGGTCGTCGCCGGCGTCGCACAGCGCGGCGATGCCACCGGTGGCGGCCACCAGCTTGGGCAGCGGCAGGATCTCGTGCACCGGCCGGCCCAGCGCGTCGGCGGCGCTGCGGCCGAACAGCCGCTCGGCCGCCGGGTTCCAGTACGACAGCGCCCCGCCCTCGTCGAAGCTGATCACGGCGTCGGTGGCGGCCTGCAGCATCAGCTCCACGCGCGCCTGCTGCGCGCGGAACGCCAGCTCGCCGGCCAGGCGGCGCTGCTGCTGGACCACGACGTTGACGATCAGCGTCAGCGCCGACACGCTCAGCAGGAACAGGAACAGCGACGCCGTGTGCGTGGCCGGGTCGGCACTGGCGCTGCCCGGCGCGGTGAGCTGCAGCGTGATGGTGATGAGCCCGCACGCCATGATCGCCGTGTGCACGAACAGCGGCGGGAACTTGATCGCCGCCCACACCAGCAGCGGCAGCGCGAGGAAGCCCACGACGTGCACCGGCACGTTCCAGCCGCGCGTGATGGCCCAGCCCAGCACGCTGAACGCGAGGCTGCACAGCACGAACATCCACTGCTCGCGGCTGAGCCGGATCACCGGCGGCAGCAGCGGCTCGGCCGGCGCGGGCGCGGGCTCGATGGCCGGACGCTGCAGGCGCGGCGCACGCCGGCGCTCGGACGGGAAGCTCGCCTGCGGCAATCGGCGCGCGGCCGGCTGGAAGCGCGAGTCGATCCAGCGCGCCCACGACAGCAGCGCCGGCATGCAGATCAGGCAGCCGAAGCCGTCGCCCACCATCGACTGGATCCAGTAGCCGGGCCAGCCGTAGGCGACGCAGTGGCGGGTGTGGGCCAGGCCGCAATAGCCGGCGGTGCCGCCGGCGCCGTTGACGAAGGCGTACAGCACGCCGAACGCCATCATCATCAGCACCGCGCGCACGGTGTCGAGCTTGCCGGTGAAGCCCACGCGCACGGCCAGCCAGCGCACGACCCCGGCCGACACCAGCATCGAGACGGGCTCGACGAACGACCAGCGGTCGTGCAGCCAGCCGTGCGTGGTGCCGTTGGCGACGAAGTCGTAGCCGATGAACAGGGCCGCGCCGATCAGGCAGACCGGGCCGTACAGGATGCCGGCCACGCAGCCGACGGCGGCCGCCGGCCACACGGGCGTGAGATAGCCGTGGTCGCTGAAGATGTCGCCCAGCCAGGCCGCCAGCCAGTACAGCAGCGTGACGCCCAGCATCAGGAACAGGTCGCGACGGGTTTTCTGGGTCAACAAGCGGGAGGCTTTCAAAAGACCGGCCAGCGCGAAGTTTGCCGCCAACGCCCGCGGCCGGGCGCTCGAATTGTCCCGCGTATTTCACGCTGCGTGGCATGAAATGCGCGCGGATGGCCGGCTCGCGAAGCCTGGCCCGCCCGCAACCGAAGGCTGGCGCGGGCCGGCGACCTAAAATCGTCACGTTCCCAACGCATCCACCCCATGAGCCTCGATCTTCCGAGCGGCCTCGTCGTCCGCGGCTTCACCCCACCGCTGCGTCTGGCCGACTTCCGCCTGGCGGCGTTCGACATGGACTCCACGCTGATCGACATCGAGTGCATCGACGAGATCGCCGCCGCCGCGGGCCGCAAGGCCGAGGTGGCCGCCATCACCGAGGCCACGATGCGCGGCGAGATCGCCGACTTCAAGGACAGCCTGCGCCGCCGCCTCGCGCTGCTCGAAGGCGTGCCCGAACGGGCGCTGCACGACATCTGGGAACACGTGCTGGGGATCAATCCCGGCGTGGAGACCTTTCTCGCGTCGCTGCGCGAGGCCGGCCTCAAGACCTTGCTCGTCTCGGGCGGCTTCACGTTCTTCAGCGACCGGGTGGCGCATCGCCTGGCCATCGACTACACGCGGGCCAACGAGCTCGAGATCGTCGACGGGGCGCTCACCGGCCGCCTGGTGTCGCAGTCCTGGGGCGACATCTGCGACGGCGCCGAGAAGCGCCGCATGCTGCTGCAGACCTGCGCCGAGCTGGGCATCGCGCCAAGCCAGGCGATCGCGGTGGGCGACGGCTCGAACGACCTGCCGATGATGGGCGTGGCCGGGCTGTCGATCGCGTACCACGCCAAGCCGGCGGTGCGCGAGCAGGCGATGCTCGCGATCAACGTCGGCGGGATGGACGACGCGCTGGCCGTCCTGCGCTAGCTAGCCGCCGGGAGCTTGCTACGCCGCGCGCGCAGTCTGCTGCGGCGACTCGACGCTGGCGAACCAGGCGGCGTAGGGCGAGTTCTTCGCCAGCGTTCGGTTGAAGTCGGGCGCGCCGTCGCGCCACCACACCTTGCCGCGCTCGCCGAGACCCACCTGGGCCGTGGCGACCAGCTTGCGGGCCGCGGCGATGGCCTCGTCGTCGCCCGCGAGCTTGGCCTGCTTCAGCGCGCGGCGGCCGTTGAGCAGGTCGCGCATGTACTTGACCTTGGCCTGCGCCGGCAGCGACGGATTGCCGGCACGCCACAGGCGTCCCTGGATCACGAGATAGCGGCCGTCCGGCGTCGTCAGCTCCGAAGTCATGGCGGCAATGTAGCGGCAGACCTCCGGGGCAATGATGCGAAAAGTGACCGGAATACCCCCTCCCGATACAGCTTGAAACAGCGTGCGTGACGCGGCGTGAGGTCCGGCACGAAACCGGAGCCCTCAACGCAGAATCTGTTCCCAGGCCTTGTCCAGCCGCTTCAGGCTGACCGGCTGCGGCGTGCGCAGTTCCTGCGCGAAGAAGCTCACGCGCAGTTCCTCGAGCAGCCAGCGGTATTCGGTCAGGCGCGCGTCGACGGCACCGCGCCGGTCGGCCAGCGTGCGGAAGTAGCGTTGTTCGGCCGGACGCAGTTCGGCCATGCGCTGCGCGTCGCGCGCGGGGTCGGCGCGCAGCTTGTCCAGCCGCAGCGCGATGCCCTTGAGGTAGCGCGGCAGGTGATGCAGTTGCGCCCACGGCGTCGCCGCGACGAAGCGCTTGCCCATCAGCCGCTGCAGCTGCGCCTGGACGTCGTCGACGACCTCCTTGGGCGGCCGCGCGTCCTTGAGCTTGCGCGTGGCCGCGGCGAACTCGACCAGCACCGCCTGCGCCTGGCGCGCGACTTCCTGCGCGATGAGGTTCAGGCGGCTGCGGCCCTGATCGAGCCGGCGCTTGAACCCGGCCTCGTCGGTGGGCAGCGGATCCTCGAGGAACGCACGGTCGATCGCCACGTCGACGATCTGCTCGCGCAGTTCCTCGGCCGTGCCCAGCGGCATGTAGAACACCGACATCTTCACGAGGTCGGGGATGTTGCGCTCGAGGAACTTGAGCGGCTCCTTCAGCTGCAGCGCGAGCAGCCGTCGCAAGCCGGCGCGGTGCTTCGAGGCGGCGACGTCGGGCTCGTCGAACACCTCGATCTCGACGTGCGTGCCCTTGTCGATCAGCGCCGGAAAGCCGATCAGGGTCTGGCCGCCCTTGGCGATCTCCATCAGCTCGGGCAGCGTGCCGAACGTCCACGCCGAGTACTTCGCGGCCGCGGTCGGCGCCACCGGCGCGGGCGCGGGCTCGACGCGCGCGACGACGCCCTTGCTGCCCGGCGGCAACGTCAGAGGCGCGGGCGCGGCCGCGGGGCCGGACGCCGGCAGCTTCAGCGCGGCCAGCGCCTGGAATGCCGAGCGCGCCTGGCCGCCCAGCTCGGACTTCAGCGTGGCCAGGTTGCGCCCCATGCCCAACTGGCGCCCGTGCTCGTCGACCACGCGGAAGTTCATGAAGTGATGCGCCGACAGCGTCTCCAGCTTGAAGTCGTTGCGCTGCACAGCGATCTGCGTGCGCTCCTTGACCGCCTTCAGCAGCACCTCGAGCAGCTCGCCCTGCGCGAAGTCGTGCGTGGCGACGAACTCGGAGACGTAGTCGGGCAGCGGCACCAGCCGCGAGCGCGGCCGCTGGTGCAGGCTCTTCACGAGCGCCAGCACCTTGGCCTCCAGCATGCCCGGCACCAGCCAGTCGACGCGCTCGGCGTTGACCTGGTTCAGCGCGTAGATCGGCACGGTGACGGTGAGGCCGTCCCTGGCGTCGCCCGGCTCGTGCAGGTAGACGGCCGCGCAGTCGACGCCGCCCAGGCGGATCGTCTTCGGGAACGACGCCGTCGTGATGCCCGCGGCCTCGTGGCGCATCAGCTCGTCGCGCGTGAGCATCAGCAGCTTCGGCTGCTTGCGCTGCTCCTCGCGATACCACTTCTCGAACGTCGCGCCGCTGACCACCCCGGCGGGCACCTGCTGGTCGTAGAACGCGTAGATCAGCTCGTCGTCGACCAGCACGTCCTGGCGGCGCGACTTGTGCTCCAGCTCCTGCACCTGCGCGATCATCTTCTGGTTGTGCGCGAGGAACGGCAGTCGTGTGTCCCATTCGCCCTGCACCAGGCCTTCGCGGATGAAGATCTCGCGCGCGACCACCGGGTCGACCAGCCCGAAGTTCACGCGCCGGTTCTGGTAGACGACGATGCCGTACAGCGTCGCGCGCTCCAGCGCGATCACCTCGGCGGCCTTCTTCTCCCAGTGCGGCTCGAGCAGCTGCGTCTTCAGCAGGTGGCCGGCGATGCCGGGAATCCACTGCGGGTCGATCGCGGCGATGCCGCGGCCGTACAGCCGGGTCGTCTCGACGAGTTCGGCGGCGACGATCCAGCGCCCCGGCTTCTTCGACAGGTGCGCGCCCGGATGGCGCCAGAAGCGGATGCCGCGCGCGCCGAGGTACCACTCGTCGTCGTCGCTCTTCAGGCCGAGGTTGCCCAGCAGCCCGGCCAGCATCGCCAGATGCACCTGGTCGTAGTTGGCCGGGAGCGTGTTGAGCTGCCAGCCGTGGTCGGCGACGACCGTCAGCAGCTGCGAGTGGATGTCGCGCCACTCGCGCACGCGGCGCACGCTGACGAAGTTCTCGCGCAGCAGCTGTTCGTGGCGGCGATGGCTCAGCTTGTGCGTCGGCGGCGCGGTGAACGAATCCGCCTGCGCGCCCCCGTGACGCGCGTGCGCGGACGCGCCGCGCGGCGGACGCGGGGTCATCGGCGCCGAACTTTGCAAATTCGCGAGGTCGACCCCTTCCGACTGCCCGCCGCGCGACACGTCGAGCCACTTCCAGAGCTTGAGATAGCCCATGAACTCCGAGCGCTCGTCGTCGAACTTCCTGTGCTTCTCGTCGGCGGCCTGGGCCTGTTCCATCGGCCTGTCGCGGACGTCCTGGCCGGACAGCGCCGACGCGATCACCAGCACCTCGCTCAGGCAGTTGCGCTCGCGCGCCTCGAGGATCATGCGGCCCACGCGCGGGTCGAGCGGCAGCTTCGCGAGCTCGGTGCCGATCGGCGTGAGGTCGTTGAAGTCGTCGACCGCGTTGAGCTCGCCCAGCAGCGCGTAGCCGTCGGCGATCGCCTTGCGCGGCGGTTCCTCGAGGAACGGGAAATCCTCGACCGCGCCGAAGCGCAGGCCCTTCATGCGCAGGATGACGCCGGCCAGCGACGAGCGCAGGATTTCCGGGTCGGTGAATTTCGGGCGGCCGGCGAAGTCCTTCTCGTCGAACAACCGGATGCAGGTGCCGTTGGCAACGCGGCCGCAGCGGCCGGCGCGCTGGTTGCAAGCGGCCTGGCTGATCGCCTCGATCTGCAGTTGCTCGACCTTGTTGCGGTAGCTGTAGCGCTTGACGCGCGCCAGGCCCGAATCGATCACGTAGCGGATGCCCGGCACGGTCAGCGAGGTCTCGGCCACGTTGGTGGTGAGCACGATGCGCGGCGCGGCGCCGCTCTCGAACACGCGATCCTGCTCGGCCTGCGACAGCCGCGCGAACAGCGGCAGGATCTCGACGCCGGGCGGATGACGCCCGCGCAGCTTCTCCGCGGCCTCGCGGATCTCGCGCTCGCCCGGCAGGAACACGAGGACGTCGCCCGGGCCGCCGCGCCAGAGTTCGTCCACGGCGTCGACGATGGCCTCGTTCAGTCCGTACTCGCGCGACTCCTCGAACGGCCGCCAGCGCTGCTCGACCGGGAACAGCCGCCCGCTGACCATGATCACCGGCGCCGGCCCCTTGGCCGATTCGAAGTGCCTGGCGAAGCGGTCGGCGTCGATCGTGGCCGACGTCACGATCACCTTCAGGTCGGGCCGGCGCGGCAGGATCTGGCGCAGGTAGCCGAGCAGGAAGTCGATGTTGAGGCTGCGCTCGTGCGCCTCGTCGATGATGATCGTGTCGTAGGC
>CAIMXF010000235.1 GCA_903845345.1 uncultured beta proteobacterium
ACCCATGTCGCCTGGGCCTTCCTGTCGGCGATCTGGCTGATGGTTGTGCTCGGCTTCATCCGTCCGTTGCTGATGGGCAGCTGGGGCGAGGCCGTGCCGTTCGGGATCTTCCCTCACCTCGACTGGACGGCAGCGTTCTCGCTGCGCTACGGCAACCTGTTCTACAACCCGTTCCACATGCTGTCGATCGCCTTCCTGTACGGCTCGGCGCTGCTGTTCGCGATGCACGGCGCGACGATCCTGGCAGTGAGCCGCTTCGGCGGCGAGCGCGAGATCGAGCAGATCATCGATCGCGGCACGGCGTCCGAACGTGCGGCCCTGTTCTGGCGCTGGACGATGGGTTTCAACGCGACGATGGAGTCGATCCATCGCTGGGCCTGGTGGTTCGCCGTGCTGTGCCCGCTGACCGGCGGCATCGGCATCCTGCTGACGGGCACCGTCGTCGACAACTGGTACCTGTGGTCCGTCAAGCACCACGTGGCGCCGGCCTATCCCACGGTGTTCGGCACGGTGGTCGACCCGGCGTTGCCGGTGCTGAAGGCGATGCCTTCGCCGACCGCCGCCGCTCCGACGACGCCAGAACCTGCGCCCGCGGCGGCAACACCCGTCGTGCCGGCCGCCACGCCGGACCCGGTGGTCGCCCCGGCGCCAAAGAACGGAGCTTCGCAATGAACGCAAATCGAGTCATCCTCCTGCTCGGTGCCCTGCTGGCGCTCTCGGGCTGCGAGCGGCCGCCGGTCGTGGCCGTGCAGCACGGGTATCGCGGCACCGGCATGGTCGAGATCTACAACCCGCGGCTGCTGGCCCAACAGGCGTCGATCAACGAGGTGCCGGCGTCGCAACCGGCCGCATCGCAGGACGGCCCGCGCGCCAGTCAGATCTTCAAGAACGTGAAGGTGCTGGGCGACCAGAGCGTCGGCGAGTTCACGCGAACGATGGCCGCGATGACGCAGTGGGTCGCGCCCCAACAGGGCTGCACGTATTGCCACAACCCGCAGAACTTCGCGGACGATTCGATCTACACCAAGGTCGTCGCCCGCCGCATGCTCGAGATGACCCGCCATGTGAACGCGGACTGGAAGTCGCACGTCGGCACCACGGGGGTGACCTGCTACACCTGCCACCGCGGCAACAACATCCCTGCAGCGACATGGTTCGCGGCCGTGCCCCAGAACCCGCACAGCATGGTCGGCAATCGCGCGGGCCAGAACGCCCCGGCGATGAGCGTGGGCTACGCCTCGCTGCCGAATGACCCGTTCAGCCTGTTCCTGGCCGGCTCGGAGAACATCCGCGTTGCCGGCACCACGGCATTGCAATCGGGCAATCGCCAGTCGATCAAGCAGGCTGAAGCCACCTATGGCCTGATGATGCACATGTCGCGGTCGCTCGGGGTCAACTGCACGTATTGCCACAACACTGAGTCGTTCGCCAACTGGTCGCTCAGCACGCCCCAGCGCGTCACCGCCTGGTACGGCATTCGGATGGCGCGCGATCTCAACGACGCCTACCTCACCCCGTTGACCTCGACGTTCCCGGCGATGCGCCTGGGGCCGACTGGCGACGTCGCCAAGGCCAACTGCGCGACTTGCCACCAGGGCGCGTTCAAGCCGCTGTATGGTCAGTCGATGCTGAAGGACTATCCGGCGCTGATGGGCTCGCCCCATCCGACCGCGGTCGCGGAACCGGGTGCGGCATCGGCCGCGCCGCTTGCGCCGGCCCCCGCGGCATCGGCGACGTCGCTGCAGGCCATGGCGAACTGAGTGAACGCGCCGTCACCCGGTCGACGACGGGGCGCCGGCTTGAAACATCGGTTAGTCATCCCGCCTGAGGGACTCGGGAACAAGATGTTCCAGCGTGTCCCAGTTCGGCGGCGCCTGGCATCAGCAAGACCTGGCGCTGTTCAAGGCGGAGCAATCGTGCTGCCCTGTAGCCGTCCATCACAGGCATGCTGATATCCGGTATCGCGATGCCGGGTTTGAAGAAGCCAGCGAAATCAGTTGCCGGCGGACTGTCCGGCAACCACTCCGCGCGATGCTCCGAGACCTGGACGATGTGCCTCGACGTCCCGGCTCCCTCCTTGCCGTCTTCCGCCATCAGGACGCTCTGGCTCGCATCGCACGCCTTGGCTGTCCTCGATTCAGGCAACATGGCCTCTTGCAAGCCCACTCCCTGATCGAGTCTTGTCGAATGGCCGAAGCAGAGGCAAATCATGCGGACGAAGACGAAGACGTCAAACATGCTCCGATCGGTCGCGCGGGCCATCTTTCCAGTGTCCATCGGCGTCCTCGTGCTGACCGGTTGCACGTCGGTGCCGGACAAGCCGTTGCCGACAGTCGAGACGCTCGACGTGCCCCGATACATGGGGCGCTGGTACGAGATCGCCAAGCTGCCGAGTCGATTTCAGGCGTCCTGTGCGTCGGACACCGTGGCACGGTACCGCTTGAGCGGCCAGGGTGTGGAGGTTCTCAACGCGTGTCGTCGCGCGGATGGCTCGGTCAGTTCGATCAGCGGCCGCGCCACGGCCGAACCCGGCTCGGGCGGCGCCCGCCTGCGCGTCACGTTCTTCTGGCCGATCTCCGGCGACTACTGGGTGCTCGCGGTGGATCCATCTTATGAGACCGCACTGGTCGGCACACCTTCTCGCAAGTACGCCTGGGTGCTTGCGCGCAAGCCGACGCTCGATGACGCGCAGTTGCAGGCATTGCTGGCACGGGCGCAGGCCCTGGGTTTCGACCGCAGCGCCTTCGTGCGAACGCCACAGGCTGCGCCCATCCCCGACGATCGCCGTGATGCCAACTGACGCGTCCGCCCTGCTCTTGTCCGGCCTTGTGCAGGCTTGGCGGAGAGAACGGCCTGGGTCGGCGCTCGCGCCGCTCACCGGCGCCGGCGATGCATGCATGCCGGCCAGGCCAGCGGGCTCAACCAGCAGCGCGGGCTCATGCAGCAGCGCGCGATCGCTTGCTCGCTCGAACCTAGCGGGCGCACGGGGTGCGTGGATCAGGCGCCGGCAATTCAGCGGCACACGCCGCAGGGTCGTCCCCGCAAGTCCGGAGAGCAGCCGGCGTCGGCATCGGGACGAATCCCTCTGCGGTCAATGGCACGACGACCCGCGTGGCGAACACGTCCTGGTCACGACCGCCGTTTTTTGCGGTGTAAAGCGCCTCATCTGCTTGTGCAACGAGTTCGTCAGGCGTGACGCCGTCACAGGGGCTGGCGAACCCGCTGGAGAAGGTGACTGTCCACTCGAGGCCGGGAATTCCGGCCAAGGCCTCCGAGAAGGCCGACCGCAACCTCTGCATCGCAGCTCGGCTTGTCTCCTCGGAGGCACCGTCGGGCAGCAGGCACATGAACTCCTCGCCACCCCACCGACAAAGCAGGTCCGAATCACGAAAGCTCTGTCGGGAAGCCTGCGCCAGCGCGATGAGCACAGCGTCGCCTACCGGATGCCCCTTCTGATCGTTGACGCGCTTGAAATGGTCGAGATCGAGGATGCCGAGGCAAAACGATGGCCCGCCATCGCGCCACGCAGCGTGGTACTCCGCGAGGGCCTGCTCCATGAACGAGCGATTGGGCAGGCCGGTCAACGAATCCCGCGTGGCCTGTTCGTTGACCTGCGCGACCGCGTCCTGCAGTTTCAGTCGGTCCGAACGTACCCGTTCGCGCACGGCGCTGTAGTCGCGCGACAGCCTGGAGAGTTGAAGCACGATCGTGCAGGCGAGCAGCAGTTTCAGGATCTCCGCGTTCAGCTCAGGCGGTCCGATGGCGATCAGGGCCACGATGACGACGCAGAGCATCGCAACGGCCGCCGCTCCGGCCGCCGTTGCTTCGGCGGGCTTCAACGTGACCATGCCGAAGACCTGGATGACGCACAGCATGTGGAGGATCGAAGGACGCATTTCCGGCGCGGTGACATAGCCGAACGACGCCATCGCGCTGGCGGCAAGCATCTGCGTCACCACCAATCCGCCGTCCGCGAACCGGCGTGACCAGCCGGAGCGAATGGCAACGTAGAAGCCGACTGCCGACAGCGACTCGTAGGCGATGACGACCCATGCCGCCCATTCCGCGATGAGCCCATGCGGAATTGCATAGAGGTAGGCCGCTGCTATCCAAACGCCATGCAATGCGCAGGCGATCAGCGGCAGCCGCAGGTTTTCTCGCACGTCCGGCGACTTGCTCAGCAAAGGGGTTGCCAACCAGGCGACGGCGCCCGGCGAACCGCGCAGGGTTTCAGCCGCCTGGTTGTCGCCGTGGCGCTTGCCCGTCAATCTCGACCTGTCGAAGGTTGAAGGCACACGCGGCAAACGCTCCGCGGAGGCTTCAGGCCGGCCCTGGCCGTCCGCCGCGACGGCGGACGACATCAAGGGGGGACAAGATGATGCCGTCCCCGATTGCCCGATGGCGCCGACGAAAATCTCCGTCCGGTTTCGTCCGTTGGCCTTGGCCAGGTACAGGCCGAGATCGGCACGCTGCAGGGCCTCGGCGATGGTTTCGGCCGGCCGACTGCTCGTGATGCCCGCGGAAAACGTGATGCAGGACCCGTCGAGCGGCGCGAGCCATCGGTGCGACTCGATCCTGCGCCTGCAGGCCTCCAGGATGGCATGGGCCTGGAGCACGGAACACTCCGGCATCAGGATCAGGAACTCTTCCCCGCCCCATCGCGCCAGCTTCCAGTAGTTCTCGAGCGCTGAACTCGTGAGCGCGGCGAAGTCCTTGAGGACGCGGTCGCCGATGGCGTGACCATGGGCGTCGTTGACGCGCTTGAACCAATCGATGTCCAGCATCGCCAGGCAATAGCCATTGCCGGTTGCCTCCGCTGCGATTCGCGTCTCCTCGATCATCTGCAACATGTGGCGTCTGTTGGGCAGTCCCGTGAGGCCGTCGTTCAGCGATTGGGCGGTCAGCTTTTCCAAAGTCGAGGCGAGTTCGCTTCGCTGCGTCGCCTGGCGGCGATGCAAACGGCTGATCTCGCCGCCGACGATGATCGCCACCGGCAACAGCACCGCTGCCATCAACAGGTTGTAGACCTCCGCGTGAACGCGGCCCGCGTCGGCGCCGACCGCGATGCGCGCCGCCGACGTCAGCGCAAGCATGACGATCGCGAACAATGCCGCGGCCTGCAGTTGGCGCGTCGACAGCCTCTCCATGCCGAATGCCAGGAGCAGGCAGAGAAACTCCAGGGCTGCTCCTCGAGCAATGTCGATCAGGCCGTACGACAGGACGACGACGGAGATGGCGAAGATCAGCAGCTCGAACGACATCTTGGGATCGCGTCGGCCGCTTGACCATCCGCTGCGTACAAGGGCGATGAAGATGAGCAGGCCACCCCAGCCATAGGTCAGCGTCACCAAGGAGGAGGTCCACCCCGCAAGACCCTCACACGCGGCAAGCATCAGAAGCGCCGTCGAAATGGCATTCAGGATGACGAACTGCATGACCCAATGGCCTGGGCCTTCCGCGTCACGACCCCACGCGCGAACGGCTTCGCCGAAGTGCGGTCGCGGTGGCCAAAGGTCTTTCATCGACCGTTCGTCAGCGGATGGCGCGCGCCGCTGCACAGCGAGGCTGCGCACCGCCGTTGAACGGTGGGGCAAGTGCGAGAGGGCACATGGGATCGATCTACCGGAATACACCCACCGCGTCCGCAAGTCGGCCCATCTGCTGGCTCAGGCTCTCGGATGCTGCGCTGCTCTGCTCCACGAGGGCGGCATTCTGCTGGGTCACCTGGTCGATGTGACCGATCGCCTGCGAGACCTGCGCGATGCCGGTGGTCTGTTCGACCGTCGCCGCATTGATCTCGCCGATCATGGTCGAGACGCGCTGGACCTGGATCACGATGTCCTCCATCCTGCTGCCTGCCTCGTCCACCTGCCTGCAGCCCGTTTCCACGCGCTCGACGCTGTCTGTGATCAGGGTCTTGATCTCCTTGGCCGCGGCAGCGCTGCGGTGCGCGAGGCTGCGCACTTCGTTGGCCACGACCGCAAAGCCCCTGCCCTGCTCGCCGGCGCGTGCCGCCTCGACGGCGGCATTCAGCGCGAGGATGTTGGTCTGGAAGGCGATGCCATCGATCACGCTGATGATTTCGGAGATCTTGCGCGAGCTGTTCGTGATGTCGTTCATCGTCTTGACCACGCCCGCCACGGCGTGGCCGCCGCTGGTGGCTGCCGCGCTGGCCGAGTCCGACAGTTGACTGGCCTGGCGGGCCGTGTCGGCATTGCTCTTCACCGTCGCGGTCATCTGTTCCATCGAGGCCGCCGTTTCCTCCACGCTGGCCGCCGCCTGTTCGGTACGGCCGCTGAGGTCGCTGGTGCCTTGGGCGATTTCGGTGGTGGCGGTCTTGGCAACCTGTACCTGGCCCGTCACGTCATCGATGATCCAGCGGAACGTCAGCCCCAGTTGTGAGATGCTGCGCATGGTCATCCCGATCTCGTCGACGCGGTCCATGGGTTGGGCGGCCTGCGTGTCGCCGGCGGCCACGCGCAGCGCCTGGTCGCGCATCTGCTCCAGCGGCGTCGAGATCTGCGACTGCAACCACCAGGTCGTCGAGGCCATGCAGCCTGCGGCGCAAGCTGCAAATTCCAGCAATCCCGTTCCCGCCAGGCCCTGCAGCCACGCGCACGCGATCACGGTCGGGGTCGCCGCCAACGCGGCCAGGCGCAGGCGCCATCGCACCGGCATCGTCTGGCCGAGCGAGCGCCAGCGCATCAGGCCGGTGTGAGAGATCAGGCCCTTGTTGAAACGCAAGCGGCCGGCCTTGCCGTCGCGAAAACGGGCGTACAGCAGTTCGGCCGCAGCCACTTCGTCGCGGCCGGGCTTGGTTCGCACCGACATGTAGCCCACGTGCCTGCCTTCGCGCACGACGGGCGTCGCGTTGGCCCTCGCCCAATAGTGGTCGCCGTCCTGGCGCCTGTTCTTCACGAGCGCCGTCCACGGCTCGCCGGCCTGCAGCGTCGCCCACATGTCGGCGAACGCTTCGCGCGGCATGTCGGGGTGTCGAACGAGGTTGTGCGCCTGACCCTGGATTTCCTCGCGCGCATAGCCGCTGACATGCACGAACGCGTCGTTGGCGTAGGTGATGTGGCTCGTGAGATCCGTGGTCGACATGAGCGTCGCGCTGGCGGGGAAGTCGTACTCGCGTTGAGTGACGGGCAAGTTGGTGCGCATCGGAGGCTTTCCTGGGTGTCGGAGAGAAGTGAGGTCCATCGATCTGGCGGACGGACAGGTCGAACCATCCCTCCCTTTTCGAAAAATCATATGTAATCTAGAGAGTCATATATGATCTTTCCCTTAAAATGAGGCTTTGTGTGTCGGGATTTCTAGACGCTCGTGATGTCCAACCGGGTCCGCGATCTCGCCTGGCGCGGGCGAAGGCTCGTGCGTCGTCCTGACCCCGTTCGTGAAGCCGCCAGCGCGGCTCGCTGAAAGGTGCCGGCGCGACGGGCAGATCAAAGGCCGGCGGCTTCGACATGAACGAGCGATCTGCGGCGCATCGGTCCACTCCCGGGTCGGCGATTCGGCAGGGCAAGCCGCAAGAAATCGCTCGACGCGGTCGATGCCGATTCGGTGAACAAGCGCATCGTCCTCGGTGTCGAGGACTTCCGGGCAAGGGTTCGTGGGCCGGACAGCGTTCACGATCAACTGTCCAAGGCGAAGGCCGGGTGATTCCGCCCGTGCGGCGCGCACTGCGGCAAGAACGTCGTCGATTCGGGCGGGGGCTCGCATGACGCGTCGCCTACCCAAAGGCGACGTTCGCGAAGGACCGCGCATGGACGACTTATGCCCGTCGACGAGTCGCAGGCCCTCTATCCTCGGTCTAGTACGTCTTGTAAGGGAGAAACTTTCCGGACAGGGTGATGGCCACCCGGTCGCCCATCGGATTCGCTTCACGCCTGAGGTCCATCTTGAAGTCGATCGCCGACATGATCCCGTCTCCGAACTCCTCGTGGATGAGTTCTTTGAACGTTGTCCCGTAGACGCTGACAAGTTCGTAGAAACGGTAGATGAGCGGGTCGGTCGGCACCGAGGTGGGTAGGCTTCCCTTGTAGGGCACCACAGTCAACCATTTCTTCTCGTCCTCACTGAGGCCGAAGATGCCGCCGACCACATCGGCCTGGTCCGCCGTCAGCGT
>CAIMXF010000236.1 GCA_903845345.1 uncultured beta proteobacterium
ACGAGATGGGCGTGCGGCTGTCCGTGGACGACTTCGGCACCGGCTACTCGAGCCTGGGCTACCTGAAGCGGCTGCCGGTGAGCGAGCTCAAGCTCGACAAGAGCTTCGTCGCCGACCTCGAGCGCGAGGCCAGCGACCGTGCGCTGGCCGACGCCGTGATCGGCATCGGCCAGGCGCTCGGGCTGCAGGTGGTGGCCGAGGGCGTCGAGACGCCCGGCCAGCGCGAGTGGCTGGAGCGCGCCGGCTGCACCATCGCGCAGGGCTTCCTGTTCACCCGCGCGCTGCCGGCCGCCGAGCTGGTGCGCTGGCTCGAGCGCGAGCGCGGCGGCTGGTCGCCGCGCCGGCTGACGGCCGTCGCGAGCTCGGGCGCGCGCGTCGCCTGAGCGCGGGTGCGCCGCGCGGCGACCCGGCGGTCGGCGATACTCGCGCTGCGCCGCCTCCGGCGCGCTCGTCCGCACCCGTCATGGCCAACGATTTCGCCCAGCAACTCGAGACGCTCCAGCCGCAGCTGCTGCGCTTCGCGCGCACCCAGCTGCGCAACGAGGCGTGGGCCGAGGACGCCGTCTCCGAAACCGTCGTCGCCGCGCTGGAGAAGCCGCAGTCCTTCGCCGGCCAGTCGCAGCTCAAGACCTGGCTGGTGGGCATCCTCAAGCACAAGGTGATCGACCAGCTGCGCCGCCACAAGCGCGAGGCGACGGTGCTGACCACCGACGACAGCGAAGACCTGGACGACCTGCTGTTCGCCCCGGACGGCCACTGGCGCGAGATGCCCGCCGACTGGGGCAACCCGGACGACATGCTGCGCCAGCGCCAGTTCATCGACGTGATGCAGACCTGCCTGGACGCACTGCCGCCGACCCAGGCCCACGTGTTCCTCGCGCGCGAATGGCTGGAGCTGTCGTCGGACGAGGTGTGTAAGGAATTGACCATCACCACGACCAACCTGTGGGTACTGCTGCATCGTGCCCGTCTCCGGCTGCGCGAATGCCTGCAGGCCGGATGGTTCGATGCACATCCTGCCAAGCCCGCCACCGCCGCCCGATGAATCGTTTCTACCGCAACTGCCGCGAAGTCACCCGCCTCGTGCTCGAGCGCGAGAACCGGACGCTGACGCTCGTCGAGCGCTTCGCGGTGCGCTTCCACCTGGGCATCTGCCTGATGTGCACGCGTTTCACGGGACAGGTGAAGCTGATGAACCGTGCCATGGCGCAGTGGAAGCAGTACGCCGAGCACGACGAGCAGGACGGCGGCGCCGGCTGAGCCGGACGGCGCCGGCGCCGAACTGGCCGCTGATCCCGGCTCTATTCACCGCTTCGCCGCGCGGCAGCGCTTCTAGCATCGACACGGCCCCCACCTGTCGCTGGGGAAGTGGATGCGTCCGCACGCAAAGCCGATGTCCGATCTATCGCTGCCCCCCTTGAACGCCCCGCAGCCTCGCCCGGGCGACCGTGCCTCGGCCGAGCCGTCGCAGTGGGCCATGCCGCCCGCGGCGAACGCCGGGCAGTCGTGGCCGCTCGGCACCAGCGAGCCGTGCGCGATCCTCGGCCTCAACGACAAGAGTTTCAACGCCCGCCTGGCGCATTTCGACGCGTCCACGGGCCTCGCCACGGTGTTCGTGCCGCCGGCGCGTTCGCCGATGCAGCTGCGCTTCGGGCAGTTCCAGCGCCTGACGCTGACCGAGCCGATGATGCCCTCGAGCAACGGCGTCAACGCCGCGCCCGGCTGGGCCGACCGGGTGCCGGGCGACACCGAATTCCAGGTGCAGCTCAACAACGGCAAGTCGCACACGGGCCGCACGATCAGCCACGTCGAGAACGACCAGGGCCTGTTCCTGTTCCCGCCGATCGGCGACGGGGGACTCGTGCAGCGCATGTTCTATCCGCGCAGCGCGTATCGCCGCGTCGACTTCGGACCGCGCCTGGGCGACGTGCTCGTCAGCCAGCACACGCTGTCGCCGCAACAGCTGCAGGACGCCCTCGGCGAACAGCAGCGCATCCGCAACCTGAAGCTCGGCGAGATGCTCGTCGAGGTCAAGCTGATCACGCAGGAGCAGCTCGGGCAGGCGCTCGAGCTGCAGTCGCGCACGCCGATGCTGCGCCTGGGCGAGGCGCTGATCTCGCTGCGCATCCTGTCGCCGGAAGACCTGGCCCACGCGCTGCGCAGCCAGACCCGCAACCGCAACCTGCCGCTGGGCGAGCTGCTGGTCAACCACGGCGTGATCTCGCGCGAGGAACTGCGCGAGGCGCTGGAGATCAAGCGCTCGCAGCTGCCCGACGACGCGCCGTCGCTGCCGATGCTCGATCCGATGGTGTTCCAGACGACCGCCTCGCCGCCGCAGGTCACGGCGGTGCTCGCCGAGGTCGAGAAGCAGAAGCAACGCCCCGGCGACGTGCTGCTGGGCGAGCACGTGACGACGTCCGAGGCGCTGCATGCCGCGATCGAGGCGCAGAGCCGCATGCCGATGGTGCGCATCGGCGAGGCGCTGATCGCGCTCGGCTACATCACCGAGAGCCAGCTCGCCGAAGCGCTCGCGAACCAGGGCAAGGACCGCAAGGTGCCTCTGGGCGAGCTGCTGGTGCGCGAGGGCCTGATCACGCGCGCCAACCTGCAGACCGCGCTGGCCCGCAAGATGGGCTATCCGCAAGTGGACGTGATGGCGTTCCCGATCGACGTCGAGGCGTTGAAGAAGTTGCCGGTGGCCGCCGCCTTGCGGCTGGAGATGCTGCCGCTGGGAATGCTCAACGGCAAGGTGATCGTCGCGACCGAGGATCCTTCGCGCCGCGACCGGATCGACGAGGCCGAGTTCCTGACGCAGTCCAAGGTCGTGCCGGTGCTGCCGTCCGCGAACGGCCTGGCCGAACAGATCCCGCTGCTCTACACGCGCGGCGGCCTGGAGGACATGTCGTTCGACTTCGTCGTGCCGGCCGGCGAGGCCCAGCAGGGCACCGACTCGCTGCTGGCGGCGCTCGAGCTGCCCGGCGACAACTCGCACGGCTCGGCCGCCGACGACAGCGACGGGGCGGTCGAACAGTCCGACAGCTCGCTGGTGCGGCTGATCAACTCGATGATCGTCGAGGCGCACACGCAAGGCGTGTCCGACATCCACATCGAGACGCGTCCCGGCCGCGAGAAGGTCAAGGTGCGCTTCCGCGTCGACGGCCTGCTGCGTCCGTACCTCGAGCTGCCGCACACCTATCGGCAGGCGCTGGTCGCCCGCCTGAAGATCATGTGCGACCTCGACATCTCCGAGCGCCGCCGCCCGCAGGACGGCAAGATCAACTTCGCGCGCTTCGTGCCGCAATGCCCGATCGAGCTGCGCGTGGCGATGATCCCGACGGCCAACGGCCTCGAGGACGCCGTGCTGCGCATCCTGGCCTCGGCCAAGCCGCTGCCGCTCGATTCGCTGGGCATGTCGCCGCACAACCTGTCGCAGCTGAAGAAGGCCGTCGAGCGGCCCTACGGCATGGTGCTGTGCGTCGGCCCGACCGGCTCCGGCAAGACGACCACGCTGCACTCGGCGCTGAGCTTCATCAACACGCCCGAACGCAAGATCTGGACGGCCGAGGATCCGGTCGAAATCACGCAGGCCGGCCTGCGCCAGGTGCAGGTCAACCCGAAGATCGACTGGACCTTCGCGAAGGCGCTGCGCGCGTTCCTTCGGGCCGATCCGGACGTGATCATGGTGGGCGAAATCCGCGACAACGAGACGGCGCAGATCGCGGTCGAATCGTCGCTGACGGGCCACCTGGTGCTGTCGACGCTGCACACCAACAGCGCGCCCGAGACCATCACCCGCCTGCTCGACATGGGCATGGATCCGTTCAACTTCGCCGACGCCCTGCTGGCGGTGCTGGCCCAGCGCCTGGTGCGCCGCATCTGCAGCGGCTGCAAGACGGCCACGCCTGCCACCGACGAACAGGTCGACGAGCTGCTGAACGATTCGCTGCACATCTGGGGCGACCATCCCGACGCGCCGACCCGCGAGGCCACGCTGGCCGACTGGACGAAGCGCTACGCCGTCGACGGCCGCCTGCAGTTCTTCCGCGGCACCGGCTGCGCGAAGTGCGGCAACACCGGCGTGAAGGGCCGCGCGGGCGTGCACGAGCTCCTGACCGTCAGCAAGGGCGTGCGCCACCTGATCCAGCAAGGCGCGCGCGCCGAGCAGATCCAGCATCACGCGATGGGCGAAGGCATGCGCACGCTGCGCCAGGACGGCATCGAGAAGGTGCTGGCCGGCGTCACGACCATCGAGGAAGTGCGCGCCACCTCGAACTCCTGAGGCTCGCCGCCCAACGAGAAACGCCGCGCGGCTGCGAAGCCGGGCGGCGTTCTTTCGTGCCCGCGCGCGGGTCAGCGCGCGCGTGACGCGAGGATCACTTCCACATGCCCGAGGCCGCGGTCGACGGCGTCGCCGCGCTGTTCTTGACGGCAGGCGGCACCTGGGTCGTGACCGTGGTGGTGGTCGTGGTCTGCGTGGTCGTGACCGTCGAGCCCGGCGCAGCCGTGTTCGCGACGGCCGCGTTGACCGCGGCGGCGCTCGTGTTGACGGTGCCCGGGGGCGCGACCTGCGGGGCGAGCGCGCCGGCGTTGGTGCCGGCCTGCTGCGTCGCCTGCACCGCGATGCGCTGCTCGTCTTCCATGCAGTTGTCGACCAGGCGGTGATGTTCCTTCTGGTTCATCAGCATCGACTTCATCGGGATCTGGATCCACACGACCGCGCCGGCGGTGTCGACCAGGCGGATCGCGCCGGTGGTGGTTTCCTCGGGCACCATGACGTAGGTCTTGTGCTCGTAGGTGACCTTGAAGTTGCCCGAATGGCCCGGGATCTTCTCGACGTCGACCTTCTCCTTGAACTCGCAGTCGGCGACGCCGGTGAGCACGCGGTCGGCCATCGACAGCTGGCCGGGGCCCAGGTTGTCGTTGGTGGCGGAGACGGGCTCGGCCGTCTTCGCGACGGTCTTCTTCGCGGCGGCCTTGGCCTTGGGCGCCGAGGCGGCGGTCTGGGCAAACGCGGAAGACAGGGCGAGCGTGGAAAGCGCGGCCACGGCAGCGGCGGCGGTCAGGGTGCGGAACATCAAGGGAAGTCTCCGGGTTTGGACGGTGCCGAATTGTCGGCCAGACTCCCCGTGCTGTTACAGATTCAGGTGCAACGCCTTGTTTCGGGGTTGCCGGGTGCCAACTGCGTCACGGTTTCAGCGCGAAAACCAGCGAACGCGCGCTTGCGCCGGCAGCTGAGAGTGGCCGCCGGCCGACGTGCGGTGCGCGCGCTCGATCACGTGCCAGAAGTAGCGATAGCTCGCGCGATCGTGCAGGTGCTCGCGGCCGTTGTGGCGATGGCGGATCGGGCCCCAGTCGGCGGCCTGCGCCGCCATGATCACCTCGATGGCCAGGTCGACTTCGGCCGCCGTCGGCGCGAACGCATCGACGATCACGCGCACCTGGTCGGGGTGGATGCTCCACATGCGCGTGTAGCCGAACTCGCGGCAGGCGCGCTCGGCGGCGCGCTGCAGCGCGCGCGTGTCCTTGAACTCGGTCACGACGCCATGCGACGGCGTCTTCGAATGGCCGTGGCAGGCGGCGGCGATCGCGAGCTTGGCGCGCACCACCAGCGGATGCGCGAACTGCCCTTCCGCGCCCATCGCCGAGTGCGGGATCGCGCCGCGGTGCGCGGAGACGAAGTCCATCAGCCCGAACGACAGCGACTCCAGCCGCGGATGCGCGGCCAGCAGCTCGACGTCGCGCAGCGCGCCATGCGTCTCGACGAGCGCGTGCAGCGGCACCTCGCGCGCGAGGCCGGCCGCGCGCGACGCGGCGTCGACGGCGTGGACGGCGGCCTCGAAGTCGGCGGCGTCGCGCGGCTTCGGGATCATCAGGTACGCCAGCCGCGAGCCGGCGTCGCGCAGCAGCACCTCGAGCATCTTCTCGAACGCGGGATGCCCGCGCGGCACGATGCGCGCGCCGACACGGTCGAAGCGGTTGGCGGGCGAGCCCACCAGCTCGGCGATCAGGTGCGCGTGCTCGACCTCGCCGCCCACCCGCGCGCCGTCCTCGCCATCGAGCGTGACGTCGAACACCGGCCCCAGCTCCGCCTGCAGCGCGAGGCTCTTGCGCATGCGCGCCTCGGCGCCGGCATAGTGGTCGCAGACCGGCAGCGCGGTGGTCGGGTCGCCGTCCTCGAACAGGACGTCGCGCGGGTGCGGGGCGGGGGTCATCTCGGATCTGCTTCGTGAAATGAACAACGCGCGGACGATGCCGCGCGTTGATTTTGAACCCCGCCACTCCGGCATTCGGAGTCCAGGGTCGCGGGCGAACGGCGCAAGCCGTTCGGCCGCCGCGCTCGTCCGTGACGTGCAAGGACCAACGCCCGTTGGGGGCTGTCCGCGGTATTCAGCGGACCGGGGCCGTCATCTCACAGCAGATGGGCGACGCCGGCTTGCTCGTCCTGCAGTTCCTTGAGCGTCTTGTTGATGCGCTCCTGGCTGAACTCGTCGATGGCCAGGCCTTCGACGATCTTGTACTTGCCGTTCTCGGTGATGACCGGGAAGCCGAACATCACGTCCTTCGGGATGCCGTATTCGCCGTTGGACGGCACGCCCATCGTGACCCACTTGCCATGCGAGCCCAGGGCCCAGTCGCGCATGTGGTCGATGGCCGCGTTGGCGGCCGAGGCGGCCGACGAGACGCCGCGCGCCTCGATGATGGCGGCGCCGCGCTTGCCGACGGTCGGCAGGAAGGTGTCGGCGTTCCAGACCTGGTCGTCGATCAGGTCCTTGACGGCCTTGCCGCCGACCGTCGCGAAGCGATAGTCGGCGTACATGGTGGGCGAGTGGTTGCCCCACACCGTCAGCTTCTCGATGTCGCCGACCCGGGTGCCGGTCTTCTGGGCGACCTGCGTCAGTGCGCGGTTGTGGTCGAGGCGCAGCATGGCGGTGAAGTTCTCGCGCGGCAGGCTCGGCGCGCTCTTCATCGCGATGTAGGCGTTGGTGTTGGCCGGGTTGCCGACGACCAGCACCTTGACGTCGCGCGAGGCGACCTTGTCCAGCGCCTTGCCTTGCGCGGTGAAGATCTGGGCATTGGCGGCGAGCAGGTCGGCGCGCTCCATGCCGGGGCCGCGCGGGCGCGCGCCGACGAGCAGCGCGTAGTCGGTGTCCTTGAACGCGGTCAGCGGATCGCCGTGGGCTTCGATGCCGGCCACGAGCGGGAACGCGCAGTCGTCGAGCTCCATGATCACGCCCTTGAGCGCCTTCTGGGCCTTCTCGTCGGGGATCTCCAGCAGTTGCAGGATGACCGGCTGGTCCTTGCCCAGCATCTCGCCCGAGGCGATGCGGAACAGGAGGGCGTAGCCGATCTGGCCTGCGGCGCCGGTGACGGCGACGCGAACGGGGGACTTGCTCATGGAAATGTCTCCGAGACGAGAGGATGGGACGGATGAAGGGCCTGCGACGACGTCGCCGATCCGGACAACTGGCGCGAGCGACCCGACAGCGATCGAGCCCGCGGCTGGGTTCCAAGTTTACTGCGACTCCCGGGAAAAACCCGGACAGGGTCAATCATCTTATGTCTTATACAAGACAAGCCAAGTGGGATGCTCCCGGCAAGGTGGACGGCTTCCCCGCGGCTGTGCTGCAATCGCGGCGGCCCCTCCAAAAGGAAGCCCCGCGGCAGAAGACGCCTGCTGCGGACTCGCGACGGCGCCACCTGCCCCGCAGCCCCCTTCGCCCGCCCAACCTCCCGCCGCCGCTGCCCATGTCCTCGGATCCGTCCGGCCCCGCCTTCAGCCCGCTGTACCAGCAGATCAAGCTGCTGATCACGCGCAGCCTGCAGGAAGGCGAATGGAAGCCCGGCGAGGCGATCCCCGCCGAGACCGACCTGGCCGCGCGCTACCGCGTCAGCCAGGGTACGGTGCGCAAGGCGATCGACGAGCTCGCCACCGAGAACCTGCTGGTGCGCCGCCAGGGCAAGGGCACCTTCGTGGCGACGCACGCCGAAGAGCAGATCCAGTACCGCTTCCTGCGCCTCGCGCCCGACGACGGCAAGCCGCGGGGCATGGAACGCCACTTCATCGACTGCAAGCGCATGCGGCCGCCCTCGCCGGTCGCGCGCGCGCTCGAGCTCAAGGGCGCCGAGGGCGCGATCATGATCCGGCGCACGCTCGCGCAGGACGACCGCCCCGTCGTGCTCGACGAGATCTGGCTGCCCGCGCTCATGTTCAAGGGCCTCACCGCCGAGCGCCTGACCGGCTACATCGGTCCGATGTACAACATGTTCGAGACCGAGTTCGGCGTGCGCATGATCCGCGCCGAGGAGAAGATCCGCGCGGTCGCCGCCGACGCCCCGACCGCCGCGGTGCTGGCGGTGGCCGAGGGCACGCCGCTGCTTTCGGTCGAGCGCCTGTCGTTCACGTACGGCGACAAGCCGGTCGAACTGCGGCGCGGCCTCTACCGCACCGAAAGCCATTACTACCGCAACACGCTGAACTGAAAATGACCGCGTTGCGACCGTCCCTTCCGACCGCGCCGGATGCCTGCCATGCGGGGCAAAAGCGACGATCGGCGGATTCCAATCCCCACTTGGGCAACGCATGTTGCATTGCCATAAAATTCGCGGGTTTTACCGGTCCCCGACGCCTTCAGGCGACGCCGGAACCGCGGCGTGCAGGCGCCGGCAACCAGGTGGCGCACCGTTGGCGCCGCCCAGACGACATAACGACAAGGACGCACCATCATGGCTGACGCGAAGGCGATCAAGAAACGACCCGGGCAGATGCGCCTGATCGACGCGACCCAGTACCGGCTGCCGCCGGCGGGCTGGGTCTCCATCCTGCACCGCGTCAGCGGGCTCGTCCTGATCATCCTGATGCCGTTCGTGATCTGGATGTTCGACACCAGCCTGTCGTCCGAGGTCACGTTCGACCAGTTCCGCGGCGCCTTCCTCGGCGGCATCGGCTTCGTGCCGGCGTTCGTCGTCAAGCTCGCGGCGCTCGCGCTGATCTGGGGCTTCCTGCAGCACTTCTGTGCCGGCGTGCGCCACCTCTACATGGACTTCACGCACACGGTGGACAAGGAATTCGGCCGCGTGTCCGCGCTGGTGGCCATCGGCGTGGCCGTCGTGCTGACGCTGCTGTTCGCCTACAAGCTGTTCATCGGCTACTGATCGGGATTCGCAAGAAAATGTCTGACAACTACGGATCGAAGCGCGTCGTCGTCGGCGCGCACTACGGCCTGCGCGACTGGCTGGTGCAGCGCGCCACCGCCGTCCTGATGGCGCTGTTCACCGCCATCGTCGTCGTGCAATGCCTGACGCCCGGCGAGATGAGCTACGACAAGTGGGCCGGCATCTTCGCCCACCAATGGATGAAGGTCCTCACCTTCATCACCATCGCCTCGATCCTGTGGCACGCCTGGGTCGGCGTCCGCGACGTGCTGATGGACTACGTCACGCAGATGGCCGCACGTCTCGTGCTGCAAGTGGCCGCCATCGCCTGGCTCGTCGGCTGTGCCGGCTGGGCCGTGCAAGTCCTCTGGAGAATCTAAGCAATGACCGTCGCTTCATCCACAAGCTCGTCCATCACCAAGCGCAAGTTCGACGTCGTCATCGTCGGCGCCGGCGGCTCGGGCATGCGCGCGTCGCTGCAACTGTCGCTGGCCGGCCTGAACGTCGCCGTGCTCTCGAAGGTGTTCCCCACGCGCTCGCACACCGTGGCCGCGCAGGGCGGCATCGGCGCGTCCCTGGGTAACATGAGCGAGGACAACTGGCACTTCCACTTCTACGACACCGTCAAGGGCTCCGACTGGCTCGGCGACCAGGACGCCATCGAGTTCATGTGCCGCGAAGCGCCCAAGGTCGTCTACGAGCTCGAGCACTTCGGCATGCCGTTCGACCGCAACGCCGACGGCACCATCTACCAGCGCCCGTTCGGCGGCCACACCGCCAACTACGGCGAGAAGTCGGTGCAGCGCGCCTGCGCCGCGGCCGACCGCACCGGCCACGCGCTGCTGCACACGCTGTACCAGCAGAACGTCAAGTCGCACACGCAGTTCTTCGTCGAGTGGATGGCGCAGGATCTCATCCGCGACGCCGACGGCGACGTCGTGGGCGTCACCGCCATCGAGATGGAGACGGGCGACCTGCACATCCTCGAGGCCAAGGTGGTGCTGATGGCCACCGGCGGCGCGGGCCGCATCTACCAGGCGTCGACCAACGCGTTCATCAACACCGGCGACGGCCTGGGCATGGCGGCGCGCGCCGGCATCCCGCTGGAAGACATGGAGTTCTGGCAGTTCCACCCGACCGGCGTGGCCGGCGCCGGAGTGCTGCTGACCGAAGGCTGCCGCGGCGAGGGCGCGATCCTGCGCAACTCCGACGGCGAGCGCTTCATGGAACGCTACGCGCCGCACTACAAGGACCTGGCGCCGCGCGACTTCGTCTCGCGCTGCATGGACCAGGAGATCAAGGAAGGCCGCGGCTGCGGCCCGAACAAGGACTACATCCACCTCGACAGGACCCACCTGGGCGTCGAGACGATCATGAAGCGCCTGCCCTCGGTGCTGGAGATCGGCCACAACTTCGCCAACGTCGACATCACCAAGGAGCCGATCCCCGTGGTGCCGACGATCCACTACCAGATGGGTGGCATCCCGACCAACATCTATGGCCAGGTGGTGGCGCCGCAGGCGTCTGCCACCGGCGCTGTCAACCCGAACAGCGTGGTGCAGGGCTTCTACGCCGTGGGCGAATGTTCCTGCGTCAGTGTG
>CAIMXF010000237.1 GCA_903845345.1 uncultured beta proteobacterium
CCGCCGCGCGCGTCGCGCCGGCGAGCGCCTCTGGCAACCGGCGCGCGCCGCGCTCGCTGCGCTGGCTGCGCGCGCTGCTGCGGCCGCTGCAGGGCACGGCGACGGGCGTGCTGGTGGCCGCGGAGGTCTTCGTCGTGCTGCGCATGCGCCCGTGGTGGTGGTGGGCGGCATGGCTGCCGCTGTGGGGCGTGCAGCTGTTCGGCCCGCGCCATGCGGTGGCGCTCGCGATGCTGGGTGGCTGGACGTTGCTGCTCGACGTGTTCTCGCGCAGCGGCCTGCGCGACCACGAGCACCGCACGCTGGACCTGGTGGCGACGGCGCCCGGCGGGCCGCGCCGGCTGCTGCTGGCGCGCATGGCGACGGGCGTCGTCCTCGCCTGGCTCGCCGCCGCGCCGGGGCTGCTGCACGAGGCGTTCGCGCATCCGGCGACGAGCGCAGCCGCGTTCGTGATCGCCGCGTCGATCGCGCTGTGGGGACTGGCGTCGGCCGCATCGACACGCAGCAGCCGGCCGTTCGAGCTCGCGTTCATCATCGCGGCCTACGCCACCACGCAAGGCGCGCCCTGGCTCGACGCGGCCGCGCGTGGCGACGCGGTGACGCTGGCGCACCTGGCGGGCATCGCGATCGCCGGCGCGATCCTGGCCGCCGGCATGCGAACGAACGCGTCGACGCGAAGCTAGTTCGCCGGCGTCTTGCTGTAGCGGGTGGCGGCCTCGGCCGCGGCCTGCTCGAACGAATGGACGACGAGATCCATCGCCTCGTCGGCCCGTGCGAACTCGCCCTCCGACAGCATCGCGACGAAGACGGCGCTCGTGAAGCGCTCGCGCAGGGGCGCCAGCACCGCCTCGGCGCGTTCCCACTCTTCGGCCGGGAACGCGCTGACGATGAACAGCATCGCGACGTCGTCGGACTTCGCTCCGGGCGGCGGCCCCTTGCCGAGATCCTCGAGCGACAGGTGGCGCGCGTCGATGTCCTGCGTGCGCAGGATGCGTACCAGCAGCTCGGTGACGAGGTCGTCGCGCATCGATCCCAGGCCGATGCACAGCGCGATGGAACCCGGCGGCACTTCCACCGGACCCTGCCATTTGCCCGCCGCGCGCTCGCGCTGCTGGCGCAGGTGCGCGCCGACGCTCGCCTCGTCCAGCACCGAGCCGCGCCGGTTGCGCCACGAGGGCCTGCAGGCGTCGGTGCCGAGCTCCTCGATGACGCGCGCGACCGTGTTCTTGACCGCCTGCTGCTGCTGCGGCGTGATGCTGTGCTTGGCGAGATCGACGAAGGCCAGTTGCAGCGCCGGCATCAGGATGCGGTCGCAGTAGCGCGCGAACGACTTGCGCTTGAGGTAGGTGTGCGCGGCCGCGACGATCTCCTCGTGGTCGCCCGACATCGCGCGCTGGTAGAAGCGTTCCGACATCGACAGCGCCGGCGTGTCGCCCAGCAGCACGTCGAGGAAGCTCAGCCCCTTGATGTGGCGGCCCGCCACCACCAGGCACAGCGTCAGCGGCGTCGACACCAGCAGGCCGATCGGCCCCCAGATCCAGCTCCAGAAGATCGCGGCCACCACCACCGACAACGGCGACAGCCCCGTGCTGTGGCCGTACAGCTGCGGCTCGACCCCCTGCGACGCGATCAGTTCGACCGCCGCGAACAACCCCAGCAGTTCGAACACCAGCGTCCAGCCCGGATCGACCGCGGCCGCCATCAACGCCGCGCTGCCCGCCGCGATGAACACACCCACATAGGGCACGAAGCGCAGCAGCGTCGTCAGCACCGCCCACAGCACGCCGTGCGGCAGCCCGATCAGCAGCAGCCCCAGCCACACCGCGACGCCCACGCCGACGTTGACCGCCAGCTGCGAGACGAAGAAGCGCGACAGGCGCTCGCCCGCGTCGTTGAACGCCTGCGTGGTGCGGCGGATGTCCGAGCCGCCCAGCAGCCGGATGAAGCGGTCGCGCAACGACTCGTGCTCCAGCAGCACGAACACCATCACGATCAGCACGATGCTCGCATGGCCCAACGGCCCCCAGATCGACGAGAACAGGTGCGAGATCACCTCGACCGGGGTCTGCGCGCGCGGCCGTATCTCCACCGGAACGGCGCCCGAGGCGGTCAGCGGTGCGCCCTCCAGCGTGGCGCGCACCGGTGCCGACGCCGCGCCGGCCTCCTCGCCGAGGCGGCTCATCACGCGCCCGGCCTCGCCCTGCAGCACGCGGCTGTTCGTCACGTCCTGCACGGTCTTCAGCTTGTCGCGGATCGTGACCTCGTACTGCGGCAGGCTCTCGGCCATCGCCACGACCTGCGACACGATCACGGCGGCCAGGCCGCCGACCAGGATGGCCAGCACCGCCACCGCGCCCAGCACCGCCGGCACCTGCGAGCGCACCAATCGACGCAGCTTGCGCACGAGCGGCGCGATCAGCAGGCTCAGCAGCACCGCCAGCGTGATGGGCACCAGCACCTCGCGCCCGAAATAGAGCAGGCCCAGCACGACCGCGCCATTGACGAGGCCGCCGGCGTGGAACTTCGTCGGCGGGTCGGGCGGCGAAGAGGGTGCGGGCGGCGGAGGCGTCACGCGGCTTTCGGGTCGAGTCGGCAAGTTCGCCCAGCTTAGCGCCGAAAGCGTGACCGCCGGCTTTCGACGGGAATGGATCGGCTGGCCGGCGGACCCGTCGCGGCGCGGCGCGGCGCGCGTCATCGCGACGAGGCCGTCGCGACCCACTCGGCGGCCTGCTCGGCGCGTGCGAATTCGTCGCAGGAACGCACGGCGATCGCGGGATGGCGCTCGCGCCACAGGCGCGCGAGCGTGGTGCCGGGGCCGATCTCCAGCACGGCGTCGGGACGGCGCTCGGCGACGGCGTCCATGCAGGCGTCCCAGCGCACGGTCGTCGCCACCTGCGCGGCCAGCACGCGCCGCACTTCAGCGACGTCGCGCACCACCGCGCCCGTGATGCCGGACACCCACGCGACGCGCGGCACGCGCCAGTGCGCGAGGGCCAGCGCCTGCGTCAGCGCGGGCACGGCCGCGCGCATCGCGTGCGTGTGCGAGGCCACGCGCACGCCCAGCATCGTGGCCGTCGCGCCGAGCGCGTCGAAGTGCGACGCGGCTTCGGCGAGCGCGCGCATCGCCCCGCCGACGATGCAGCGGCGCTCGCCGGTGCGGATCGCGACCTCGAGGCTCCAGCGCGCGCAGGCGGCGTCGACGGCCTCGGAATCGACGTCCGACAGCGCCAGCAGCCCCGCCGGCTCGTCGTCGGCGCAAGCATCCATCGCGGCCGCGCGGCGCACGGCGAGCGCGAGCGCGTCACCGGACTCCAGCATGCCCGCCGCGACGCAGGCCGCGAGTTCGCCGACGCTGTAGCCCGCGATGGCCACCACCCGCGGCAGGCGCGGCGCCAGCGCGCACCAGGCTGCCACGCTCACGCCCGTGACGAGCGGCTGCGCGACCGCATTGGACAAGGACCAGTCGAGATCCGCCACGCGCCTGCGCCAGTCGTCGCCCAGCTCGCACGCCAGGCGCGCCAGCACGGCCCGCGCGGCAGCGTCGCCTTCGAGCCAGCGCAGCATCGCGGCGTGCTGCGTGCCCTGTCCGGGGAACAGCAGCGCGACGGTCATCGCGACGCGGCGCCGGCGAGCCGCTCCACGCGTTCGATCCAGCACGCCGCGGCCAGCAGGTCGGCGGCCCCGCCGGGCGACAGCCGGCGCTCGACGAACGCGGCATGCACGCGCGCCGCGCGTTCCGGCGCGTCGGCGCTCAGTCCGCCGCCGTCGGCGAGGAATTCGCGCGCGAGCCGCCTGGCGTCGCACAGTCCCTGCAGGCCGCCGCGATGCACGAGGTTGGTGTCGTCGACTTCGGCCATCGCGGTGAACAGCGCGTGCAGCCGCGCGCCGCGGTCGTCGGCGCCGGCGCGTCGCGCGTCGCGCAGTGCCGGCAGCACGTGGTCGAACAACGTGGGCAGGCCTTGGGCGGCCTCCTCGCTCGCGCTGCGCAGTCCGTGCTGGCGCGTGGCGCGGGCGCCGTGCGTGTCGAGCGCGCGCGTCGCCGCGCGTGACGCGAGCGCCGCGCCCCAGCGCGCGCGCAACGTGGCGCGCAGGGTCGTCGCGTTGCAGGCCAGTCCCGCGTCCTGCGCCGCGCCCGCGGCGGCGCACAGCAGGCCCAGCGTGAAGATGGCGCCGCGGTGAGTGTTGACGCCGCCGGTGGCATGCAGCATGCGGGCCTCGGCGGCGATGCCCAGCGACTCCAGCGGCTCGAACGCGTCGCTCCGCGCGCCCTGCGCAGCGACCCGCACGAAGAAGTGCCGCAGCGCGAACAGGCTGCGCAGGAAGGTGCCCGCGTCCATGTCGTGGTGGCTGCCGCTGTCGGCGAACGACACGAGCCCCGGTTTGGACTCGAGCGCGAGCTCGTCGTACAACGCGGCGATGGCCGCGCGGCCCAGCAAGGCGTGGAAGGCGCCGGCATGCGGCGACGGCACCGGCGCGGTCGCGCGGCGCGTGACGGCTGCAGTCATGGCAGCCTGGCGCCCGGCGTCTCGAGCGCGACGCCGCGCAGCCGCTTGACCAGCACCTGCGCGACCCGCCCCTCGCGATGCTCGCGCCATTCGCGCCACGCGACCGCGCCGCCGTCGGGCAACAGCAATTCGCCGTCCAGCCGCGGGCCGTCCCACGCCGTCGTCGCCAACACCTGCGCGACCGCATCCGCATGCGCGCCCGAAGCCACCGGCAACAGCAGGTCGACGTCGGAGGCCGCGTGCACGTAGGCCATCCGCGTGAGCGCCTGCCAGCCGTAGCCGCCGTAGACGCGCGCGGCGCAGTCGTGGGCCGCGAGCGCCGCCATCAACGCACGCCACGTCTTCGCGACCGGGCGCGGCAGCAGGCGCGTGACGGCCGTCGCCGACGGGAACTCGTCGAGGAACAGCAAGTCGCGCGGCGCGACCGCCACGGCGAGCCGACGCCGCCCGAAGCGCGCCGGCGCCGGCAAGCCGGTGGCCAGCAGGTCGCCGTGCGACGCCGGCTGGCGCGTGACGACCAGCGGCAGCCCGCGCTCGGCCCACAGGCCCAGGCAGGCGCGCGCCTCGGCGTCCCGCGGCTGCTGCAGCACGCGGCTCCAGCCGTCGACGGACAAGCGGACGAGTTGCTGGCGATGCAGGGCCGCCGGCAGGCGCGCCGCCGGCGGGGCCTCGAGCTCCGGCGCCGCCATCACGCCTCCAGCACGCGCCGCATCACGTCCGCGGCCAAGCGACGGCCGCCGCGCTGCGCGCCCTCTTCGGCGCGACGGTCCGCGCTGTCGCGATCGGCCAGCGCCGCGCGCAGGCCGGCGGCGAGATCGCCGTCCCACAACGAGCGCACGCCGCCCATCGCCACGTAGTTCGCCACACCGGGCGCGAAGACGGGATTGGTCAGCGACAGCGACTCGAGCAGGGCCTCGGGCAGCTTGGTCACGCGCGCCATCGCCGGCACGCGCATCACGCGGATCTCCGCATCGGGCAGCGCGTGGCACGCGTCGGCCATCAGCCCCGAGGTGATGAAGCCGCCGGACAGCGCCTGGTCGTAGACGAGCCCGATCACCGGATGCCCGTGGCGCCGCGCCAGATCGAGGCAGCAGCCCAGGTGCGCCATCGCGCGATGGATGCCCAGCAGCTCGTCGCGACGGCGCAGCTTCTGGCCTTGCGTGTCCACCAGCAGCAGCAGCGGCCGGCCCGGGAATCGCTCGACGACCTCGAGCACGGCGCGCGCCTGGCGCAACGCGAGGTCGACGCCCACCGCGGCATGGTCGGTCGTGCCGACGACGGCGATCGCAGCGCCATCGAACATCGCCGTGCCGCCCAGGAAGTCGCCGTCGGCGACGATCGCGTGGCCAGCGCCGAACAGCTGCGTGGCGACGGCGGGCCAGTCCATCACGCGCCTCCGTTGGCGAGCGCGGCCAGCGCGGCGGGGCGACGCGCGCGCACCGCGTCGGCATCGAGGTCGGGCACCGATCGCGCGTCGGGCACGCCCAGCAGCGTCCACAGCTCGAACGCGTCGGCGTTCTCGCCATCGACCTCCGTGCGACGCTGCAGCAGCGCGGACTCCTGCTGCAGCGCGGCCAGCGTCATCGGCCGATGCACGTCCAGCGCGGCGATCGCCGCGGCGCGGAACGCGGTGGGATCGTCCTCGACCAGCGCGTCGCAATCGCCGGTGAGCCAGCGATGCTTGCCGCCCGTCGTGCGCCACACCAGCGCGCGATCGCGCGAGTCGAACTCGCCGGCGCCGTGCGAGGACTCGATGACTTCGGGCCCGGACATCGCATGCCGCGCGATGTCGCTCATCACCACCGTGTCGGCGCAGCGCGCGACGATGCCCATGCCGCCGAAGCAGCCGTTGGCGCCGCCGACCAGGATGGCCGTCGCGATGCCGGCGGCGCGCACGTCGAGCAGCGCGCGCATCACTTCCGAGACCGCGATCAGCCCGGCGTTGGCCTCGTGCAGCCGCACCCCGCCGGATTCGGCGAGCACGACGACCGCGTCAGGCCGGTCGCGCAAGGCGCGCCGCAGCAGCCCGACCAGCTTGGCACCATGCACCTCGCCGACGCCGCCGCCCATGAACTCGCCTTCCTGCGCCGCGACGAAGATCGCGCGACCGCCCAGCGTCGCGCGGCCGATCGCCACGCCGTCGTCGAACGCGGCGGGCACGCCCAGCTGCGCGAGGTGCGGGCTCATCACGCGCTCGGACGGCGGCAGCCATTCGTGGAAGCTGCTGTCGTCGACGACCGCGGCGAGGCGCTCGCGCGCCGACATCTCCGCGAAGCTCACGCCGCCCATGGCGTCGCTCCCCGGATCGCCGAGATCGCCTGGTCGAGCCGCAGGCTCACGACGGCCGGCGTCGCGCCCATGTCGTGGATCGAGACGGCGATGCCGGCCAGGCCGTGGCGGTCGTGGAAGTCGCGCAGCACTGCCTCCCAGATCGCGCCGAAGCCGCGGGCGGAGGTATCGATGTCGATACGGCACCCCGTACCCGCCGCGGACTCGACGAGCACCTCGAGGTTGCCCGATGCGACGACGCCGACCAATGCCGGGGCAAACGCCGGCAGCACGTTTGCGCCATCGAATGCGAAGTGAAGCGTCTCCATGCCGATCACCAGTTCCGGTAGCGCCGCGGCGGCTGGTACAGGCCGCCCGAGGCACGCACGAGATCGCGCATCGAGCGCGCGGCCAGCAGGTTGCGCGTGGCGTCGCGCGGGTCGATGCCGAGGTCGGCGGGACGCCGGATCACGCCGCGCGCGCGAAGCTTCTGCACCATCGCGCGATCGCGCTTCTGGCCGGCCGGCGTGAAGCCCGCCACCCCGCGGATGGCCTGCTCGCGCTCCTCGTCGTCGCGGCACAGCAGCAGGTTGGCGATGCCTTCCTCGGTGAGCACGTGGGTGACGTCGTCGCCGTAGATCATGATCGGCGGCAGCGGCATGTGCGCCTGCTCGGCGAGCTGCCAGGCATCGAGCGTCTCGACGAACGCCGGCTGCATGTGCTCGCGAAAGGTCTCCACCATCTGCACGACGAGCTTCTGCCCGCGCGGCGTGCCGCGCACGCCCGGCAGGCCGTCGCGCGCCTCGCGGCCGGCCTTCAGCCAAGCGACGCTCGCATGGCGGCGGCCGCGCGCGTCGGCGCCCATGTTGGGCGCGCCGCCGAAGCCGGCGATGCGGCCGAGCGTGGCGGTGGAGCTGTTGCCCAGCATGTCCATCTGCAGCGTCGAGCCGATGAACAGGTCGCACGCGTAGTGGCCCGCGGCCTGGCAGAACGCGCGGTTGCTGCGCAGGCTGCCGTCGGGGCCGGTGAAGAACACATCGGGCCGCGCCCGGATGTAGTCCTCCATGCCCAGCTCGGAGCCGAACGAGTGCACCGACTCGACCCAGCCGGCCTCGATCGCCGGGATCAACGCCGGATGCGGATTCAGCGCCCAGTGCCGGCAGATCCCGCCCTTGAGGCCGAGGCGCTCGCCGTAGGTCGGCAACAGCAGCTCGATGGCCGCGGTGTCGAAGCCGATGCCGTGGTTGAGCGACTGCACGCCGTACTCCGCGTAGATGCCCTTGATGGCCATCATCGCCATCAGCACCTGGATCTCGGAGATCTGCGCCGGGTCGCGCGTGAACAGCGGCTCGATGAACGCGGGCTCGGGCGCGCGCACGACGAAGTCGATCCAGTCGGCGGGGATGTCGATCCGCGGCAGCCTGTCGACGATCTCGTCGACCTGCGCGACGACGATGCCGCTCTTGAACGCGGTGGCCTCGACGATCGCCGGCGTGTCCTCGGTGTTCGGGCCGGTGTAGAGATTGCCCTGCGCGTCGGCGGCCTGCGCGGCGATGAGCGAGACCTTGGGCGTGAGATCGACGAAGTAGCGGCCGAACAGCTCGAGGTAGGTGTGGATCGCGCCGATCTGCAGCTTGCCCGCGCCCAGCAACTGCGCGAGGCGCAGCGACTGCGGGCCGGAGAACGAGAAGTCGAGCTTGCTCGCGATGCCCAGCTCGAAGACGTCGAGGTGCTCGGGCAGCGACAGCACCGACTGCACCATGTGGAGATCGTGCACGCGAGCGGGCGACACCTGCGTCAACGCGCGCGCCAGGAAGTCGGCCTGCTTCTGGTTGTCGCCCTCGAGGCAAACGCGGTCCCCCGGCTCGATCAGCGCCTCCAGCAGCGCGACGATCGCGTCGGCGTCGACCGTCTTCGCGCGCACGCCCGCCAGCTCGGCCGCGCGCCCGAGCCGTTGCGCGCGATTGCTGCGCTGGCGCGTCCACGGCGAGTCGGCGATCGTGGTCATGGCTGCGGGTGGGCGAGCGGACCCATCACGAGGTCGGGCAGCGCGGTGGCGATGGATGGCACCGCCGAGATCACCACCACCGTCAGCAGCATCAGGACGACGAACGGGATGATGCCGCGGATGATCGCGCCCAGCGGAATGTCGGGCGCGATGTTCTTGATCACGAAGATGTTCAGGCCCACCGGCGGATGGATCAGGCCGGTCTCCATCACGATGGTCATCACGACGCCGAACCACACGAGATCGAAGCCCGCGGCCTTGAGCGGCGGCAGGAAGATCGGCGAGGTCATCAGGATGATGGACACCGGCGGCAGGAAAAAGCCCATCACGATCACCATGCCCAGGATCGCGGCCAGCAGCACCCACTTCGACAGCGACAGCCCGACGATCCACTGCGCCATCGACTGGCTGATGTGCAGGTAGCTCATCACGTACGAGAACAGCAGCGACATGCCGATGATGAACATCAGCATCGTCGACTCCTTCAGCGTGGCCGACAGGATGGGCGCGATGTCGCGCAGCCGCCAGACGCCGTAGATCACCGCGATCAGCAGCAGCGCCATCAGGCTGCCGAGGCCGGCGGTCTCGGACGGCGTGGCGAAGCCGCCGTACAGCGCCACCATCACGCCGGTCAGCAGGATCAGGAACGGCAGCACGCGCGGCAGGATCGAGAAGCGCTGCGTCATCGTGAAGTGCTCGTCGAGCAGCAGCGGGGACGGGGTGCCGTTGGCTTCGAAGTCGCGTTTGGCTGCACGATATTCGCGCTGGTAGTTGATCGCGGCCCACGCCGCGAACAGGATCACCAGCAGCACGCCCGGCCCGATGCCCGCGAGGAACAGCCGGCCCAGCGACTGCTCCGACGCGACCGCGTACAGGATCATCGTCACCGAGGGCGGCAGCAGGATGCCCAGCGTGCCGCCCGCGGCGATGATGCCCGCCGCGAAACCGGGCGAGTAGCCGCGCCGGCGCATCTCGGGGATGCCCGCGCTGCCGATCGCCGAGCACGTGGCCGGGCTCGAGCCGGCCATCGCCGCGAACAGCGCGCAGGCGAACACGTTGGCGATGCCCAGGCCGCCCGGGATGCGGCCCATCCACACGTGCATCGCCGCGTACAGGTCCTGCCCCGCGCGCGTGCGCCCGATCGCCGAGCCCTTCAGGATGAACAGCGGGATCGACAGCAGCGTGATGCTGGACATCTCCTCGTAGACGTTCTGCGTGACGGTGTCTAGCGACGACGTCGGCATGAAAAACACCATGAACAGCACGCCCACGCTGCCCAGCGAGAAGGCGATGGGCATGCCCGAGAACATGATCAGCAGCGTGACCACGCCGAACAGCAGCCCGAGCGCGAGCATCGACATCAGCGGGCCTGCGCCGGCAGGCGCAGCTTGTTGAAGCTGACCACGACCTGCAGCGCCAGCTGAACGCACAGCAGCAGCATGCCGGCCGCCATCAGCGAGTACGGGATCCACAACGGCGGCGCCCACGACGACGACGTCGTCTGGCCCTCGGCCCAGGCTTCGTGGAACAGCGTGCACGACTTCCAGGCGAAGAACGTGCAGAACGCGAAGCATCCGAGGTCGACGAGCGCGATGCGCACGCGGTTCACCCCGGCCGGCAATATCGACGACACCGCCTCGATGCCCACGTGCCCGCGGATCGCCTGCACGAACGCGCTGCACAGGAAGGTGGCGCCGACCAGGCAGAACTGCGCGGCCTCGTCCTGCCAGTCGGTGGACGCGTGCAGGAAGTAGCGCGTGACCACGCTCGACGTCAATATCAGCGCCGCCGCGATCAGCGCGATCATGCCCAGCACCATCACGCCGCGGTTGATATGGACCAGCGCATGCGCCAGCGGCCGCAGCCAGCGCGGCGTGGCCGGATCGACGTGCTGGTGCAGGCCGGCACCGGCGCGCGCTGCCGCCAGGCCGACCGGGACGTGCGGCAGCTCGAGGCTCACAGCAGCTTCTGCGCGGCCGTGATCAGGGCCTTGCACGTGTCGTTGTGCTCGGCGTAGTCCTTCCAGGCCGTGGCCTTGGCGATCGCCTGCCACTTGCGCAGCGTGGCGTCGTCGATGTCGTAGCACCTGGCGCCGGCCTTGGTGTAGACCTCGGCCACGATCTTGTCGTCGGCGCGCGCGGAATCGGTCGCGAACTTCTCCTGCTCGGCGCCGACGGCCATGATGATGTCCTGGTGCGCCTTGGGCAGCTTGTAGAAGACCTCCTTGGAGATCATCAGCGGCTCGAACATGAACCAGTAGGCCTTGTTGCGCGCGGTGGTCAGGTGTTTGGCGATCTCCTCGAGCTTGAACGAGATGAAGCTGGTGGACGACGTCATCGCCGCCTCCATCGCGCCGGTCTGCATCGCGGCGTAGATCTCGTTGGACGGCAGCGAGATGACCGAGGCGCCGGCCTCCTTGAGCATCATGTCCATCTCGCGGCTGCCGCCGCGCACCTTCATGCCCTTGGCATCGGACGGCGCCACCAGCGGCGCGTTCTTGCTCGCCACGCCGCCGCCCTGCCAGATCCAGCTGACGACGATGATGCCCTTGTCGTCCAGCGTCTTGGCGAGCAGCTTGCCGACCTCGGCCGTCTTCCACGCGGTGCCGACCTCGTAGCTGGGCACCAGCGCGGGCATCAGGCCGATGTTGACCTCGGGCACCTCGCCGCCGGCGTACGACAGCGGCACCAGCGACAGGTCCAGCGCGCCCTTGCGCATCGCCGAGAACTGCGAGTTCGTCTTCATCAGCGACGAGCCCGGGTACACCGCGGCCTTCAGCGCGCCGTTGCTGCGTTTCTCGATGTCGGCCGCGAAGCGGCGGCACAGTCGGTCGCGGAAATCGCCCTCGGCGATCGTCCCGCTCGGGAACTGGTGCGAGATCTTGAGGGTGCCGTCCTGGGCCAGCGCGCGCGCCGCGAACGGGCTGATCGCCGCTCCCGCTGCCGCCTGGACCATCGCGCGTCGAGTGATTGCCATGATGTCTCCTGTGGATATCGCGTTCGGATGGGACACCGTACAGGCATCGTCCCCTCGCGTCGATTTGAATACAGAAACGTCAAGTTTGCATGCAATCCATGACACCCTTAGTCAGTGACAACCCGAAAGCAAGGGCAACTCGCAGTGGAGTGCCCCTGGGACGTGATATCGGAGGGTCCAAGCTGCCAGCACGCTCGCCGCGTTCCATCGCATGCGCTGCGCGGGCGCGAAGGCGATGCCGGGAAGGCGGTGCAGGCGATCCGCGCGCACGCGGTCGTGCAGGACGAACGCTTCGCCGGTCTCCTCGCGAGCCTGGGCGGGATGGCCGCGGCGGGCGTGCCGCCCGAGGCGCCGGCCAAACGCGCCGCCCGGGCCTGAACGGGCCGCGCGATCCGGCGACGCTCAGGGCGCCGGGATCAGGGCCGGCGAGATGGCCGCCGCGTCCTTCTTGTAGATGTTGGCGGCGTCGGCCGACGTCAGGAAGCCGCGCGCCACGAGCGCGTCGGCCGCCGCGCCGAAGCGCGCCTGGTAGTCGGCGCGGCCGTTGTACAGCTGCGCGAGGGTCTTGCGCGAATCCTTGGCGGCCCTGGTCGCGGGGCTCACCGCGAACGGGATCGCTGAGCCGCTGGTGCTGCAGCTCTCGCCCGCCGCGTGGCCCGGCAGGCGCACGTTCCAGCCGGCGTACGTGGCCAGCGGCACCGCGACTTCGGGCATCCGGAGGCCGGCGATCTCGTTGCCGTCGGCGTCGACCCTGGGCACGAGTATCTTGTAGGTACGGGTCGCGTCGACCAGGGGCGTCGCGCCGCCGTAGTCGGTCAGCGCGAGCCCGTTGGCGACGCCGTGGGACACCAGGCTCAGCGCCACCGGCGTCGCCTGCGCGCCCGAGGGCACGCTGATGTCGGACAGATCCGGAAAGCCGGTCTTGCCCGGAGCGACGAGCGTGCCCGCCGCGATCGTCGGGTACTGCGAGGCCGGCGGCAGCGCGCCCTTGGCGATCCAGTCTTCCAGCGCCGGGATCAGCGCACGCTCGACCGGCACCTCCGACACCGGGCTCGGCGCGACCTGGCAGCCGGCGCCGACGCCTGGCTGCGTCACGACGCCGGTGCTCACGCCCCGGCCGCCGCCGTGCTGCGCGCCGGCGATCATGTAGTAGCGGACGTTGTCGGGCAGGGCGACGTCGTGCCCCGCGCCGTCGGTGACCGCCAGCGACGCGCGACCTGCCCACCATTCGAAACTGCCGTCGATCTGCATGACGTCCGGGCAGGTGGCGCTCTCGAGGCAGCGCTTCATCAGGCCATCGGTGGCGCCGCTGACCGGGTCGGTGCCCACGCCGTAGGCGAACGGGAACTGGTCGCCGGGCATCCAGTGGTCTTCGTGCTCGCGCGAGAAGCGGCCGGGCTGCGCGAAGCGCGCGTTGATCCAGGTGCGGCGCGCGCCGGCGATGATGGGCACCAGGCCGTCGAACACCTTCGCGCCGTGGCCGTCCTTGTTGAAGCCCTGGTACAGGAAATCGCGCAGGAAGCGGCCCGCCTGCGAAACGCCCTCGCCGATCGCGACGTCGAAGTTGGAGGCCGGCGCGGCCGCGCAGCCCGTGGCGAGGACGCAGGCCGCGGCCTTCATGTCGGCGACCGGGTTCGGATTGCCCTGCGCGTCGGCGCCGGCGCTCCTGAGAAAACTGACCAGGTCGCGCACCGCCGCGAAGCCGATGCCCGCGACGACCGGATTCTTCGCGCGGTAGACGAAGCTGTAGATGGTGCCGCCGTCGGGCGCCACCAATGTGCCGTCCGCGGCGGGCACCGCCGCCGGCGGCGCGAAGTTGACGTAGACGGTGCCGTTGCCGTTGGAGCTGTAGCTCCAGTTCGTGACCGGCACGGAGGGGCCTGCGTAGCGCGACTGGCCGTCGGCGCCTTTCCACGATTGCCGTGCCGTGAAGACCACTTCGGAGCGATCGGTGAGCGATGCCGGCTCGTAGCTGAGGTGGAAGCCGTGCACGCCGCGGGCGCTGTCCGGAATGAATTCCTCACGGCTGAGCCCGGTGATCGGCGTGCCGTCGCCATTGGTGGCGACGGGGAAGTTCACGCCCAACGGGTTGGTGGCGCCGGCCCCGGTCTGCGCGACGTTGCTCTGCCAGCCGCTCCAGACGACGGTGTAGCCTGCGCGCAGCAGCGACGGGAAGCTGGCGTCCGGCGCGTCGCCGCCGATCACCGCGCCGCCACCGACGAAGCTCTGCTGGCCGATCTTCTCGCCACGGTTGACGGTGTCGTAGAACAGCACGCGGCGCGCGCTGCCGGGCGTCTTCGGCCGCAGGATCACGACGTCGGTCGTGTAGTCGATGTAGCCGTCGGCGTCCTTGGGCACGTTGTCGATGTCGACGATGCCGGCATTGTCGGGATGCGACGGCAGCAGGCGGCCGTGGACGATGCCCGTGATGACCGTGTACGGCCCCGCCGCGCCGTCCGGCGTCGCGCCCTTGTAGGCGTCGATGCTGGACACCACCTCGAACCGGTCGATGATGCCGGCGGCCCGCGGCGCCGTCGCGACGACGGGCATCGGAGGCTGCGTGGACTGCTCGCTCGGATTGGCATTGCAGGCGGCGAACAGCGCCGTTGCGATGCCAAGGATTCTGAGGTTCATCACGGTCGTGGGGAGATGCTGTGGGCCTGATGGGCCGCTTGGGAGCGGTCGGTAGACCTCTCGAAGAGCGCGATTCTTCTTGGAATGGATCCAAACCGGTGAGGAATGAATTCCGGTTTGAGGAGTCGTTATTCGTTTTGAGTCTTTCAGGCACTCAAAACCTGCATTAATTCACGCTGCGTGGGTGCACCCGCCTGCCTAGAATGGGATGCATGACCGGTTATCGGCTGTCCGAACGCTTGCGTGAGTCCATCGAGGAAGAAATCGCCACGGGCAAGCTGCTTCCGGGCACCCGCCTCGATGAAGTCGAGCTCGCGACCCGTTTCGGCGTGTCGCGCACGCCCATCCGCGAGGCACTGCGTCTGCTGCTCGGCGAAGGCTTGGTGGAGACCCGACCGCAGCGCGGCACGGTGGTCGCCCAGGTCACGCCGCAGCGACTGATCGAGATGTTCGAGGTGATGGCCGAGCTGGAGGCGATGTGCGCCCGGCTGGCCGCGCGCCGCATGACCGACGCCGAGCTGGCCGCCATCGAGGCCGCCCACGACGCCTGCCGCGGCTCCGCGGCCGCGCGCGACGCCGACGCCTACTTCTACGCCAACGAGCGCTTCCACTACGCGATCTACGCGGCGTCGCACAACACCTTCCTGTTCGAGCAGGCCGCCGCGCTGCAGCGCAAGCTGCGGCCGTATCGCCGGCTGCAGCTGCGCGTGCGCAACCGGCCGCAGCGCTCGTTCGAGGAGCACCAGGCGATCGTCGACGCGCTGCACGAAGGCAATGCCGAGAAGGCGGTGCAGGCGATCCGCGCGCACGTGGTCGTGCAGGGCGAGCGCTTCGGCGACCTGATCGCCGGCCTCACGCAGATGACCGGCGGCGCGCCGCACGAAGCGCCGGGCGAGCCGGCCGCCAGCGCCTGATCGGTCGTTCTCCTGTCAACGCGCTGTCGATCTGGATGCCCGCCACTCGTCGTGTCCTGCAAGCCGGCCGCGCACGCGCGCAGCGCCGTCGCTCATTCAAAGGAGACCGCAATGACCTACATCGATGGATTCGTGGCCGCCGTCAAGGCCGCCGACAAGGAAGCCTATCGCGCGCACTGCGAGCGAATGGGCGGCGTGTTCAAGGAGTACGGCGCGCTCGAGGTGATCGACACCTGGGGCGACGATGTCCCCGAAGGCCAGCTCACCTCGTTCCCGATGGCCGTCAAGCGCGAAGACGACGAGACCGTCGTCCTCGGCTGGATCCGCTGGCCTTCGAAGGCCGCGCGCGACGAGGCCTGGCAGAAGGTGATGGCCGATCCGCGCCTGCAGTCCGCCGCGGCGCCGCCGTACGACGGCAAGCGGATGATCTACGGCGGCTTCGAGATGATCTCGAAGGTCTAGCCGTCCCACCACGGCGTCCAGCGGATCGAGCGCACCTTGCCGCCGGCGTAGCAGAACGTCACGGTGTCCTGGGTTGCTTCGTCGGCGAAATCCTCGCAGGCGTCGTCGCCCGCGGCCAGGCGGCTGCCGAGCGTGCGCTCGACGACGCTGCGCTCGGTGCCGACGCGCAGTCCGTCCATGACGGGCCAGCGCGCGGACGTGATGGTGATCTCGAGGACGGACGGCGCCTGCCGCGCGAGCGCGTCCCAGCTGGCCGGGGGCGCGGACATGTCGCTGGCGGCGTAGAACAGCTGGATCCGCAACCCGTCGAACTCGAGCCGGCGCTCGTCGATGATGCTGTCGTTGCCGGTCTCGCGGATCGGCTTGGCCGTTCGATGACGCGGCTTCTGGCCGCCGCATTCCAGCGGCAGGTGGCACAGCGCCAGCGTCGGAGCGACACCCTTCGCCGCAAAGCGCCCGCCCTCGCCCGCCGGGTCGGCGATGGCCGGCGCCAGGACGCTTGCCAGCGCGCCCGCGACCAGTCCGGTTCGGGGGAATCTCATGCGACCATGGTACGGCCGGGTCAGGCCGGCGTCACCGCGGGATCGAGCGCGATCTCGCCCAGCACCGCGCGCCGCAGCAGCGGCCACAGCGCCTGGTGCGACTGGCGGAACCAGTCGACATGGCCGATGCCGCGCAGGCCGTGGTCGGACGGCTCGATGCGCAGGGTCGCGCGCGGCGACGCCGGCAGCGTGCGCAGCAGGTCGCGCACGGTGGCGGACGTCGCGATGTCGTCGTCCGCGGCGTGCAGCACGACGATGGGCGTGCGCACGTGGGCGTGGAAATCGTCGGCCTGGCCGGCGCGCACCGCGTTGGTGGCGTAGCCGCCGGCCGCGCACCACTGCCCCCACTGGCGGCCGACCTGCGCCGGCAGGTTCTCGCCGAGACCCAGCCAAGCGGTGGGCGCGTAGCCGCGCAACAGCGTGCCCAGCGGCACCATCAGCCGCAGCCCGAACCGGGCCTTGAGCGCGAACGCGAAGCGCATGCCGCCGAACCAGCCGCTCGAGGCGGCCACGCCCACCACGCGCGCGATGCTCGCGTGGTTGGGCAGCAGGCCGATCATCTGCGCGCCCGCGCTGTGCCCGACGAGCACCACCTTCGCCGCGCCGGTGCGCGACTGCAGCCACTGCAGCGCGGCGACCTGGTCGAGGCGGCCCCAGTCGTCCAGCCGCACGCGGCTGTCGGCCAGCCGGCCGACGAGCGACAGCCCGATGCCGCGGTAGTCGAACACCAGCGTCGGATGGCCCTGCGACGCCAGCCAGTCGGCGAAGCGCCAGTAGAACTGCTGTCGCACGCCGGTGGCCGGCGCGATCAGCACCGGCACGGCCGACGCATCGCCGCGCGCGGCGAAGAAGTGGCCCTGCAGCCGCAAGCGGTCCGCGCAGGCCAGTTCGACGGGCTCGGGCCTCAACGTGGCGGACTCCGAGGTGCGGGCTTCAGTCATGGTCATCTCCCAGGTTCTGCACGTGTTCGAGCCAGCGCGCCACCGTGTGCAGCTCGGCCGGCGTGAAGGCGCCGAAGAGACGCTCGTTGATGCGCGCCAACGCCTTGTTCAGCCCGGGCAGCAGCGCGCGGCCCGGCGGCTGCAGCCACACCTGCTGCGTGCGCGCATCGGTCGCGCTGGCGCGTCGCGCGACCCAGCCCTGCGCCTCCATGCGCTGCACCAGGCCGGACATCGCCGACGGCGCGAGATCGAGCGCCTGCGACAGCTGCCCCATCGTCGCGCCGTCCTCGCGCGCCAGCACGAACAACACGCCGCTCTGCGCGGGCGACGGTGCGCCCGTGCCCGCGCGCGCGGCACGCTCCTGCTCGGCGGCGATGTAATGCTGCAGACGGCGCTGGGCGCTGTTGAGCAGGAAGATGAGGCGAGGTCGGCTGGACATGGTCGGCATTTATTTCGCATGCGAAGTATATCCATGCCGCCGCGGATGTCCAACGTCGACAACCGCTGCGAGACGTCGAAACGCCGTTGACCGCCGGACGGTCCGTCCGCGGCAAGCCGATTTCGGCGACGATAGCGGGTTGGAACACGAACGGACCTCATCCATGGCCCCGCCCACCACCGCTCCCGCCGCCCAGTTCTCGCCGTACCAGAAGTTCGTGGTGGGCCTGCTCGCCCTGCTGCAGTTCGCCGTCATCCTCGACTTCATGCTGATGTCGCCGCTGGGCGTGTTCATCATGCCGGCGCTGTCGATCTCGACCGAGCAGTTCGGCAAGGCGGTGTCCGCGTACGCGTTCAGCGCGGGCATCTCCGGCTTCGTGGCGGCCGGCTTCGCCGATCGCTTCGACCGCAAGAAGATCCTGATGTTCTTCTACACCGGCTTCCTGCTGGGCACGCTGGGCTGCGGCCTCGCGCCGACCTACGAGCTGCTGCTGGCCGCTCGCATCGTCACCGGCATCTTCGGCGGCGTGATCGGCTCGGTCGTGCTGGCGATCGCCACCGACCTGTTCGAGATCTCGCTGCGCGGCCGCGTGATGGGACTGATCCAGACGGCGTTCGCGGCCAGCCAGGTGCTGGGCCTGCCGATGGGGCTGTACTTCGCCAAGCACTGGGACTGGCACATGCCCTTCCTCGTGCTGGCCGGCATCGGCGTGCTCGGCCTGGGCGTCATCGCGATGAAGCTCAAGCCCGTCGACGGCCACCTGGGCAAGCCTCAGGAACACAGTCCGTTCATGCACCTCTGGCACACGCTCACCGAGCCGCGCCACCTGCTGCCCTACCTCACGGTGACGCTGCTGGCCACCGGCGGCTTCATGCTGCTGCCGTTCAGCAGCGCGTTCCTCGTGCACAACATCGGCATCGATGCATCGCACCTGCCGACGATCTACTTCTGCACCGGCATCTGCACCATCGTGTTCGGGCCGATGATCGGCAAGTCGGCCGACAGGTTCGGCAAGTTCCGCGTGTTCCTGTTCGGCAGCGCGCTGTCGATCCTCATGGTGATGGTCTACACCCGCCTGCAGCAGACGCCGATCGTCGTGGTGATCCTGATCAACGTGGCGATGTTCGTCGGCATCTTCTCGCGCATGATCCCGTTCCAGGCGCTGTCGTCGCAGATCCCGGAAGCCACCAGGCGCGGCGCGTACAACGCGATCAGCTCGTCGATCCAGCAGGTCTCGGGCGGCATCGCCTCGCTGGTGGCCGGCCACATCGTCTCGCAGGGCGCCGACGGCCGCATCGAGCACTTCGACGTCGTCGGCGACGTGGTGGTCGGCACCACGCTGGCGGCGATCTGGCTGGTGTGGAAGATCCAGCACCAGCTGCAGGCGCGCAGCGGCGCCTGAGCGGCGATCAGGCCAGGCAGGCGCGGATCACCGGCGGCGTGAAGTGGCGGCCGATCAGCGTGTGCGCGAACAGGTAGTCGCAGCGCGAGCGGTCGCACAGCTCGTCGAGGTCGACCCGGCCGTGCTCGTCGCAGGGGAACGTGAGCGGCGCCTGCTCGTCGACCAGCGGATCGAAGCGCAGTTCGAAGGCCAGTTCGGCGAAGCGGGTGGCGGCGTTGGTGGTCATGTGTGCTCCTCGGGAGTCCGTTGAGCTGCTCGAGCAAGCGATGGACCCTGCCTGCGGCAGGCCGCGCACCTGTCGGCGGAGTCCGGGCCGCGCTTGAGGACCTTCTTCATGGGTGGATCGCGCCAGATGGCGGCCTGACGCGCCGCTTTTGTAGGACTGCACGCACGTCGCATCGCGATAACGTCTGGCTTCGCCGCCTCGAACCCGACGCGAAGATGCAGCCATTCCACCGGCAACCGGCAGAGCACCCATGACCCCGCACACCATCACCTCGACCCCGCAAGACCACGAACCGTCGCAGGCGCTGGACGACGCGTTCCTGTCGCAGTTCGACGACGCCGCCATCGAGCAGGCGCTCAAGACCGTGCACTGGCATCCGTTGGACGTCAGCCAGTTCCTGCGCAACGCCACCGGTCGCTGACATCGCGCCGCGCGCGGGCCGCCGCGTCTGCGCTCGACGACAGCACGCCATCCTCGAGCGGCCCCACCGCAGAGTCGCCTGGTCGCCCGGACAGCGATGCGTCGCCTGCCACGGCCCCACCCGGCGAAACGGCCAGATGTCGACGCCGACATATTGTTGGACGATGTATCGCTGTCCGGTTTTCCCGGCTTGATCGGGGCTATGGCGTCCCGCTCGATTCTTACCATCGGGGTTCGGTCTTCCATGTCCTGGCCGAACATCAGGATTCGCATCATGTCCATCGCCCCGTTGTCCACCTCCACCCCCGCCAGCACGGGCACGCCCGCGCGCACCCAGATGTCCGAACGCATCGAAGTCACCCGGCCCGCCAGTTCGAGCTCGATGCTGTCGGAGATGACCGACGCCGTCGGCGCGGGCGTCAGCGCGACGGTCGCGTTCAGCGGCGACGCGCTGCACGCGCTGGAATCGGTCGGCGAAACGGTCGTCAACGGCGCCGAAGACCTCGCGGTCGGCGCCTGGCACGGGCTGGAGGCGGGGGCCACGAGCGCCCTGCATGCCGGCGAGGCCATCGCCGGCGAGATCGAGGACGGCGTCGGCGCGGTGGTCTCCGAAGTCAAGAGCGCCGCGAAGGAACTCGGCCACTACATCGCGGTGGGCATGCAGACGACCGGCGAGGCCGTCTCCGAAGTGGCGAGCGGCACGGTGATGGCTGCCTCCGCGGGCGGCAAGACGCTGGCCGCGCTGGTCTGAGACACCTGCCGACGGTCGTCCCTCGACGGCTTCGGCACACCCGTTCCGCCACTGGCCTGCGCATCCCGCAAGCGCCCTCCCTGCGCGCTCGTTGACCCATGGAATACCTGGAACCCTTTCGCGACGACGACCTCACCGTCACCATCACGGAACTGCTCGTCGCCACCGCCGACTCGAGCGATCCCCTTCTCGACGACACCGTCTCCAAGCTGTTGCAGGCCATGCGCCAGCGCATGGAGATGGACGTCGTCTTCGTCTCCGAATTCATCGACGGGCAGCGCATGTTCCGCTACGTCGACGCGGCGCCGGGGGCGCCCGACGTCCAGGCCGGCGATTCGAGCCCGGCCGAGGAATCGGTGTGCCAGCGCGTGGTCGAAGGCCGCGTGCCCGAGCTGGTGGCCGACCTCGCAGCATTACCGGCCGAAGACTTGCCCGACCTGCCGTTCCGCGTCGGCGCCCACCTGAGCACGCCCATCGTGCTGGCCGACAAGCGCATCTACGGCACGCTGTGCTGCTTCAGCGCCGCACCGCGCGCCGATCTCGTGCGGGCCGACCTCGACAGGCTGAAGATGTGCGCCACGCTGGTGGCCCGCAAGGTCGAGCTGAACGTCGCCCGCGGCGTGAGCGAACCGCCGCCCGACTGGAAGCTGGAGCCCAAGGCCGAGTACGACCCGGCGGGGTGGCCGCAGGCGTCGCCGCGGGCGAATCCGCGCTGAGCGTTGCGCGGGCGGGATTCAGCCGCACGCCCCGACGTAGCCGCACGACGTGCAGAAGTCGCACCCGTCCTTGTGGATCATCGTCGCGTTGCCGCACTCCGGGCAGGGGCGGCCGGCCTGGGGAGCGAGCTGTCCGGTGGCGCGCGGCGCGGGCGGCTCGAGCAGGCCGGTCGCGTCGAGCGGGAAGCCGTCCTCGTCGAGCACGCCCAGCATCGCGTAGCGGTGGATCATCAGGCGCGCGACGTAGGCGACGGTCGACGGCCACACCTGCTGGCGCTTCTGGCCGGGCAGCGGCGCCATGAAGTGGCCCAGCGGCTCGCCGACGTTGAGCAGCTTGCGCAGCTTCATGCCGATCCACGCGGGGTCGATCACGCGCATGTCGAGCGACAGCAGGCGCGCCAGGCCGTCGAGCGCGCGCGGGTAGTTGCCGGAGAAACCCACCGCGCACGGGCGCGTCACGCGCGTGGGCGCGGCGCCCGCGGGGGCATTGGCGCCCGCGGCCGAGCGCAGCGTCACTTCCTTCATCGTCAGCGTGAACGTCTCGCCGGTGGCGGGGTTGTCGACGTCGACGGCCCAGGCCAGCGTGCCGGCGGTGCCGGTGCGCGGTTCGTCGCGGCTGAACATCGCATCGAGCATCGGCGTGGGGCCGCCGTCGGCCAGCGCGCCGAGCTGCTCGCAGCGCCAGCGGATCACCGCCGCCGTCGCCGCGACCACGCCGGGGAACAGCCGACGCTCGCCGGCGGGCGGGAACGGCATGTCGAACGCGCGCTCTTCCGAGACGGTGGCGAGCACGTCGAGCTTGAGCCTGAGCCACGCGGGATCGTTGACGCGCATGTCCATCGACAGCGTCTTCGCGAGCGCGCCCAAGCCGCGCGGCTGCTCGGCGCCGTTGACCCACACCTCGAACGGCACGTTCTGCGCGAACAGCCCGAAGCCGGGGCCGGCCTGCGCGGGCATCTCGCCGACGAAGAGGGCGAACTCGCCATGCGGGTGTCGGATCATGTACGTCCACGCCGGGTTGCCGCCGTTCATCTCGGGACGCCCGGGCCAGCGCAGCGAGCTCATCACCGCGGTGGCGGGACGGTCGAGCGTGAGGCGCTGGTCGGCGACGTTGACGGCGACGTCCGCCGCGTTGCCGAACGCGGCGACCAGCGGCTGCGGCGTCTCGCTGGTGGCGGCGTTGGGCAGCGGCTCGGGCGCGGCCGGCGTGGCGCTGAGCACCGAGCCGAGCACTGCGTTCGGCCGGTACGTGGCCAGGCCCTTCAGGCCCGATTTCCACGCGAAGCGGTACAGGCCCTCGAAGTCGGCGAACGGGTAGTCGACGGGCACGTTGACCGTCTTGCTGATGGCCGTGTCGACGAAGGGCGCGACCGCGGCCACCATCGCGGCGTGGCTCTCGGCGCTCATCTCCAGCGCGGTGACGAAGGCCTGGGTGAGCGGCGCGTCGGCGCCCTTGAGGTGGCGATACAGCCGCCACGCGTGATCCTCGACCGCGTAGGCCTTGGCGCTGCCGTCGGGCATGCGCTTCTTGCGCGTGTACGACCACGAGAACGGCGGCTCGATGCCGTTGCTCGCGTTGTCGGCGAAGGCCAGGCTGATGGTGCCGGTGGGCGCGATCGACAGCAGGTGCGAGTTGCGCAGGCCCTGCGCGCGCACCTTGTCCTTCAGAGCCGGCGGCAGGCGCGACGCGAAGGTGCCGCGCGACAGGTACAGGTCGGCGTTGAACAGCGGGAACGCGCCGCGCTCCACGGCGAGGTCGGACGACGCGTCGTAGGCCGCGTCGCGCATCGTCTGTGCGATGCGCTGCGCGGCGGCGCGCGCGGCGGGCGTGTCGTAGCGCAGGTTGAGCATGGCCAGCGCGTCGTCCAGCCCGGTGAAGCCGAGGCCGACCCGGCGTTTCGCGTTCGCCTCGGCGTGCTGCGCGGGCAGCGGCCAGACGGTGATGTCGAGCACGTTGTCGAGCATGCGCGTGGCGGTCCGGGCGAGCGCGGCGAAGGCGTCGTGGTCGAAGCTCGCGTCGTCGGCGAACGGGTTGCGCACGAAGTGGGTGAGGTTGATCGAGCCGAGGCAGCAGCAGCCGTACGGCGGCAGCGGCTGCTCGCCGCAGTTCTTGGCCATCAGCCCGTTGGCGTCGAACGCGTGGACGTCCTCGACGGTGACGTCGTAGACAGGCTCCTCGCCGATCGGCGCCAGCGATTCGAAGGTCGCGACGAACCGCCCCGGGGCGACGCCGGCGCGCGCCGCGTCGCGCAGGATCTCGAGGTTGGCCGCCGCCATCTCGCCGACGAGCCCGATGCGATCGGCGAAGCGCCTGGCGGCGTCGCCTTCGATGACGATCTGCATGGTCTTCGCGTCCACCGCGATCGCGCCCGGGATGCCCAGCCGCAACAGCATGCGATGCAGCGCCTCCAGGTCCGGCCGGCTGTTGCTGACGAGGCCGATGCGCGGCCCTGTCGTGTCGACCCAGCCGTCGGCGCTGAACACCGTCTGCAGGAAGCCGGCGCTGCAGGCCGGCGAGTGCGCCTCGATCGCCGGCGACACGAGCGGCTGCACCAGGCCCAGCAGCCCCGACGACCGCGCCAGTTCGATGATCGCGATGCCGATCGCGACGCCGTCGGCCCGGTCGATGTCGGAGCCGCCCCAGTCGAGCGCGCGATGGTCGTTCAGCACGATCGCGTCGCCCGGCTCGAGCTGCGCGGCCGCGATCCATTCGTCGCGATCGCCCCGGGCCACGCGAACTGCGTGATCCGCGGTCAGCTTCAGGGTGTGGCCTTCGCGCGTGCGCAGCAGGTGCACGGGCTTGACGCCCGACGCGAAGAAGCCCTCCGACTCGGTGCGATGCGGCCGGCCGTCGACGATCGCCACGAACGGCTGGCCGACCAGCTGCGCGACCTGGCGCGGGCCCTCGCTGGTCTGCACCCAGGTGTCGGCCGTCACGCACGGGTTCGTCGCCGCGATCGTCTCGCAGTAGCTGAGGTTGTTGTCCTGGTTGATGCGGTCGAGGAACAGCACGCCCGGCTCGGCGTGGTCGTAGGTGCAGCGCATGATCTGCTGCCACAGTTCGCGGGCGCGCGGCTGGCGATAGCGCCACAGGCCGTCGTCGCGTTGCTTCGCGCCGGCCGCGATCTGGTCGTCGCCGGGTCGTGCGCGATGCACGAGGTCGAAGGTGGCATCGTCGTCGACCGCCTGCATGAACGCGTCGGTCACGCCCACCGAGATGTTGAAGTTGGTGAGGTCGCCCTGGTCCTTCGCGTGGATGAAGGCTTCGATGTCGGGATGGTCGCAGCGCAGCACGGCCATCTGCGCGCCGCGCCGGCTGCCGGCGGACTCCACCGTCTCGCAACTGCGGTCGAACACGCGCATGTAGCTGACCGGCCCCGACGCGCGGCTTTGCGTGGAGCCCACCCACGCGCCTTGCGGGCGGATGCGCGAGAAGTCGTAGCCGACGCCGCCGCCGCGGCGCATCGTCTCGGCGGCCTCGGTGAGCGCGGTGTAGATGCCGGGGACGCCGTCCTCGGCCTGTGCGATGGAGTCGCCCACCGGCTGCACGAAGCAGTTGATCAGCGTGGCCGTCAGCTCGGTGCCGGCCGCGGAGTTGATGCGGCCTGCGGGCACGAAGCCGCCCTGCAGCGCCTCGAGGAAGCGCGCGGCCCAGGCCTCGCGCTGCTCGGGCGCCTCCGCCTGCGCGAGCGCGCGCGCGACACGCGCGCGCACGTCGTGCAGGTCGCGCTCGCCGCCCTTGGCGTATTTCTCGAGCAGCACCTCGGTGCTGATGTCCTGCGGCGCGAGCGCTGCGGACGTGGCCGCCGCGTCGTCGATGCCGGGCGCAGGCGCGTCGTAGAGGCCGCGTTGGAGGTCGGTGGTCATCGGAAGAGGTCCTGCGTCGGTCAGACTTGCGCGCCGCTTCAGCCGTGGCGCGCGTCCGGGATGGGGTCGCCGTCGTTGCGCACGGCGTCGCGCCCCGCGGCCTTGGCGGCGTAGAGCGCCTCGTCGGCGCGCTTGAACAGGTGCAGCGCGTCGCACGGCGCACTGGCCTCGGCGATGCCGGCGCTCAGGCGGACGGTGACGTCGGCGGGCAAGTCGGGGCCGCGCTCGGCCACGGCCACGCGCAGGCGGTTGCACACCTGGTGCGCCACGGCCAGCGGCGCCGACAGCACCAGCGCGAACTCGTCGCCGCCCAGCCGCGCGGGCAGGTCGGTCTGGCGGCACTGCGCCTGCAGGTGCGTGGCGACCCAGCGCAACGCGGCGTCGCCCACGAGGTGGCGATGGCGGTCGTTGATGGACTTGAAATGGTCGAGGTCGATCAGCACCAGCGATACCGGGTGCTCGTCGCTGGCGCGCGGCAGCACGCCGGCGAGGAACTCGTCGAACTTGCGGCGATTGGCCAGGCCGGTGAGCTGGTCGTGGCGCGCCTCCAGGTGCGCGCGCTCGGCGCGGTCGCGCTCCTCGCTCACCTGGCGCAGCGCGCGCTCGGTGTTGAGCGCCACCGCGAGCGCGGAGGCCTGCTGCTCGGCGCGCTCGAGCACCAGGCGCGTGCGCATCTCGTGGAAGCGCTTGTGCGCGGCCAGCGCCTCCTGCCACTCGGCGCGCGATTCGTGCGCGAGGGACTTCAGCCGGAACAGCTCGTCCATGTGCACATGGCCGCCGCGGCTGTCGGCCGCGGCGTGGCCGCGCTCGATCGCCTGCAGCGCGAGGAGGGGCTCGTTGGCCAGCAGGTGCGCGCGGGCGCGGACGCAGGCGAAGAACACCATCGAATGCGCCGCCGATTCGTCCATCACGGCCTCGGCCTCGTCGAGCGCCGCGTGCGCCGCCTGCAGGTCGCCCAGGACGATGTGCGCGATGGCCACCTGGTCGAGCGCGCCGCTGACCAGCGACCAGCGCTTCTGCTCGCGCCAGGTCGCCAGCGTCGGCACCATCAGCGCCAGCGCGCGCTCGGCGCGCGCTCGCCAGTTGCCTTCGGGCACGCGGTCGTCGTAGTCCTTCAGCGCCCAGCGGCTCAGCGCCAGCGACAGGTTCGAGCGCAGCCGCAGCACCACCGCCTCGCCCTGGAAGCCGCGCGCCGCACGCAGCCCTTCCTCGAAGATCTGCACGGCCTCGGGCAGCCGCCCGATGTCGTTGAGCACGACGCCCAGCGTGTTGGCGATGCGCACCTGCAGGATCGGATCCTCGGACGCCCGCGCCAGCACGACGGCCTCGCCGGCCATCTCGAGCGCGCGCGTGGGCACCCCGCGCCGGATGGCCACCAGGCCCAGCGCGTTCAGCGCGAGCGCCTGCCCGCGTACCGAGCCGTTGACGCGGAAATGCGCGAGCGCCTCGTTGGCGGCGGCCTCGGCCTCGTCGAACTTCTCGCACAGCGCGAACGAGCGCGCCAGCGGCGGCAGCGCCCAGGTGAGGCGATCGCGGTCGCCCTCGGTTCGCATCCGGTCGACCGCGGCCTGTATCGTCGCCAACGCGCCCGCGCCGCGTTCCTCGGCCAGGCGGTCGAGCGAGCGAAGATCGTCGTCCAGCAGGTCTTGTTCTGTCATTCTTGCCCCCACCGCCGGGGCCGTCGCCGGTCGCCCCGTCCACCGGAGGACGCGGGCAATCGCCGCGCCTCGCACGCGCCAAGCCGGTCTGTTGCCGGCTGTGGCAACCCATTGTGCACCGTCGAGTCGCACCGCGGCTGCGCCGGCGCGATGTCGACGCAAGCCCGTTCGAATTCGCTTCGCGGGCGTGTTTCCCACGACGAAAAATGGGCCCGCGAGGGCCCATTCCGGCGAGAGGCTGGTCGACCTCAGTCGCCGGCGTAGATGTCGGTGTCCTTGGTTTCGCGCACCAGCAGCGCACCGATGACCAGGCTCACCCCCGCCACGATGATCGGGTACAGCAGCGCGTTGTAGATGTTGCCGGTCTGCACCGTGATGGCGAAGCACACCGAGGGCAGCAGGCCGCCGAACCAGCCGTTGCCGATGTGGTACGGCAGGCTCATCGACGTGTAGCGGATGCGGGTCGGGAACAGTTCGACCAGCATCGCCGCGATCGGTCCGTAGACCATGGTGACGTAGATCATCAGGATCCACAGCAGCCCGACGATCGTCAGCCAGCGGCTGTCGAAGGGCTCGATCGGCGGCGCCTTGCCCGGATAGCCGGCGGCCTTCAGCGCGGCGCCCAGGTCCTTCTTGAAGCCGGCGATCGCCTTGGCCGAGGCCTCGTCGAACTTGTAGGCCGGGCCCGCGGCCAGCGCGGCTTCGGGCGCGGTGATCGTCTGGTCGCCGACCTGCACCGTGGCGGGCGAGCCGGCGGGCGCGACCTCGTTGTCGTAGTTGGCCGAGAAGCCGGTGATCAGCGCGCGCTTGGCGATGTCGCACGAACTGCGGAAGTCGGCTTCGCGGGCCACCGGGTTGGCCTGGAACGAACAGGTGGCCGGATCCGCCTTGACCAGGATGTGCGTCTTCTCCTGCGCGTCGTACAGCGCCGGGTTGCCGGCGTGCGCGAGGCCGTGGAAGATCGGGAAGTAGGTCAGGCAGGCGAGCAGCATGCCGCCCAGGATGATCCACTTGCGGCCGATCCGGTCCGACAGCGTGCCGAAGATCACGAAGAACGGCGTGCCCAGCACCAGCGCCGTGGCGATCATCCACTGCGCGCTGGACGCTTCGACCTTGAGCGTGGTGGTCAGGAAGAACAGCGCGTAGAACTGGCCCGAGTACCACACCACGCCCTGGCCGGCGGTCAGGCCGAACAGCGCGAGCAGCACGATCTTCAGGTTGCCCCAGCGCGTGAACGACTCGGTCAGCGGCGCCGTGGACGTCTTGCCCTCGGCCTTCATCTTCTTGAACGCCGGCGATTCGTTCATCGACAGTCGGATCCACACGCTGACGATCAGCAGCAGGATCGACAGGACGAACGGCGCGCGCCACCAGCCCCAGACGTCCTCGAACGCCTCCTTGGTCACCACCGCCTTGAAGCCGAGGATGATGACCAGCGACAGGAACAGGCCCAGCGTGGCCGTCGTCTGGATCCACGACGTGAAGGCGCCGCGCTTGTCCTGCGGCGCATGCTCGGCCACGTAGGTCGCCGCGCCGCCGTACTCGCCGCCGAGCGCCAGGCCCTGCAACACGCGCAGCAGGATCAGGATGATCGGCGCCGCGATCCCGATCTGCCCGTAGGTGGGGATCAGGCCGATCACCGCCGTCGACAGGCCCATGATCACGATCGTGACCAGGAAGGTGTACTTGCGGCCGATCATGTCGCCGAGCCGGCCGAACACCAGCGCGCCGAACGGGCGCACGAAGAAGCCGGCGGCGAACACGAGCAGCGTGGCGATGTAGCCCGCCGTCGGGTCCAGCCCCGAGAAGAAGGCCTTGTTGACGAAGCCCGCGAGGGTGCCGTACACGAAGAAGTCGTACCACTCGAACACGGTGCCGAGCGAGGACGCGAAGATCACCTTGCGTTCGTCGCGTGTCAGGCCCGCGCCGCGCGCGTTGCTGGTTGCCATGGAATGTCTCCTGTTATGTCGATGCGGTCGTCTTCCTCGACGGGAAGCGCCTGTTGCGCATCGTGGGACCGGCCTCTGACTGAGGTCTGACGCGGGACTTATTCGAAACTTACAACGCAAGGGATAACGCGGACGCCACGTTTCTCATCGTGGGAAGTGGCAGATGCGCCAGGGTAAACACCGGAGGCGTGAAAACCCCCGCCGGGCGGCCGCGGCCAATGCGGTCCGCGTTCCGCGCGCGGCGTACGGGAGGCGGTACCGCGCTCAGCCGCCCGGGCGCTGCCTCATGGCGTCGGACAACATCGCCATCGAGTCGGTGCCCCAGAACATCTGGCCGTCGTCGAGACGGAAGGACGGCACGCCGAACACGCCCGCCGCCGCGGCATCGGCAGTGCGCGCCTGCAGTTCGGACTTGACCTCGGGGCTGGCCGGATCGCGCAGCGGCGCGATGGCGTCGGCCAGCGCCTGCAGCGCCGCGGCGTCGTTCGCATCGCCGCCCTCGCGCGCCCACACGTGGCGCAGCGCGAGCTCCACCGCGCGCCGGTTCGGATGGCCGCCCGCCGGCGCGGACGCCACCAGCAGCCGCAGCAACGCGAGCGGGTTGAACGGATGCGGCGTCGGCGCGCGGAACGCGATGCCGTGCTGCGCGGCGATCCACGCGCACTGGCGGAACAGCCACGCCTTCTTCGGCGCGACGTCCACCGGCGCGGTGTTGCCCCAGTGCTTCAACAGCCCGGCCAACAGCAGCGGCCGGTACTCGACGTGGTGCGACACGCCCTCGAGCACGGCGGGCAGGCGCTCGAACGCGAGGTATGCGTAAGGCGACACGACGTCGAAGTCGAAGATGACGCGTTGCACGGCGGTTCCTCAGACCGGCGGCTCGCGGCCGGGCAACTGCTGCCAGACGAGCCGCTTCTCGGCATCGCCCAGCCGGCTCCACGCGGCGATCTCGTCGAGCGTGCGACGACAGCCGTGGCACGCGCTGGTGTGCGGATCGATGCTGCAGATGTTGACGCAGGGCGACGGCACCGGCACGGCGGCGCCGATCTCCGCGAGGCGCGCGACGAAGAACGCGCTGTCGGGCGCGTGCTCGATGCCGTCGCGGATGACCGGTCCGTTGCTCATGCCGGCACCGCCTGCACCACGTCGTGCACGGGCGCACCGGTCAGGCGTTCGAGCTCGGCCGGCGTCATCGGGAACACGCCGTGCGGATGGCCCGCCGCGGCCCACACGCGGTCGAAGCGGAACAGCTCGCGATCGATCAGCGTGACCACCGGCGTGGCGTGCGCGAGCGGCGACACGCCGCCGATCGTGAAGCCGGTCCTGGCCTTGACGAACTCTGCGTCCGCGCGCCCGATGGCGCCGACGATCTGCGCCACCTTCTTCTCGTCGACGCGGCGATCGCCCGACGCGACCACGAGGATCGCGACCTCGTCGGACTTGCGCCGGAAGATCACGCTCTTGGCGATCTGCCCGACCGCCACGCCCAGCGCGTCGGCGGCCTCCTGCGAGGTACGGGCGGCCGTGTCCAGAAATTGCGGCGCGTGCGGATGCCCCAGGCGCTGCAACTCCGCGGACACGCGCTGGAAGCCTTCGGGACGTTCTTCGACGTTCATGCGCATACCGCCGTCGCGTCCGCGCGCTTGGCCAGCAGCGCGCGCGCCACGCGCGAGCCGTTGGGCTTGCCGATCGCCCTGCTGATGAACGCGCCGGCGTCGACCAGCTTGTCGAGGTCGATGCCCGTCCGGATGCCCATCCCATGCAGCAGGTAGACCACGTCCTCGGTCGCGACGTTGCCCGTCGCGCCCTTCGCGTACGGGCAGCCGCCGAGGCCGGAGACGCTGGTGTCGAAGGTGTGGATGCCCATCTGCAGGCATTCGTAAATGTTCGAGAGTGCCTGGCCGTAGGTGTCGTGGAAGTGGCCGCTGGTCTCGGCGATCGGGAAGTGCTCCAGCGCGGCCTCCATCGCGGCGCGCACCTTCAGCGGCGTGCCCACGCCGATGGTGTCGGCCACGCCGACGTGGTCGACGCCGATCGCGCGCATCATCTTCGCGACCATCGCCACGCGCGACGGCGCGATGTCGCCTTCGTACGGGCAGCCGACCGCGCACGAGATCGCCGCGCGCACCTTGACGCCGGCGGCCTTGGCCGCGGCCACGACGGGAGCGAAGCGATCGATCGACTCGGCGATCGAGCAGTTGATGTTCTTCTGGCTGAACGCCTCGCTGGCGGCGCCGAACACGACGATCTCGTCGGGCCGCGTCGCGACGGCCGCCTCCCAGCCCTTCAGGTTGGGCGTCAGCACCGAATAGCGCACGCCGGGCTTTCGGGTGATGCCGGCCATCACGTCGAGCGCGTCGGCCATCTGCGGCACCCACTTCGGGCTGACGAAGCTGGTGACCTCGATCTCGCGCAGGCCGGCGTCCTGCAGCAGGCCCACGAGCGCGATCTTGTCGGCCGCGGGCACGTGGTTCTTCTCGTTCTGCAGGCCG
>CAIMXF010000238.1 GCA_903845345.1 uncultured beta proteobacterium
CGGAGGGCCAGCGGCGCTACGTCGAGACGTTCTCGGCCTATGCGCGGCAGTTCCTCGATCGCATGGATCGTCCCGCCGTCGACCACGTGGAAGGCGTGCCGCCCGCCATCGCCATCGACCAGACCAACCCGGTGCGCAGCTCGCGCTCGACGGTCGGCACGATGACGGAGCTCAACGACCACCTGAAGCTGCTGTTCGGCCGTGCAGCGGCGCTGTTCGACAAGGTCACCGCGCTCCCGGTTCGCCACGACAACGCCGACACGATCTACGCCGACCTCGTGGCGCGTGCCGCGGCGCAGGGGGATCCGCGCGTCGCGGTCACGTTCCCGGTCGAGCTGCCGGCCAACACGACGGCCGAGGAAGTGACGCAGTGGCTGTCCACCAGCGGCTTCACGCGCGTGCACGGCGAGCGCACGATCAAGGATGCCCAGGGCGAGCGCAAGCTGCTCGACGTGGTGGCCGATCGATTTCGCGTCGGCAACGTGGAGAAGGTGCGCGTGGTCGAGGCGATCGAGCTGGCGTTGAAGCGCGGGCAGGGGCGTCTCAACGTCGACGTGCTGCCCGAGTCCGCCGAGGCCCAGGACCCGGGCATACGCTGGCGCTGGTCGACCGGGCTGCACTGTCCCGAGAGCGACCTGCGCTACGACGATCCGCAGCCGGCGCTGTTCTCGTTCAACTCGGCGTTCGGCGCCTGCGAGACCTGCCGCGGCTTCGGGCGCGTGATCGGCGTCGACTGGGGCCTGGTGGTGCCGGACGACAAGAAGACGCTGCGCAACGGCGCGGTCAAGACGATCCAGACGCCCGCCTGGAAGGAGCAGCAGGACGACCTGCTGAAGTACGCCGGCGACGCCGGCATCCCGCGCGACACCGCGTGGAACCTGCTCACCGACGCGCAGCGCAAGTGGGTCATCGATGGATCGCCGAACTGGAACGGCAACTGGCACAAGCAGTGGTACGGCATCAAGCGCTTCTTCGAGTACCTCGAGTCGAAGGCGTACAAGATGCACATCCGCGTGCTGCTGTCGAAGTACCGCAGCTACACGAAGTGCCCCGCGTGCGACGGCGCGCGGCTGAAACTGGAGGCGCAGCTGTGGCGCATCGGCACGAAGGAGCAGGCCGATGCGGTGCTGCCGCCGGAAAAGCGCCACATGCCGCACGGCGTCGACTGGACGCGCGAGCAGCTCGAGGCGCTGCCGGGCCTCGGGCTGCACGACATGATGCTGCTGTCGATCGACCGGCTTCGACGATTCTTTGACATGCAAAAGACGCCCGCCGACTTGCCGGACGAGGCGCTGAAGCTGCTGCTCGACGAGATCTGCACGCGCCTCAAGTATCTCAACGACGTCGGCATCGGCTACCTGACGCTCGATCGCCAGAGCCGCACGCTGTCCGGCGGTGAGGTGCAGCGCATCAACCTCACCACCGCGCTGGGCACGTCGCTGGTCAACACGCTGTTCGTGCTCGACGAGCCGTCGATCGGCCTGCACCCGCGCGACATGCACCGCATCGTCGAGGCCATGCAGCGCCTGCGCGATGCCGGCAACACGCTGGTGGTGGTCGAGCACGACCCGGCGGTGATGCTGGCCGCCGACCGCCTGATCGACATGGGCCCGGGGCCGGGCGAAAAGGGCGGGCGGATCGTGTTCGACGGCGAGCCCGAGGCCGCGAAGCTGGCCGACACGCTCACCGGCGCCTACCTGGGCGCGCGCAAGCAGGTGGGCATGGGCATCCGCCGCGCGGTGGTCGAGTCGACGCCGCGCCTGATCGTGCAGGGCGCGACCGAGCACAACCTGCGCAACGTGACGGTGGAGTTCCCGCTGCAGAGGCTGGTGGTCGTCACCGGCGTCAGCGGATCGGGCAAGAGCACGCTGATGCAGGACGTCCTGTACCCGGCGCTCGAGCGCCACTTCGGCAAGCCGACCGAGACACCCGGCAAGCACGAGGCGCTGCTGGGCGCGGACTGGCTGTCTGAAGCGGTGTTCGTCGACCAGAGCCCGATCGGCAAGACCGCGCGCTCGAACCCGGCGAGCTACGTCGGCGCGTTCGACGAGATCCGCAAGCTGTTCGCGACGACGCCGGTGGCCCTCGAGCGCAACTACGGCGCGGGCATGTTCTCGTTCAACGCCGGCGACGGGCGCTGCCCGACCTGCGGCGGCTCGGGCTTCGAGCATGTCGAGATGCAGTTCCTGTCCGACGTCTACCTGCGCTGCCCCGATTGCGACGGCAAGCGCTTCCGCGCCGAGATGCTGGACGCGCACCTGGTGCGTCGCGACCGCCAGCTGTCGATCGCCGACGTGCTGGAGCTGACCGTCAGCGAGGCCGTCCAGCTGTTCGCGGACGATCGCGAGGTGATCCGCCGGCTGCAACCCATCGTCGACGTCGGCCTCGACTACGTGAAGCTGGGCCAGCCGGTGCCGACGCTGTCGGGCGGCGAGGCGCAGCGTCTGAAGCTGGCCGGCTTCCTCGCCGAGGCCGCGCAGGGGCCCCAGCAACCGGCCGCGAAGAAGGGCACGCTGTTCCTGTTCGACGAGCCGACCACCGGCCTGCACTTCGACGACATCGCCAAGCTGATGCGCTCGCTGCGCCGCCTGCTCGACGCCGGCCACTCGCTGATCGTCATCGAGCACAACCTCGACGTGATCCGCTCGGCCGACTGGCTGGTCGACCTCGGGCCCGAAGGCGGCGAGGGCGGCGGTGAACTCGTGGGCGTCGGCACGCCCGAGGACCTGCAGGCCAACACGCGCTCGCACACCGGGCGCGCGCTGCGCGACTACGTCGAGACGCTGGGGCTGGAACGCTACGCCGCTTCGGACGTCGCCAAGGAAAAGCACGCCCGCTACGCGGCGGTGGAGGACGCACGCTACAAGGCCGAGGGCGCGCGCGACGCGAGCAAGGACGGCCCGAGCCTGCAGTCGCTGGTCAGCAAGCGCCGCCGCGCGGTCGAAGGCAGCATCGAGGACAACTCGATCCGCATCGTCAACGCGCGCGAGCACAACCTCAAGGGCATCGACGTCGCCATCCCGCGCGGCAAGTTCACGGTGGTGACGGGCGTGTCGGGCTCGGGCAAGAGCACGCTGGCGTTCGACATCCTGTTCAACGAAGGTCAGCGGCGTTACCTCGAGTCGCTCAACGCCTACGCGCGCAGCATCGTGCAGCCGGCCGGGCGGCCGGAGGTGGATGCGGTGTACGGTATTCCGCCGACGGTGGCCATCGAGCAGCGGCTGTCGCGCGGCGGTCGCAAGAGCACGGTCGCGACCACGACCGAGGTGTGGCATTTCCTGCGGCTGCTGTGGGTCAAGCTGGGCATCCAGCACTGCATCCACGACGGCAGCCCGGTGAAGCCGCAGAGCGTCGAGAGCATCGCGGCGCAGCTGCTGCGCGACTACCGCGGCCAGCACGTGGGCCTGCTGGCGCCGCTGGTGGTGGCGCGCAAGGGCGTGTACACCGACCTCGCGAAGTGGGCCAAGGCGCGCGGGCACACGCACCTGCGCGTGGACGGCGAGTTCCTGAAGGTCGACCCGTGGCCGCGGCTGGATCGCTTCAAGGAGCACACGCTGGAGCTGCCGGTGGGCGATCTCGTGATTGCACCTGAACGCGAGGCCGAACTGCGCGCGCTGCTGGCCAAGGCGCTCGACACCGGCAAGGGCGTCATGCACCTGCTCACGCCGCTGGACGGCCTCACCGAGGCGATGGCCCTCGACCACTCGACGCTGGGCATCGGCACGGTGAAGGTGTTCTCGACCAAGCGCGCCTGCCCGACCTGTGGCACCAGCTACGGCGAGCCCGACCCGCGCATGTTCTCGTACAACAGCAAGCACGGCTGGTGTCCGGGCTGCGTCGGCACCGGCCTGGCGCTGACGCGCGAACAGCGCGCCGCGTTCGACGACTCGGTGCAGGACGAGAACGAGCGCGGCCGCGAGCAGGCCTTCATCTCGAAGGAGCCCGATGCCGAGGAGCTGCACGACGCCGCATGTCCGGACTGCCACGGCGCGCGCCTGGCGCCCGCCCCGCGCGCGATCAAGTTCGAGGACCAGGCCATCACAGATGTCGCGCAATGGGCGGTGTCCGACGTGCGCAAGTGGGTGGAGTCGCTGCAACTGGTCGGCCGCGACGCGGACATCGCCCGCGACGTCGTCACCGAGATCCGCAACCGCCTCGTGTTCCTGGAGGACGTCGGCCTGAACTACCTGACGCTCGACCGCGCGGCGCCGACGCTGTCTGGCGGCGAGGCGCAGCGCATCCGCCTCGCGGCGCAGCTGGGCTCGAACCTGCAGGGCGTCTGCTACGTGCTGGACGAGCCGACCATCGGCCTGCATCCGCGCGACAACAAGATCCTGCTGGACGCCCTCGCCCGACTCGGTTCGCAAGGCAACACGCTGGTGGTGGTGGAGCACGACGAGGACACCATCCGCCGCGCCGACCACCTGATCGACATCGGCGCCGGGGCCGGCAAGCGCGGCGGCCGCCTGGTGGCGGAAGGCACGGTGGCCGATCTGTCGGCCAACCCGGATTCCGTCACCGGCCGCTGCCTCGCGCATCCTCAGACGCATCCGATGCAGCCGCGCCGCGAGGTCGCGTTCGCGGCCGACGACGCCGGCGCCAGCACGCACATCACGCTGTTCGGCGCGAAGCTGCACAACCTGCAGGGCATGCCGGTGCGCGTGCCGCTGCAGCGACTCGTGGCCATCACCGGTGTCAGCGGCTCGGGCAAGAGCACGATCGCGCGCGACGTGCTGCTGGCGAGCGTCGCGGCGCGGGTGAGCAGCCGCGGCAAGGCCGAGCCGGTGGGCTGCGAATCGGTCGAAGGCTGGCACTCGGTCGACCGGGTGCTCGAGGTCGACCAGACGCCGATCGGCAAGACGCCGCGCTCGTGCCCGGCCACCTACATCGGCTTCTGGGACGCGATCCGCAAGCTGTTCGCCGAGACGCTCGAAGCCAAGGCGCGTGGCTACGCGGCGGGCCGCTTCAGCTTCAACACCGGCGGCGCGAACGGTGGCCGTTGCCCGGGCTGCGAAGGCCAGGGCGTGCGCACGATCGAGATGAGCTTCCTGCCCGACGTGAAGGTGCCGTGCGACCTGTGCCACGGTGCGCGCTTCAATCCGGCGACGCTCGCGGTGACGTGGCGCGGCAAGTCGATCGGCGACGTGCTGCAGATGGAAGTCGACGAGGCCGTCGAGTTCTTCGCCAGCATGCCGTCGATCGCGCATCCGCTGCAACTGCTGCAGGATGTCGGCCTCGGCTACCTGACCCTGGGCCAGCCGTCGCCGACGCTGTCGGGCGGCGAGGCGCAGCGCATCAAGCTGGTCACCGAGCTGAGCAAGGTGCGCGACGAGGTGGGCCGCCGCGGCCAGAAGGCGCCGCACACGCTGTACGTGCTGGATGAGCCGACCGTGGGCCTGCACATGGCCGACGTCTCCAAGCTGATCAAGGTGCTGCACCGGCTGAGCGACGGCGGCCACAGCGTGGTCGTCATCGAGCACGACCTCGACGTCATCGCCGAGGCCGACTGGGTGATCGACATGGGCCCCGAAGGCGGCTCGGCCGGCGGCAAGGTGGTGGCCGAAGGGCCGCCGGAGCATCTGGTGGCGAAGCGCACGCATACGGGGATCGCGTTGGGGCCGGTGTTGGCGAGGAAGTAGGTTGGGCGAGCGCGGGTCTGGATCGACGATGCGGCGAGCGCGCGCAGGCGCGCGTGCCGACTTGCGCCGGACTTGCAGGCGCGCCAGTGGCCCGAGTGCCGCCTGGCGAATGCCGGACCCGGAAGCTTGGCGCCTTCAGCGGCAGACGAACGAAACGGGCTTCGGCTGGTCGGCGGCGTCTTCTCGTGGCGTGCCGTGCAGGTGCCCGTCACCGTCGCCAACTTCCGCGTCAGCGTCAACCCGCCGCCGCCGTAGACGCACTGCACCCACAGGCCCTCCGGGTAGGCGCCTTCCAGCTTCCAGCTTTCCCAGCCCTTGCCCGAATCGGACTCCTGGAGTTGTGCCAGCTCGGTGGGCGGACCGCTGTACAGGCCCCAGCCCGTGAGGTAGGGCGCGAGGTGGCCCGGCTCCGCCGCCCAGCCATCGTCCGTCGGCGTGAAGTGCACCGCGGCGCTCGGGAACAGAGGCGGACAGGTCACCGTCTCGGGCGGGGTGGCGCCTCGCGCTTGTCCGAGGCAGCAGGTCGCCAGGAGGAGGCTCGCAAATCGTCGGGTAGCGCTCATTCGATCACCGAGAAGGCATCGCCGTTGTTGCTAGTATCCACCCAGCGTCCGTCCTTGCCGATGCCCTTGAACCGCAGGTAATGGCGGCTGATCTTCGTGTGGTCGGGATCGTCGTTCTTCCATTGGTCGATGACCCATATCCCGCCCTGATCCTGACTCAGATACAACGCCGCATGATTGCCATGCGGCCGGCCTTTGTACACCCCATCCTGGAACGTCGCGATGGCCGTGCCCTTGGCCAGCAGCCACTGGCCGCGCACCGTGGCGCCCTGCTTCCATTCGGCCGTCCTCGGCGCGCCTGCGAACGCCTGCACCAGCGCGACGCATTGGCGCGTTCCCACGAGATCGTGGCCATCGAGATCGTCGACCTTCGGGTAGACGTAAGGCATGTGTTTGCTCCTGCAATGTCGCTCCGATGAATGACTCGGAGGCCGTGCGACCATGCTAGGAAAACCGTGAAAATCTGCCCTGCGCCAAGCGGCGCGTTTCCGCGTCTTTGGCGCGGCACGGAACTTCTCTGCCGAGCCCGCGCTCCCATCGCGACCCGATTCGTCATGGCGATCCCCCTGAAGACGACACTGCTGTCCGTCCGCCTCGAACGCACGCGCGAAGTGTTGCGCGAGCTGCTGCGTTCGGTGAGGAACGCGCTGCCCATCCTGATTGGCGTCGCGGGACCGATCGCCGTCGCGAGCTTGGCGCTGCTCGCGTGGGCCGGCGTGCCGCCGATGAAGGCGGTGACGCTGCCGTGGCGCGAAGGGGTGGCGGTGTGGACCGCGCAGGCCGTGCTGGCCGCGTGGCCCTTGTGGGCGCTGCGGCGGCGGCTGTTGCCCGACGCGTGGTGCGTGCAGCTGCGCTGCCTGCCGCTCGCGGCGCGTGCGCTGTGGGCATCCGACCTGGCCGTGAGCGCCGCGGTGCTGGCGCCGTTGGCCGCGGTCTATGCGGTGTCGGTGGGCGTGTTCGCGTTCCACCGTCCGGCGTGGTGGGCGCAGGCGATGCCCGGCGCGCTGGTGTCGCTGGCCGCGTCCTGGATCGCGTCGTGCACGCTGGGAGCGGCGGCGCTCGCCTGGCAGCGGCGTGGCGTGGCCGTGCGCGCGTCGCGTGCGATGCGCGCGCGGGCGCCCGAGGTGTTGCTCGCCGCCCGCCCCGGCCAGTTTGCGGCGCTGGTGTGGTGGCCGGCCTGGCGAGACGCGTTGACGCCGGGCGCGCGCCCGCTGGTCGCCGGCGTCGTCGCGGCCATCGCTTTGGCGGTCGCATGGACGCAGGGCTGCTGGCCGGTGGTGCCCGGCGCGGCGTGGGCGTTCATGTTTGCCGCGCTGGCGATCGGGCTGACCGAGCGCCTGCAGCGCACGATGGAATCGCACCTGGCCGCGCTCGCGCCCTGGCTCGCGTCGCTGCCGGCCTCGGGCGCGTGGCGCTGGCGTGCGCGGGCCTCGATCTGCGCGCCGATGGTCGCGGCGGGCGCGGCGGCGGTGCTGCTGGTGCTGGTGTCGCGTCCGTGGCGCGGGCCGCCGCTCGTGGCGTTCGCGCTCGGCCTGGTCGCGACGCCCGTCGCGTTGACGGCGGTGCCGTCGTCCAACCGCGAGGTCCACGTCGGCCTGTGGGCGGTCTGTGCGGGCTTGTTGACGGCCCTGGGGAGCGAGTTGTGGAACTGAGCCTGCACATCGACCAGCTGGTCTTCGCCTACGGCTCGCGCTGGCTGTTCGAAGGCTGGAGCGCGCGCGCTGGCGCCGGCATCACGTGGGTCCAGGGCGCCAACGGCAGCGGCAAGTCGACGCTGCTGCGCCTGCTCGCGGGCGCGCTGCCGCTGCGCCACGGCTCGTTCGAGCTGGCGGGCTGCCGTTACGCCGCCGGCGACCGCGGCGCGCCGCTCGCCTGGCGCCGGCAGACGTTCTGGTGCCTCAGCGATCCGCCGCCCACGCCGTGGCTGACCATCGCCGAATGCCTGGGCTTCGTCAGCGGCACCTATCCCGGCGCCGACTCGAGCCGCGTGCGCGAACAGGTGGAGGCGCTGGGCCTCGACCAGGCGTTGTCGACGCCGCTGCGCGACGCGTCGCTGGGCCAGCAACGCAAGACGCTGCTGGCGCTCGCGCTGGCGCTGCCGGTGAAGCTGCTGTTGCTGGACGAACCGTTCAATGCGTTGGACACCGCGTCCGCCCGGCACCTCGCCGACACCCTGACGGCGCGCGCGGAACGCGCGGAGCAGGTGATCCTGCTGACCAGCCACGTCGAGCCGCACGTGCCGGTGCGCGACCGGTGGCTGCTGGGCAGCTGAATCAGGCCTTGGCCGCCGGCACGAAACGGCGCTGCCGCATCCACTTCGTCACGACCCACTTCTCGCCCTGCGTCACCGGCGCGCTGGCGTGCAGCGAGCGGGCGTCGACCTGGCCGCGGTCGTCGCCGTACTCGAAGTAGACGGCGTTGCCGCGCAGCGGCGACGTCGCCCAGCCGAGCGCCGGGAAGATCGTCTGGCCGCCGGCCGGCACGTCGTTGAGATAGGTCACCAGCGTGCTCACGCGCTGGCCGCTGCGCGCGATCGACTCGCGATTGGCCGCGTTGGTCGGCTGCAGGTAGTCGAAGTGCGGCTCGCTGCCGCCACCGGTCGGGTAGTGCAGCACCTGCAGGCCTTCGCCATTTTCCAGCGGCAGGTTCATCAGCCGCGAGAGCCGGCGGTCGAGGCGCGCGATGAACTCGTTCTCCTCGAGGCGGAAGAACATCCCCCAGCTCGCGCGCTTGTCGCTGACGATGTCGCGGCCGGTCACCAGGTCGACCAGCGTCGACGGCTCGAGCCGCGGCCGCGCCATCTCGATGAGCGTGCGGCACTCGTCGTCGCCCAGCACGTTGCCGAGCGCCGCGGCGACCGGATCCTCGATGCGCATGTGCACGACGATCTCGCGGTCGCCGGCGGCCAGGCGCGTGCCCGGCGCGAGTCGCGCGACCGGCCTGGCCGCGGCCTCGTCCGGCAGCTCGAGGCGGTCGGCCGGCGGCGCCACGCCGCGTGCGCGCGCGTCGACGTACGCGGCGACGATCGCCTCGGCGGCGTGCGCCGCCATGCCTTGCTGGCGCATCGTGCCGACCAGCGCGGCCGGCGCCTGGCCGCGGTCGAGGTTGCCCGTCAGCCAGTGGCCCAGCTGCGGCGCGAAGCGGATCACTCGCGCCATGGGTTCAGACCGGTGCCGCCACGGCGACCCAGCCCTTGTCGCCCAGCACGAAGCCCTGGTGCATCTGCAGTCCGCCGCCGGCGCCCTTGATGACCTTGGCCACCATCGGCAGCACGCGCTGCGCGTCGGCGTCCTGCATCCACGGCGCGGATTCGATCTTGTACGTGTAGCTGACCGTCGCGGCCGGATGTTGCGCGTCGTGCGAGTCGATCTCCCAGCTCTCGACCTTGTCGACGCTCAGCCTGGCCACGCAGAAGTCGCTCTTGTGCGCGGCGCCGTTGCGACCGGTGTACGCATGCTCCTTGTAGTACTTGCGGCCTTCGTCCGTCAGCTCGTAGCGCTTGAACGCGCCGTCGGGGTTCTCGGCGCTCCTGGCGGTCGGGAGGGTGGTGCTCCTGGCAAGTCCCAGCTTCTCGAACACCGGCAGCTGCACGGCGTGGCGCGTCTGCGCGCCGGCCTCGGCTTCGGTCAGGTCGATCGGCCAGTCGTACATGCCCAGGCACAGCTGGTCATGGCCGTCGGCGAGGAACGTGCGCAGGCCGGCGTCGAAGCTGTCGCGCGACGGCGTCTTGACGTCGGCCGGGTGGCTGCATGCCACCAGCGCGAAAGCGGCCGCGGCACCCATCGTTGCAGTCAGGATTTTCATGGCGAGGTCTCAGGGTTCAGGAAAGGAGGCGCGCCGCGTGGCGCGCGAGGTCGATGTGGGACGGGTCTACGAGTCCGACAGCTCGTCGGCGATCCAGCCCTTGTCCGTCAGGTGCACGCCCAGCCGCAGCTGCAGCGTGCCGGCGTTGGCGATCGCGCGCATGGCCATCGGGAACGCGCGACGCGCGGCCTGCGTGGCCATCCACGGCGCGGGGTCGACGACGTGGTACGAGAACAGCACCGAGCTCACGACGCGGCCGTTGACGGTCTGCGGCTTCTCCCAGCCGAACACGCGGTCCAGCGACAGCCTGGCCACGCAGAGATCGGCCGGATGCACGACGTGTTCGGTCGGCGTGGCCACCACCACCGGCACGTGCAGGTAGTACTTCCGGCCCTCGGACGTCAGCGCATATTCGCGGGCCGCCAGCGCGGCGCTCGCGCCCGCTCGCGTCACGCGCACGTCGCGGCCGGTCACCAGGCCCAGCGTCTCGAGCGCGGGCATCTGCTGCGCGTCGGGGCTGCGTGCCGCGCGATCGGCGTCGGTCACGGCGATCGGCCAGTCGTACTTGGCCACGCACAGGTTGCCGCGCTGCGCGAGGTAGTCGGCGACGGCCGCGGTGAAGTTGGCGCGGGTGGGCTCGAGGGCCTGCTTGTCCTGGCAGGCCGCCAGCAGCGCAAGAATCATCAGGGCCGGCAGGGCCCGGGCTCGGATCGTCGGCATCGGCATCAGTTCACGCAGGCGCCGGTGGTCGGCGCGACGGCCGGCGCCTGGTAGCCGTCGCTCAGCGTGCCGAGGAAGCAGATCAGGTCGGCGATCTGGTCGTCCGTCATCGACGGCGTCGAACCCGGAGCGCGTGGCAGCACGCCGTCGCCGAGCGTGGTCGCGGCGGCGTTGTTCGGCGGCGTCGTGCCGGTTCCAAGCGGCACTTCCTCGTCGACGTTGCCCTGCTCGTCCAGCGGGATGTCGTTGAACTTGAGGACCGTCGCCCCCGGCACCACGCTCAGCTGCAGCGCCCAGCCGGGCGTCGCCACCGCCGCGCCCGATCCGCCGGTCGACGGATACCAGTACTCGGGGTGGGTGTCGCGCGTGTTGTAGAAATGCACGACCTGGTTCAGCGAATGGAACACGCCGTTGTGGAAGAACACGCTGCGCGTGGCCGCGTTGCGCAGCGTCGGCACCTTGAACTTGGCGCAGTACGGATCCGGCGTGCCGAGCAGCGCCGGCGTGTGGTCGGTGCGCAGCGGGCCGCACAGGCCCATGTCGACGTAGGTCGGGTCGGCGTCGGCCGGGATCGGGTCGGGGTTGCCCGGGATCGAACTGTCGTTGCGCGGCGCGCCGATGGCCTGGTAGGTGAAGTCGGTCATCAGGCCGACGTTGCCGTTGAAGCTCGGGCCCGCGAAGTGGCAGGCGACGCAGTTGCCGACGTTGGCGTCGCTGAACACCTGGAAGCCGCGCAGCTCCGCGGCGGTCAGGCTGCCGCCGATCTTGTTGTGCAGGGCCAGGTCGTACTTGCTGGAGTACGGGTGGAAGCTGGCGTCTTCCGTCTCGTAGGCCTGGATCGCCGCGCCGAGGTCGGCGAACGCGGTGTCCACGCTGCCGAACACGTCGGCGCCGTAGACCTGCCTGAACAGGTCGGCGTAGGCGCCGGCCTGCACCGCCGCGACGACGGCCGACTTCGAGGCCGCGTTCATCTCGAGCGGGTTGAGCAGCGGCAGCATCGCCTGGTCGGCCAGCGAGGCGGCGCGGCCGTCCCACATGAAGCCGCCGCCGGCCGCCGCCTGGGTCACGCCGTCGGGGTTCGCGGCGTTGTCGGCGTAGGCAGGCGTCGCGTCCTTGTAGCGCAGCGAGGGCACGGCGCGGGTGCCGGCCCGGGTCGGATCGGAGCCGAGCTGCACCGACAGGCTGTTCGGCGGCCCGTAGGCGTACTGCGGCGAATGGCAGCTCGAGCACGACATGTTCCTGCCGCCCGACAAGGTCTGGTCGACGAACGCCTTCTGGCCGATCTGGGCCGCGAGGCTCAGGGTCGTCGACGATCCGGTGGCGCTGCCCGAGGCCGGGCTGCTGGCGCTGCTGCTGCTTGCACTGGTGGCGCTGGTGGCGTTGCTGCCGCCGCCACAGGCCGTCAGGGCCAGCAACGCGGCGCCCATCGCGACGAATGAGAACTTGCGCATCTTTGTTGCCTGGAGCTGTGGCGCCGTCGTATTCGCATGCCGTCCGGGGCGGACGGCGTGCGAATGGGACGGGCCTTCAAGAAACCAAAAAGACGGGCCGTCGTGGACGGGCCCGTCGTGTGAGCTGGACCGACCGCGGGCGAGACGGCGAACCGTCCCGCCCGCAAGGCCGTCCTTACTTCAGCGACCAGACGTTGGTCTGCGTGGCATCCGGGCCGGTCTGCAGCGGCACCGCCGAGGCCGCGCCGACAGCCACGATGCCCAGCGGATCCAGCTTCTGCTTGTAGCTGGCCGCGATCTTGTAGGCGTGGTTGATCGGGCGCACGGCGTCGAAGTGGGTGTCCGAGCTGCCCGCGTATTCCGGCAGGGCCGTGATGTTGGCGGCGATGAAGGCCTCGGTGTACTTCGCGCGGTTCAGGTACGTCGAGTCCTTGGCCGGATCGGCCAGGCCGAACATGTCCTGCAGGGTGCGGACGAACGAGAAGTGGCTGTAGGCATCGCTGTCCTTGATGCCCTTCGCAGCCGTACCCACGTCCTGCTGGTTGCTGATGACGGCATAGATCGAGTTGCCGTGGCCGTTGTTGCCGCTGGTGTAGTTGACCGGCTGCGACGCTGCCGTCGCCACGCCGCTCGCCGACACCGCCACCGGATGCGCGCCGGAGTTCACGCCGCCCGCGTTCCAGCCGCAGCACGAGGAGCCCGTCGCCGTGCCTTCGCCTTCGTCGAACATGACGACGATGGCGACGCGCTTCTGCGGGTTGTTCCACAGCGGCGACGCCTTGATCGCCGTGATCACCTTGTTCAGGTAGATGTCGGCGCGCGTGATGCTGGGGTTCTGGCCGTTGTTGCCGTTGGCGCCGCCGTTGCAGGTCTCGGTGTCGTCGCCCACGCCGTGCATGTCGTCGCACTGGTCGGGCACGATGAAGTTGATGTTGCCGACGTCGCCGGCCGCGAGGTCGGTGCTGAACTGGTCGTAGATCCAGTTCGTCGTGTCGTACTTGCCGCCATTGGCCTTCGAGAAGGGCGACGTCGACGTCCAGTCGGAGGCGGTGAACTGCGTGCCGAAGATGGTGCGGTTGTCGGCGTGGAATTCCGGCAGGTTGCGCGCCGACTGGTAGGCGATGGACGGGCCGTGCTTGACCTTGTACAGCCCCTGGGCCAGCTGGTACGGCTGGCTGTCGGTGATCGTGCCGTTGGTGCCGACCAGGTCGGTGCCGCTGTAGGCCTTGGCCACGTTCTGCGCCTGGCTGTCGGAACGCGGGTCGAGCCCCGGGTTCATCGATTCGCTGTAGGTGCGGACGGTCAGGCCGGCCTTGGACATCAGCGTGAACAGGTTGTCGCCCTGGGCGTTGTGGTTGGTGCCCGGGCTGGCAGGGTTGGGCGCCGAGCTGCAGCTGGCGCCGGCCGTCGTGCTGTAGCCCGCGTTCATCGTCGCGTTGGTGTACGCGATCGTCTTGTTGGTCGCCGTGCCGCCGACCGGGGTGACCGTGTAGGAGTAACCGGCGGTCGCGAGTTGCGTGTAGAAGCCCACGTTGGGCAGAACGTCGGTGGGGGGCAGCGGCTGGCCGTCCGAAGCGGTGCCGCCCGGGAAGGCGACATCGGTCGGCGCGTTGGCGCCGACGGCGCCGCAGCCGAACCAGTTGTCGTCGGTGATGCCCCAGTCGTCGGCGCCGCCGAGTGCGGTGTAGTTCGGCTCGGACGGGTTGCCCGTGGAGTAGTACGTCGTCAGCTGGTTGTACTTCGACAGGATCTGGTTGATGAACGGCGCACGCGAGTTGCCCAGGATGGCATCGGTCGACTTGTTCTCTTCCATGATCACGAAGATGTGGTCGTACGCCGGCACGCCTTCGATGTTGAACGCGGCCTGCTGCGCCTGCGCGTAGGTGATCGTGGTGCGCGTGTCGGTCGGGATGGTCTCGCCGGCGGTGATGCCCGCGACGCCGGCCAGGCGCGGATCGCCACCGGCCACGGCCAGCGCGTCCGGATACTTGTCGCCGCGGTCGAGCTTGGCGGTCGCGTAGGTGTAGCGGTTGGACAGCGCGTTTTCTTCGTACAGCACCGCGTATTGCTCGGCGGCGTTGGTGATCGCGCCCGGGTCGCCCAGCATGTCGGTGGTGGTGACCGTGGCCGTGCCCTTGGCGAAGGCCGGGCCGGTCAGGCGCGCTGCGACGTTGGCCTTCTCCGTGGCATAGCTGGAGCCGTTGGCTTCGACCAGGCGCTGCAATTCGGTCGACAGCGGGCTGATGACGATGGCGGTGTTGCCCTGGTCGGCCACCTGCGCGGCCGAGGCGCGCAGGATCAGGTGGGCCGGGGCCGAAGCGGCGGCGGCGGTGTTGGTGGCGGAGGTCGGGATGTTGGCGACGAACTGGCCCGTCGTGCCGCTGACGACGGTCAGCTTGAAATTGCCGGAGGCGTCGGTGGTGGTCGACGTTTCGCCGGCGTCGAGCACGCCGTTGCCGTTGGTGTCCAGGAAGACCGTGGCACCGGAGTAGTAGCCGGTGGCCAGCTTGGGGTTGCCGGAGGCGTCCGGCGTGAAGGCGGTCGCGACGACCTTGCCGGAATAGCTGGTGGTGCTGACAGGGGGCGTGGTGTTGCCGCCGCCGCTGTCGCCGCCGCACGCGGCGAGCGCGCAGGCCAGGGTGATGGGCGTCAGGATGTGCACGGCACGGCGCTGCGCGATGTTGCTGCTCAAGTTGGATCTCCTCAGAATGGTGATGGCAGGGCCGCATTTCCCGACCAAGCAGACACGCTATCGGCCATGTGTGAAAAAGCCGTGTCACTGCGGACAGGCCGCTGCCCGCTCAGAAAGTCCGCCGCCATTCACGAAACGGTCATCAACACCCACGCCCGGGCACCGTGCCATCGCCGGCCTGGCGGCGGGGAGGACATGCGCGAGCGATACTGGCGGCGTCCGTCCTCGTTGCCCACGCCGCCATGTCGCTCCCCACGCTGTCGCTCATCGAAACCCGCATCCTCGGCGTGCTCGTCGAGAAGCAGCACACCGTCCCGGACAGCTACCCGCTGAGCCTCAACGCGCTGACGTTGGGCTGCAACCAGAAGACCGCGCGCGATCCGGTGGTCAACGCGAGCGAGGGCGACGTGCTGGCCGCGCTCGACACGCTGAAGTCGCTGCACCTCGTGCTCGAGGGCTCGGGCAGCCGCGTGCCGCGCTTCGAGCACAACACCGCGCGCGTGCTCAAGCTGCCGGGGCAGAGCGTCGCGCTGCTGGCGATGCTGATGCTGCGCGGCCCGCAGACCGCCGCCGAGCTGCGCCTGAACACCGAACGCCTGCACCGCTTCGCCGACATCTCGTCGGTGGAGGGCTTCCTCGACGAGATGGCCACGCACGAGCCGCCCTTCGTCGTGAAGCTCGCGCGCGCGCCGGGCGCGCGCGAGTCGCGCTGGGCGCACCTGCTGTCGGGCCCGGTGTCCGACGCCGCGCCGGCAACCCCCTCGGGCGGCCCCGGCACGCCGTCGGGCGACAGCGCGCTGGGCTTGTCGGAGGTGGCGGCCATGCGCGCCGAACAGCTGCGCATGAAGGGCGAGCTGGAGCGGCTGCGCACGCAGGTGGCGCGGCTGGCAAGCGAACTGGGCGTCGACCTCGACGCCGTCGACACGCCGGCCGAAGGCTAGATCGAGCCGCTGCCGTCCTCGTCGCCGAACAGCTTCAGCGCATCCTTCGTGGCGCGCTCGCGATAGCCCTTGCGGCCGAACAGCTTGGTCTGCGCCTCGACGGGCAGGTCGGTGATGTTGATGACGTTCTTCGAGATCAGCGTGTCGATCACGTCTTCGATCACGCGGATGAAGTCGGCGTCGAGCGACGCGAAGCCCTCGCTGGCGGGCGCCGGGGCGCCGAGGAAGGCGCGCACGTCGGCATGGTCGTCGGGCAGGAACTCCCCGCCGCCTTCGTCGCGGCGATGCAGGCTGTCGATGGCGCCCGAGGCGTTGCGTCGGATGAAGGGCATCGGCAGATCATAGCGGCGGCGACGCCGGCCGGGCGCGGGAATGCGCCGGCCTCTGGCCTCTGTTCACGCGAACAGGGCGACGCGGGCCGCCCTGTGGCTCACTTGCCGGAGTTCAGGCCCTCGACGTAGTCGGACACCGCCGCGATCTCGGCATCGCTCAGGCGCGCGGCGATCGTCATCATCTGCGGGCTGTTGGCGCGCGCGCCGGAGCGGAACAGCGTCAGTTCGCCGCTGACGTATTCGGCGTGCTGGCCGCCGAGCCGCGGGTACTGCGACGGGATGCCGGCGCCGGTGGGGCCATGGCAGCCGGCGCAGGCGGGCACCGATTTCTCGGCGATGCCGCCGCGCCAGATCTTCTTGCCGAGGTCGACCGTCGCCGGGTTCTTCGACTCGCCCGGCTTGGCCGACTTCGACGCGTAGAACGCGGCGACGTTGCGCATGTCGTCGTCCGACAGGGTGGACGCCATCGCCTTCATGATGGCGTTGTCGCGCTTGCCGGACTTGAACTCGGTCAATTGCTTGACCAGGTAGTCGGCGTGTTGCCCCTGCAGGATCGGGTAGGTGGGAATCCCGCGCGAGCCGTCTGCCGTGTGGCAGGCGGAGCAGACGGTGGCCGAGATGGTGGCGCCCTTGGCGAGGTCCGGCTTGGCCGGCCCCTTCGCTTCGTCGGCCATCACGGAAGTGGCGAACATGGTCGCCAGTGCAACAACGTACAAGGACTTCATCTCGGCGGACCCTTCAGGAGAGACTTTTGGATGGAGCAAACCAGACGATTTTACAATGCACCATGACCGAAGCTAAGCGTACGCGCAAACCCTCCCCTCCTCGCGCCGTGCCGGCTCCCGTCTACAAGAAGCCGGTGGTGGTCTCGGACGAGGCCAGGGAAGGCCTCGGCTGGCTTCACACGGCCAAGTTCCTGACGTCGGCCAGCAAGATCAACCAGTTGCCCGCGGGCGACATGCCCGAGATCGCGTTCGTGGGCCGCAGCAACGCCGGCAAGTCGTCGGCCATCAACACGCTGGCCCAGCAGCGCCAGCTCGCCTTCGCCTCGAAGACGCCGGGCCGCACGCAGCTGATCAACCTGTTCACGCTGGGCCCGCGCGAGGCGCCCGACGCCTTCTTCGCCGACCTGCCCGGCTACGGCTACGCCGCCGTCGCGCGCGGCAAGAAGCTGGTGTGGCAGAAGGTGATGGCCGACTACCTCGAGGTGCGCCGCGCGCTGATGGGCGTCGTGCTGATGGTCGACAGCCGCCACGGCTTCACGCCGCTCGACCTGCAGCTGATGGCCTTCATCGCGCAGCGCGTCAAGACCGGCGAGGTCAAGCTCCTGGTGCTGCTCACCAAGGCCGACAAGCTGACCAAGACCGAGGCGAAGCAGGCCGTCGAGGCCGCCAGCCAGGTGCTCGCCGAATTCACGACCGAAGACTCGGACATCGCCGTGACGCCGTTCTCGTCGCTGCGCCGCACCGGCGTGGAGGACGTCGCGGAGCTGCTGCTCGGATGGAAGAAGGCGATGCCCGAGCGCGTGCACTTCGACGTGCCGCCGATGCCCGAAGGCGAAGGCGGCGACCCGGTCGACGACCCGGTCTTCGAGGACGACGACGAGGCCTGAGCCTACGGCCGCCCGACCACCAGCGCGATGCCCAGCTCGCCGCGCGGCGCGTAGGTGATGCCCAGGTACATCGGCCCGATGCCGGTGTCCGCGCCGAGGTAGACGCTGCCGCCGCCGCGCAGGCTCGCGAAGCTCACCTGCTTGCGCTGGTTCCACGCGTTGCCCGCCTCCAGCGACGCGCCCAGGAAGAAGCCGCGCGCGAAGACGGGCGTCTGCGCGAGTCGCGTGTACCAGTTCAGGCGGCCGTACAGGATGCCGTTGCCCGAGAGCTGGTCGGTGCGGTAGCCCGAGAGCTGCAGGAAGCCGCCGAGGGTGTACTGATCGACCGTCGCGGTCGTCGACAGCCCGTCGGCCACCTTGACCGCCCCGTGCAGTTCGAAGGTGTTGCCGCCGAAGGTCTGGACGATCGAGCCTTCGAACGCGCCGCGCTGCAATTGCACGCGCTTGGCGTACCCGTTCGCATGATCGAGCTTGAAGACGGTCTCTCCCGTCAGCAGGTAGCCGGCGCTGGGAAAGTTGACGTAGTCGAGCTGGTCGGCAACGCCGCGGATGCGGATCTCGCCCTCGCGCGAGACCTCGGTCTTCTGCGAACCCGTCCATTGCGACGACAGCAGCGTCGGAGTGACCGTGGTGTTCTCGTCCAGGACGCCGATGCGCAATTCGCCGTAGCCGCCGAACGGCAGGCCCAGGTCGACGCCGATCTGGCTCGTGGAACGCAGGAACTCGGCCACCTCGGCGCCGTCGTCGTCGGCATAGAGCGTGCGGTGCTGGCGGTCGCCGGCCACGTAGGCCGCGGTGAACCAGTCGGACTTGTCGTCGATGTTGTTCCACAGCGGGTGGTAGATCTCCGAGAAGATCGCCGGCTGTTCGCCGACCTGCACGAAGTTGCGCCACTCGGTGCCGTTCTGGTCGAGCCAGTGCAGGTCGTGGCTCAGCTTGACGTTGAAGCCGCTGTGGCCGCTGAAGTCGGCGTGCAGGTCGAGGCCGGCGCGCAGGTAGTTCGGCCCCCAGGGCTTGTCCTGAAGGTCGAACATCAGCGTCTCGCCGGACGGGCCGTCGACGAGCCGGTAGTCGGCGCGCGTGTAGTCGCCGCTGGCGGCCAGCCGGCGCGCGTCGGCCTCGGCCTTGGCGGTGTCGAACAGTTGGCCGGCCTGCGACTGCAGCTTGGCCTCGAATCGGTCGGGGTTGGTCTTGAGCGAACCGTCGAACCTGATCGCGAGCAGCGGCGTCGGTTGCATGCCGGGTTGCGCGTGCTGAGCGAACCATTGCGCGTATTCGGTCGCGGGCGTCGCGCAGGCCTCGAGCCGTCCGGACTGCGACAGCGTGTAGTCGTCGCCGATCTCGATGAGCCGCGCGACGCTGCTGAAGTCGCTCGAACTCAGCTTGCCGAGATCGGGGCTGAGCAGCACGTCGCGCGGCGTGAGCGAGGCCAGGCTGCGCTCCACGTTCTGGTCGGTCAGGATCGTGATCATCTGCTCGGTGAGGCCGACCACCGACTGCAGCGAGTCGCGCCGCGACAGCGGCGTGCCGACGTTGACGACGATCACGACGTCGACGCCCATCGCACGCGCGACGTCGACGGGCACGTTGTCCACCAGTCCGCCATCGCCCAGCAGCCGGCCGTCGACCTCGGTGGGCGCGAACACGCCGGGCACGCTCATGCTCGATCGCAGCGCCACCGCGAGGTCGCCGTGCGAGAGGATCACCGGCTTGCCGGTCTCCATGTCGGTGGCCACCGCGCGGAACGGGATGGCGAGGTGGTCGAAGTCGTCGACGTGGCGCACCGGCAGCGTCAGCCGACGCAGCAGCAGTTCCAGGCCGCGCGTCGACAGCGCGCCCTGCGGTGCGCTCAGCTGGCCGTCGCGCACGCCGAATTCGAGGCCGGTGCCGATCTCGAAGTCCTCTTCCTTGCGCCGCTGGGGAAGCAGCGGCCGGGCGACCCGGGTGGCGAACAGCGTGTCCCAGTTGATCTGGCGCAGCTCGTTCTCCAGCTGGTCGGCGTTCATGCCGCTCGCGTAGAGGCCGCCGACGATCGCACCCATGGACGTGCCCGCGATCGCGTCGATGCGCACGTGCGCGCGCTCCAGCGCCTTGAGCACGCCCACGTGCGCGAGCCCGCGCGCGCCGCCGCCCGAGAGCACGAGGCCGATACGGGGTCGGGTACCGTCGGGATGCGGCGGCAGGAGCGCGGATGGCGCCGATGGCACGGATGCGGCGGGGGCGGCGGCGACGGCCTGGCCGAAGGCGGCGCAGGGCAGGATGCAGGCGGTCAGCAGCGCGAGGAACGCGAGGCGAAGAGTCATGTCGCGCATTCTGCCGGGCGCGAGGGAACTCGACGGCGGGTTCGGTGTCCATCGTCCACAAGAACGACGGGGAGCAGGGATGGAACGCTGGCGTTCGGACGCGCGCGTGCGACGCAGGGCGGTGTTCGCGCTCGGCTTGCTGGCGCATGGCGTGCTGATCGGCGTGATGCTGGGATCACGCACGACCCGCGAGCGGACCGTCGGGACGACGACCGTCGAGGCGACGATCTGGCTGCTGCCGCCGCCTTCTGCGCGTGTCGTGGCTCAGCCCTTGCCGCCGCCGCGCCCGACGCGACTGCGCTCGATGCCGCATCCGGTCGTCGACCCGCAGGCGATCCGCGCGCCGCTGCTGGAGGCCAGGCCGGTCGCGCAGGCCGCCAGCGCGGCCGAGCCGCCGGCGAGCGCGCCGCCGCCGCCGTTGAACCTGACGCTCACCCGCGAACAGTTGCGCGACGTGATCGCCGGCAGCAGGCCGACGCTGGCGCAGTCGCTCGCGAAGGCCCCGGCGCCGTCGGCGCTGGCCCGGATCGGCGGCGACGACGCCTACGAGGAAAGGGACCTGCCTGGCGGCGAAAGGGAAGTGCACTCGCATGGCGGGTGCTTCCGCCTGGTGCCGACGGCGCGCGGCCAGTACGACCCGTTCAACCACGGCAACGAGCACCTGACGGCGCCGTGCAAGTGATCGCGAGCCGGCGCTCGCACGAACGAAAAAGGGACTGCCGAGGCAGTCCCTTTCGTGTGTCGCGAGGACAGGGCGCCGGGTCGCCTCGCGGCGTCCCGGACGCGGACATCACATGTCCATGCCGCCCATGCCGCCCATGCCACCCATGCCGCCGCCGCCCATCGAAGGCGCGTCGTCCTTCGGGGTTTCGGAGACCATGCACTCGGTCGTCAGCATCAGCGACGCGACGGACGCGGCGTTCTGCAGCGCGGTGCGGGTGACCTTCGTCGGGTCCAGGATGCCCATCTCGATCATGTCGCCGTACGTGCCGTTGGCCGCGTTGTAGCCGTAGTTGCCCTTGCCGGCCAGGACGGCGGCGACGACGACCGAAGCTTCTTCACCCGCGTTGTAGACGATCTCGCGCAGCGGGGATTCGACGGCCTTGAGGACGAGCTTGATGCCGGCGTCCTGGTCGGCGTTGTCGCCCTTGAGCTCGCCGATGCCTTGGCGGGCGCGCAGCAGCGCGACGCCACCACCGGCCACGATGCCTTCTTCGACGGCCGCGCGCGTGGCGTGCAGCGCGTCTTCGACGCGAGCCTTCTTTTCCTTCATCTCGACTTCGGTCGCGGCACCGACCTTGATCAGCGCAACACCGCCGGCCAGCTTGGCCACGCGCTCTTGCAGCTTTTCGCGGTCGTAGTCGCTGGTCGCTTCCTCGATCTGGATGCGGATCTGCTTGACGCGGGCTTCGATGTCGCCGGCGGCGCCGTTGCCGTCGATGATCGTCGTGTTTTCCTTGCCCACTTCGACGCGCTTGGCCTGGCCCAGGTCGGCCAGCGTGACCTTGTCCAGCGTCAGGCCGACTTCCTCGGCGATGACCTTGCCGCCCGTCAGGATGGCGATGTCTTCGAGCATGGCCTTGCGACGATCGCCGAAGCCCGGGGCCTTGACGGCGACGACCTTCAGGATGCCGCGGATCGTGTTGACGACGAGGGTCGCCAGCGCTTCGCCGTCGACTTCCTCGGCGATGATCAGCAGCGGACGGCCGGCCTTGGCCACTTGCTCCAGCGTCGGCAGCAGGTCGCGGATGTTCGAGATCTTCTTGTCGAACAACAGCACGAACGGGTTGTCGAGCAGCGCGACTTGCTTCTCGGGGTTGTTGATGAAGTAGGGCGACAGGTAGCCGCGGTCGAACTGCATGCCTTCGACGACGTCGAGTTCGTTGGCAAGCGACTTGCCGTCTTCGACGGTGATGACGCCTTCC
>CAIMXF010000239.1 GCA_903845345.1 uncultured beta proteobacterium
ATAGAACGTGGTCTGGTCGATGGCCGCGAGCGCCAGCTGGCGCAGCGTGGCCGGCGCCTTGTCCTTGGTGAACACGCCAACGCCTTCGTCCATGCGCACGAACCACTGCGCCGCGGCGCGGTAGATCACCGGCGTCTTGTGGCGCCAGCAGTGCGGATAGCTGTGCGTGATCTGCGAGGTCGCGAACAGGCGGCCCGCGTCGCGCAGCGCGTCGATGATGGCCTGCTGCGCCTTCCAGATGAACTGGCCGCCGAACAGCGGCAGCTCCGGCGCGTACACGCCCGAGCCCTGCACCGGGTTGAGGATGTCGTCGATCTTCATGCCGTGGCTGACGCACGAGTTGAAGTCGTCGACGCCGTACGCGGGCGACGAGTGGACGATGCCGGTGCCGTCGTCGGCGGTCGCGTAGTCGGCCAGGTAGATCGGAGACAGCCGGTCGTAGCCCGCGTCGACCTCCGCGAACGGATGGCGGAAGCGGATCTCGTCGAGCGACTGGCCCAGCGTCGTGGCGACGACCGTGCCCGTGAGGCCGTAGCGCTCCAGGCACTTGTCGACCAGCGCCGACGCGAGCAGCAGCAGGCCGCGCCCGGTGTCGACCAGGCTGTATTCGAGCTGCGGGTTCAGGTTGAGCGCCTGGTTGGCGGGGATCGTCCACGGCGTGGTCGTCCAGATCACGACGAAGGCGTCCTTCGCGAGCGACGGCAGGCCGAACGCCGCCGCGAGCTTCTCAGGCTCGGCGCACTTGAAGCCGACGTCGATCGTGAAGCTCTTCTTGTCCTGGTACTCGATCTCGAACTCGGCCAAGGACGAGCCGCAGTCGAAGCACCAGTACACGGGTTTGAGGCCGCGGTAGACGAAGCCGCGCTCGATCACGCGCTTGAACGCGCGCAGCTCGCCGGCCTCGTTGGCGAAGTCCATCGTGCGGTAGGGATGCTCCCAGTCGCCGAGCACGCCCAGCCGCTTGAAGTCGACCATCTGCTGGCCGATCTGCGCGGTGGCGTAGGCGCGGCTCTTCGCCTGCATGTCGTCGCGGCTCAGCTTGCGGCCGAATTCCTTCTCGATCGCGTTCTCGATCGGCAGGCCGTGGCAGTCCCAGCCCGGCGCGTACTGCGCGTCGAAGCCCATCAGCTGACGGGTCTTGACGATCATGTCCTTGAGCACCTTGTTGACGGCGTGGCCCATGTGGATCTGGCCGTTGGCGTACGGCGGGCCGTCGTGCAGCACGAACAGCGGCTTGCCGACGCGGGCGTCGCGCAGGCGCTTGTACAGGCCTTCCTTGTCCCACTGCGCGACCCAGCCCGGCTCGCGCCTGGGCAGGTCGCCGCGCATCGGGAACGGGGTGTCGGGCAGGTTCAGCGTGCCGCGGTAATCGGTGGCGGAAGCGGAAGTCGTCTTGTCGGTGTCGGCGGTCATGGCGGTGGCGCGTCGTCAGGCGGCGCGCGAAAGGCGGTGCGGGGGCCGTCGAGGGCGACGGCGATGGGTGCCGGATGACCGCGCCGCAAGAAGGAACGCGCGGTCTTGGCGGGCTCAGGCGAGCCCGCGAATAATTCGGTCGCGCGTGGCCTGGCGCCGCGTGGCGGCGTGCCGGCGGCTGGGCGCGGAGCGTTGGCTGAAGGGCAGCGACATGGCGTCCATTCTACCGGCGCTGCGCGCGGCGCGCCGGGCCGGGCGCCTGTGCCGGG
>CAIMXF010000240.1 GCA_903845345.1 uncultured beta proteobacterium
CGCCACCGCCGCCGAGCCGCCGCCAGCGCCGGTCGTTGCCGCGCCGCCCGCGCCGGCTCCGGCGCCCGCGCCGCCCGCGGTCGTGCGCCAGGAGATCAGCCTCGCGTGCCCCGGCTACCAGTCGGTGCTGGCCTCGATGCTGGAAGAGGCGATCGACCGCGTCGGCATCGCCGGCACCCTGCACACGCGCCTGACGATCCGCGGCGGCCAGGTGACCGACGTCGCGGTGCTGTCCGGGCCGAAGGAATACACGAAGTACGTGCAGTCCGCCGTCAAGCGCATGAAGTGCTCGGCCGGCGGCGCCGACGAGGTGCAGGCCTCGCTCGACGTCAACTTCGCCAGGTAATGACTGCCCGGCTCGCTCCGCTCGTCGCCCCCAGGGGCTCGCCGCCGCTCTCTCCGGAGCAGCCGAGCGTTCGCGGCGGGCACGCCTGCCGGCTCCATCAACCGCTTTGACGACTCTGGATACGGGCTGCCGTAGCATGGCCGTCCCGCCCGCAACCCGATTCGAAACCATGACACGTTCTGCCCCTTCGATCGCGGCGCTCGCCACCGCGTGTGCGCTTTCCCTCGCCGTCGCCGCGCCGTCGTTCGCGCAGGGCACGGACTACAGCAGGGTCGAGATCAGGACCACGCAGCTCGCGCCCGACTTCTGGACGCTGGAAGGCGCCGGCGGCACGATCAGCGTGCTTGCCGGCGCCGACGGCATCCTGCTGGTCGACTCGCAGTTCGCGCCGCTCACCGACAAGCTGGTCGCCGCGATCCGGCGCGTGTCGGACAAGCCGATCCGCTTCCTGGTCGACACCCACGTGCATCCCGACCATGTCGGCGGCAACGCGAACTTCGCGCAGCTGGGCGCCACGATCTTCGCGCGCGACCAGCTGCGCTGGCGCCTCGAGCATCCCGCGGCCGCCGCCGACGGCACGCCCGGCAAGCCGGCGCCGGAACTGGCGCTGCCGGTGGTGACCTACAACGCCTCGCTGTCGATCCACATCGACGGCGAGGACGTGCGGCTGCTGCCGGTCGTCGCGGCGCACACCGATGGCGACACGGTGGTCTCGTTCCCGGGCCACGACATCCTCGCGGTGGGCGACATCTTCCGCAGCGTCGGCTATCCGTATGCCGACCTGGCCAACGGCGGCTCGCTGGCGGGCATCCTCGAGGGGCTGAGCGAGATCGTTGATCGCGCGGGGCCGGCCACGAAGATCATCCCGGGCCACGGGCCGATCGTCAATCGCGATGCCGTGCTGGCACAGCGCGACCTGATCGTGCTCGTGCGCGGCAAGGTGCAGAAGCTGGTGGAGCAGGGCAAGACGCTGGACGAGGTCATCGCCGCGCGTCCGACGGCCGACATCGATGCGCGGGTGCCGGGCGCCACGCCGCAGACGGCCGATCGTTTCGTGCGCTGGGTGTACACCGAGGTCGTGGCCAATCGCTGAGGCGCCTGACCTGCACATGCAAGCGCGCCAATCGCATTGCACGAGCCGACGTCGCGCGGGCAGCATTGGCAGCTTCGTCGCCTTCGCCGTCCTTCATCCATGACCGCCAGCTTCGCCTCGGCGACAGCGCGCCTGCCCGCGGTGGATGTGCTGTTCGACCGCGACCTGATCATGCTCTACCAGGCACTCGACCCGGACGCCTGCCGCGCCGTCATCGGCACTCAGTTCACAGCAAAGCAGTACAGGTATCCCGCCCCGCCCGTGCTGACCAGGTTGTCCTGGCTGCATCCGCGGCTCTTGTGCGCCGAGTTCCAGGACGTGTTGCCGCCACCGGCCCGATCGAAGTGCCCCAGCTGCGTCGATGCGTCGCTCGCGCTGCTGGTGTAGTTGTGGCACGTGTGATCCGCAGCGTCGGTGTACGCGCGGCCGTCGGGCAGCGAGCCGGTGATGATGTCGTGCTGGTTCGGCTTGTCGCCGAAGCCTGGATGGATCTCGCCGGTCTCGGTGGTGGCGGTCGCCTTGCTCAGGTTGTTGCCCAGTTGCGCGAGTTCGACCGTGTCGCCATGCAGCTGTGCGAGGTCGCGCGCGATGACCGCGCCGCGTGCGTTCGTCCACGGGCCGCTGCCGATGCGATCGCGCGCGTTGATCGCCGGCGCGCCGTCGGCCGCCTGCGTGCTGAGGTAGGCGTGCCAGGTGCGCTGGCCGAAGCCGACGGCGGTCGCGAGCTTCTGGCAGTGGGCGTCCGCGCCGGCCAGGCCACCGAGGTTGCCGCCTTGTCCGATCGACTGGCTGGTCACGAAGAAGCTGAAGTCCCTGGGCAGCGGGCGCGGTGTCGAGGCCGCTGCGGCGGGTGCGGACGCGGACTGCGCGTGGGCGCCGGCGAGGGCCGCGAGCGCGAGCGTGGCCACGGCCAGGCAAGAGAAGTGTTTCATGCGATGCGCTCCTTCAGTTGGCGTTGCGGAAATCGTCGTGGCACGACTTGCAGGTCTTCTGCAGCTTGCCGAACTGATCCTTCACGGCCGCCGAATCGCCCGACGACGCGATGCGCAGCAGCTCGTTGGCTTCCTTGGCGAAGTCCGCGCTGCGCTGCGCGACCTTGGCCGGGTTGGCGAACAGGTCGGCCTTGACGGTGGTGTCGTGCCAGCCCTTGCCCGTCTCCGTGCCGGGCGGGAACAGCGAGCCGAGACCGGAGCCGGCGATCGCGGCGATCACGTCGGCCGACTTGATCACCTGGTCCTTGTTGTACTCGCCGTCGAGATTGGCCTTGATGCGGCCCGAGTTCCACGCGACCACCTGGAACGCCGACTGGCGCCACTTGATCAGGGTCTCGGGCTTGGGCGCCTGCTGGGCGAACGCGGTGCCGGCCCAGGCGAGGGCGGTGGCGGCGGCGAGCAGGAGGGAGGTCGAGGTCGTCTTCATGCGTGTGGCTTGCAAAGGTTGGGAAGGGGGAGTCACTGGAATGGCTTGTGGACGTCGTGGCAGTCGTTGCACGCGTGCGAGAGCTCGAGCGCGGCCTGGGAGGCGGCCTCGAAGTCGCCGGCCGAGATCGCCGGCGGGATCGCATCGGCCAGCGCCTTGCCGCTGCGCGAGAACTCCACCGCATCGGCGGCTTGGCCGTCGTCGACGAAGTACTGCGTCATCAGGCCGTACAGGCGCGACAGCTCCTGCGCGTCCGCGACGGCGGCCTCGGGCCTTCGGGCGTCGAGGTTCTTCTGCACGTCGACGCTGTGCTTGTCGATGGAACGCATCCACACGTCGAAGTCGAGCACGCTCGCGGCGCGCGCGGCCGTGGCCACGATCGCTGCGAGCGTGAGGACGAGGACGGCGGCGGGCGTCGCGCGGCCGCGCGGCGTGGATCGCATGGTCAATCCTTCTTGTAGACCTCGTGGCAGTTCTTGCACGAGCGGGTGAGTTGGGCGACCGAGTCGCCGGCGGCGTCGAAGTCGTTCGCCTCGATGGCCTGGAGGGCCTGCGCGGCGAGTTCCTGCGTGTGGTGGGCGAAGCCCACGGCGTCGGCCGTCTCGGGCTTCTGTCCGTAGTGCGACTCGACACGCGCGAAGGTCTCGACCAGCGAGCGCGCGTCCGCGGCGGCGGCCTTGGCGTCCTTCTGCGCGACGTCGGAGTCGAGGCTCTTGGCGGTGTCGTCGATGCCGCGCATCAGGTCGGCGTCGACGTCGTCCGAAGCACACGGGGCGCCGGCGATCAGGGCGAACTGGACGATGCAGGCCAGCAGTGTTTTCTTGGTGAGATTCATGTGCGGAGAAGGCGGGCCGCGCGCGTGGCGCGCGACCCGCAGGGGCTCGTCAGGCCACGATGTCCTTGATGACGTCGCCGAACACGGTGGTCGGGCGCTCCTGGCGGCCCTGGTACTGGAACGTCACCTTGCGGTGGTCCAGGCCCAGCTGGTGCAGGATCGTCGCCTGCAGGTCGTAGGTGTCGACGATGCCGGTCTCGGCGCGCAGGCCGATCGCGTCGGTCGAGCCGTAGGTGCCCGGCTTGACGCCGCCGCCGGCCATCCAGCTCGTATACCCCCACGGGTTGTGGTCCCGGCCGTTGCCGCTCTGGCCGTACGGCGTGCGGCCGAATTCCGACGTCCACACCACCAGCGTCGAATCGAGCAGGCCGCGCGACTTCAGGTCGGCCAGCAGGCCGGCGATCGGCTTGTCGACGGTCTTGCTCATCACGCCGTGGTTCTTCTCCAGGTTGTTGTGCGCGTCCCAGCTGTCCACCGAGTTGTCGGGCGCGCCCGAGATCACGTGGATGAAGCGCACGTTGCGTTCGACCAGGCGGCGCGCGCGCAGCAGCGCGGTGCCGAACTCGTCGGTCTCCTTGGTGCCGATCCCGTACAGCTCGCGCGTCGCGGCGGTTTCCTTGGACAGGTCGACGGCTTCCGGCGCGGACTTCTGCATCCGGTAGGCGAGCTCGTAGGACTTCGTACGCGCCGCCAGTTCGGTGTCGCCGGTGCGGGCGATCGCGCCGTGCTCGTTGAGCGTGGCGATCAGGTCCAGCGTGTTGCGCTGCTCGGTGTCGTTCACGCCTTCCGGACGCGCGAGGTGCAGGATCGGCGAGTCGCCCTTGCGGAACGCCGTGCCCTGGTAGGCCGCGGGCAGGAAGCCCGAGTTCCAGATCACCGCGCCGCGACCGCCGCCGGCGGCGCCGACGCCGGTGGGCAGCACCACGAACGCCGGCAGGTCCGGATTGGCCGAGCCCAGCGCGTACTGCACCCACGACCCCAGCGCCGGACGCCCCGGCACGAGACCGGCGGTGTGCAGCTTCAGCGACGAGATGATGTGCGTCGCGCCTTCGGTCTTGCAGCCCTTGAGGAAGGCGATGTCGTCGACCTGCTTCGAGAGATTGGGCAGGAAGTCCGACACCCACGCGCCGGTCTCGCCGTACTGCTTCCAGGTGCGCCTGGTGGCCAGCAGGTTGCCGACGCCGCCGTCGGTCGCGGTCTTCAGGTTCCTGGCGAACGAATCGGGCAGCGGCTTGCCGGCCAGCTTGATCAGCTCGGGTTTGTAGTCGAACAGGTCCAGCGTGCTGGGCGCGCCGGCCATGTGCAGCCAGATGACCGACTTGGCCTTGGCCGGGAAGTGCGGCTGCCTGGGCGCCTGCGGATCGTCGAGCTCCGCGGCCGAGGCGACGTTGAGCGGCAGGCCGAGGCCGCCGATGGCGGCGGCGCCGAGGCCGAGGCCGGCGTGGCCGAGGAAGTCGCGACGCGAATGATGGCTCATGGTGATCTCCGTTGAATGAAGCGGGTTGGCTGTCTCAGAAGCGGTACACGAAGTCGTTGGCATTGGCCAGCGCATGCACGAGGTCGACGAACGCGGCGGCGTGCGCGGCTTCCGGGTCGTTCTTCGTGCTGTCGTCCGCGCTGCCGGCGCCGTCGTCGGTCGGCGGCGGGGCGTTGGCGGCCGCGTTGGCCGCGGCGGCCGCCGCGGCGAGCGCGACCGGGTCGTAGTTCGGATTCGGCGCGGTCGCCCACTTCGTCTCCTTCTGCTTCTGCTTGTCGATGAACTCGACGAGCGCGGCTTCCTCGAAGCGGTCCGGCGCGCGGCCGTAGGCGACCTTGTAGAGCCTGGCGACCTCCGACTCGAGCGGCGGCGCGACGCCGTAGCCGTCCGGCAGGTTGACCTTCCTGCCTGCCGCGAGCTGCTTGGCTTGCAGGCTCTCCTGGTTCTTCAGGAAGCCCAGCAACTGGCCCTTCTCGAACGCGTCGGGCTTGCGCGAATACAGGATCTCGTAGACGCGGTCGATGCGC
>CAIMXF010000241.1 GCA_903845345.1 uncultured beta proteobacterium
CTCGGCAACCGAGTTGGTGTCGCTGATCGCCTTGACCGGCAGCGGCGTGACGGTGAGGTTGATCGTGGCCGTGGCGGTCTGGCCCGAGTGATCGGTGACCGTGTACGAGAACGAGTCAGGGCCCGAGTAGCCCGACGCCGGCGTGTAGGTGTAGCTGCCGTCGGTGTTGATTGTGACGCTGCCGCCATGCGCGGTGGTCGTCGTGCCAGGCGTGAAGGTGATGGCGTCGTTGGTCGGCGCGATGACGTCCTTGGTCAGGCTGCCGTTGGTGATCGTGCCGTTCTCGACGACCGAGTTGGTGTCGTTGCCAGCGGTGATTGGCAGCGGGGTGACGGTGACCGTTACCGTGTTCGTGGCGGTCGCGCCCGAGTGGTCGGTGACCACGAAAGTGAAGGTGTCGACGCCTGCGAAGCCTGGGTTCGGCGCATAAGTGTACGTGCCGTCCGCGTGGACGACGACCGAGCCGTTCGTGGCATCGGTGCCGAGCTTGAACGTGTTGGGGTCGCCGGCAACCGTGCTGGCGTCGCCAACCAGGGATCCGCCGACGGCCGGGCCGTTCTCGACGGCCGAGTTGGTACCGCTCTTGGCGGTGATCGGCAGCGGATCGACGGTGATGACGACCGTGGCCGAGGCGGTCTGGCCCGATGCGTTCTTGGCGGTGTAGCTGAAGCTGTCCGTGCCCGAGAAACCGAGATTGGGCGTGTAGGTATAGCTGCCGTCCGAGTTGACGGTGACGCTGCCGTTGGTCGGAAGGACGCTGCCGGCGGAAAACTGGCTCGGATCGCCGGGGATCTGCGTCACGTCGTTCGCGACGGAGCCGACGATGGCGGGGCTGTTCTCCGGCCCGTGGTTCGTGTCCGGCGTCGCTGAATATCCCAGAGGGTTGACGCTCAGCAACACCGTGGCAGTGGCGGTCGCACCCGAGTGGTCGGTGACCGTGTAGGTGAAGCTGTCCGGACCCGAATAGCCCGTCGAGGGCGTGTAGACATACGTGCCGCCAGCGTTGATGGTGACGCTGCCATGCGCAGTCGCGGTGGTACCCGCAGCGAAGGCAATCGGATCGCCAGCCACCTGGGCGACATCCGTCGCCAGCGAGCCGGAGATCGTGCCGTTCTCGTTGCCTGAGTTGCTGTCGTCCTTTGCCGCGATGGGCAGCGGCACAACCGTCAGGGAGATCGTGGCGGTGGCCGTCTGGCCCGATTGATCGGTGACCGTATAGGAGAAGCTGTCGGGGCCCGAGTAGCCCTGCGTCGGGGTGTAGACGTAGCTGCCGTCCGCGTTGACGGTGACGCTGCCGTGCGCGGTCGCTGTGGTGCCGGCCGTGAACGTGTTGGGATCGCCGGCTACCTGCGTGACATCCGTCGCCAGCGAGCCGGCGATGGTGCCGTTCTCGTCGCCGGAGTTGCTGTCGTTCCTGGCGGTGATGGGCAGCGGGTCGACCGTGAGGCTGACCGTGGCCGTCGACGTCGCGCCGGAGTGGTCGGTGACGGTGTAGCTGAAGGAATCGGGGCCGGTGTAGCCCTGGTTCGGCGTGTAGACATAGCTGCCGTCCGCATTGACCGTGACGCTGCCGTGCGCGGTGGCCGTGGTGCCGGCGGTGAACGTGTTGGGATCGCCGGCGACCTGTGTGACATCCGTCGCCAGCGAGCCGGCGATGGTTCCGTTCTCGTTGCCGGAGTTGCTGTCGTTCCTGGCGGTGATGGGCAGCGGGTCGACCGTGAGGCTCACCGTGGCCGTCGACGTCGCGCCGGAGTGGTCGGTGACGGTGTAGCTGAAGGAATCGGGGCCCGTGTAGCCCTGGTTCGGCGTATAGACGTAGCTGCCGTCCGCGTTGATCGTGACGCTGCCGTGCGCGGTCGCCGTGGTGCCCGCGGTGAAGGTGTTCGGGTCGCCCGGCACCGTGCTGACGTCGCTCGCGACGGAGCCGGCGATGGGGCTGTTCTCCACGCCGGTGTTCGTGGCGGCGCTGGCCGTGATCGGCAACGGCGTCACGGTCAACGTGACCGTGGCCGACGAGGTCAGGCCAGAGGCGTCCGTGGCGACGTAGGTGAAGCTGTCGCTGCCGGCGTAGCCCTGCGCCGGCGTGTAGGTGTAGCTGCCGTCGGCGTTGACGACGACCGTCCCGTGCGCGGCACCGGTGCCCAGCGCGAAGGTGCTGGTGTCGCCCGGGATCTGCGTCACGTCCGCGGCGACCGAGCCGCTGATGTGGTCGTTCTCCACGCCCGTGCCCGAGTCCGGCGCGGCGACGAACGCCAGCGGCGTCACGTTGACAGTGACGGTCGCTGTCGCAGTCTGGCCCGAGTGATCGGTGACGGTATAGGAGAAGCTGTCGGGGCCGGCGTAGCCGACCGCCGGGGTGTACGTGTAGCTGCCGTCGGCATCGATCGTGACGCTGCCGTGCGCGGTTGCCGTGGTGCCGGCGGTGAACGTGTTGGGATCGCCCGCGACCTGCGTGACGTCTGCCGCCAATGTGCCGCTGACGTGGTCGTTCTCGTTGACCGTGGCGGTATCGGGGGAGGCCGCGATCGGTTGCGGCGTGACGGTGAGGGTCACCGTGGCCGTCGACGTCTGTCCGGAAGCATCGGTGACGGTGTAGGTGAACGAATCCGGGCCGCTGTAGCCGGTCGCCGGGGTGTAGGTGTAGCTGCCGTCGGCATTGATCGTGACGCTGCCGTGGGCGGTCGCCGTGGTGCCGGCGGCGAACGTGTCGGGATCGCCCGCGACCTGCGTGACGTCTGCCGCCAATGTGCCGCTGACGTGGTCGTTCTCCGCCACGACGTTGGTGTCCGGCTGTGCCGTGATCGGCTGCGGCGCGACCGTCAGCGTCACCGTCGCGGTCGATGTCTGGCCGCTCGCGTCGGTGATCGTGTACGTGAAGCTGTCGTTGCCCGAATAGCCTGGCGCCGGCGTGTAGACATACGTGCCGTCGGCCGCCACGGTGACGGCGCCGTGCGCCGGCTGGCCGGTGACCGACCAGGTGTTGGTCTCGCCGGCGACCGGCGTGTCGTTGCCAGCCAGCGTGCCGGTGACCGGAACGTTCTCGTTCAGGGCGACCGTATCGGCTACGGCGACCGGTGCAGCCGGCGCGACGTCGAGCGTGACGGTGGCGGTGGACGTCTGGCCGGAGCCGTCGGTGATCGTGTACGTAAACGAATCCGGGCCGTTGTAGCCGGTCGCGGGCGTGTACGTGAACGTGCCGTCCGGGTTGACCGTGGCGGTGCCGTGCGCGGGATTGCCGGACAGCGTCCAGGTGTTGGTCTCCCCGGCGACGGGCGTGTCGTTGCCGGCCAGGTTGCCGCTGACCGGCGTGTTCTCGTGCGCGGGGAGGGTGTCCGGCGCCGCGATGGGCGTCGCGGGGGTCACGCTCAGGGTGACGGTGGCCGTGGAACTGGACCCGGCCGCGTCGGTGATCGTGTACGTGAAGGTGTCGGTGCCGTGGAAGCCGGGCGCCGGCGTGTAGACGTAGGTGCCGTCGGGATTGACGACGACGCTGCCGTGGCCCGGGCTGCCCGCGAGTGTCCAGACGCTCGTGCCGTCGGCAGACGGCGTGTCGTTGCCGGCCAGCGAACCGCTGACGGGCGCGTTCTCGGCGACGGTGACGGTGTCGGCCACCGCCAGCGGCACCGGCGCCACGTTCAGCGTGACGGTGGTGGTGGACGTGGAGCCGTCTACGTCCGTGATCGTGTAGGCGAACGAGTCCGGGCCGCTGTAGTGCGCGGCGGGTACGTAGCTGAACGTGCCGTCGGGGTTGACGGTGACCGTGCCGTGGGCCGCGCCGCTGGCCAGCGACCAGACGTTGCCGCCGTCGGCCGAGGGCGTGTCGTTGGCCGCCAGCGAGCCGGCGATGGGGGTGTCTTCTGTGCCGGCAAACGTGTCGGCGACCGCCACCGGCTGGTGGTCGATCGGGGCGGCGACGTCGATGGTGACCGTCGACGTGGCACTGCCGCCGGCAGCGTTCGTCTCGGTATAGCTGAAGCTGATCGTGCCGGACTGCCCGTGCGCGGGGGTGAACGTCAACGAGCCGTCGGCATTCATCGACACGACGCCCTGCGGCAGCGTGACGGGCGCGGTCGGACTGATGGCGTGACCGGCGACGGCCACGATGGTCAACGCGGACGACGACGAGTCGTTGCTGCGCGGGTCGAACACCACCGGCGTGTTGGCGGCGGTGGCCTCGGTGTCGGCGTTGGCGACCGGCGGCGTCGGCAGCGGTGCCACGGCCTGTGCCTCGGGCGCCGCGGGCGGCGCGGCGATTGCGCCGACGTCGAGCGAGGCGGGGTTGACGGATTCGGCGTCGCGGTCGACGCGCAGGCCTTCCTCGAGGCTGCCGGCGGCGCCGCCGGCGTTCGGGCCGGCGGCCGGCACGACGTCGGCGTCGCCGTTGCCGACCTGGGAAATGACGCGTTCGACCTCGGGATCGGCGCCGGCGAAGCCGGTGGTCGGATGGCCTTCGAGCTGGACGATGCCGTCCTGCGCGGTGAGGACCACTTCGCCCTTCTTGACGACGTCGCCCACGTGCAGCGGAGTGACCGTGCCGTCGGGGTGGCGGATGTACGCGTCGCCCCACACGCCGACCACCTTGCCGGTGAGCTGCCGCACCGGCACGTAGCCGCGTTCGATCAGGTGTTGCTCGCCGGGATGAATCCCTGCCGGTCGCTGCAGCGCGCCCACGCCCGACTTGGCGTTGTGGCCGGCGACGGCGTCTTGAGGGTGGGGATTCAGCGGGGACGACGACATGCCTGGATACTCCAAAAGGGTCAGGGTCACGGAAACCGGCTCGACGTCCTCTTCGGCCAATGAACGGTTTTCATGAGCCTTTTCCGGGGACGCACCACGAAGGGGCGGTTCTGTAACAACTGGGAGCAATTATCCCGGCAATGCCAAATTCTTATAAGTCTTGTTTCGGTCGATTTCCGTGACCGCCGTCACAGGTCGCATCCGCGATGGCCCGTTTAGCGCACGCAGGGAGCAAGCGTGAAGAAGTTACAGTCTCGGCCAGGCGACGGCCCGGTCCGCTCGACCGTGCAATAGTTGGCAACCTCTCAACGCTCGCGCAGGGCGTAGGACTTGACCTTGAGAATCGGTTTCAACAAATAGGAAAGAACCGTTTTCTTGCCGGTCAGGATATCCACCTCGGCGACCATGCCCGGGATGATGGGCAGCTTGTCGTTGAAGCTCGACAGGTGGGTGCGCACGCGCACCACGTAGTAGGCGTTGCCCTTCTCGTCGATGACGGTGTCGGGGCTGATGTTCTCGACGTCGGCATCGAGGCCGCCGTAGATCGAGAAGTCGTAGGCGGTGAACTTGACGTTCGCCTTCTGGCCCGGGTGGATGAACGCGATGTCGCGCGGCTGCACGCGGGCGTCGAGCACCAGGGAGTCGTCGAGCGGCACGATCTCGACGATGTCCTTGCCCGGCTGCACCACGCCGCCGACGGTATTGGCGAGCAGCCGCTGGACGCGCCCGCGCACCGGCGACTTCACCTGCGCCTTGTCGACCTTGTCGTTCAGGCCGGCCTGGCCCTGGTTGAGCGCGTTGAGCTTGCCCATCGCCTCGGCCAGGTCGCGCCCGGCCTCGTTGCGAAACGCGAGCTCGGTCTCCTGGATCTTGCGGCTGGATTCCTGGATCGACGCCTGCACTCGGCCGATCTGCGCCGCGGCCTGGTCGGCATCGCCCTTGTTCTTGGTGACGTCGCGCTCCAGGCGCAGCACGTCCACCTCGGACACCGCGCCGGTGGCCAGCAGCGGCCGGGTCTGGTTGAGTTCCTGCGTGGACAGCTCCAGCGCGCGCTGCGCGGCGGTGCGCTTGGCCTGCGTCTCGATCAGTTCCTGCTCGTGCTGCGACATCTGCTGCTTGACGATGGAGACCTGGGTCTGCAACTCGGTCGCCCGCGAGTCGTAGAGCTTGCGTTCGCCCTCGACGATCGCGTGCTGCTCGTCGGTGGAGGCGGCGGGCGGCAGGAACGTGGTGCCTTGCGCCAGCGCGCGCAGGCGCGCGACGCGGGCCTCGAGCGCGAAGCCCTGGGCCTGGCTGTCGGCCACCGCGGACGTGGCGCGGGTCGGGTCGATCGTCAGCAGCACCTGTCCGGCCTGCACCTGGTCGCCTTCGTGCACGAGGATCTGCTCGACGACGCCGCCGTCCAGCGACTGCAACACCTGCAACTGCTTCGACGGCACGACGCGGCCGTCGCCCTTGGTCACCTCGTCGACGCGCGCGAGCGCGGCCCAGACGATCAGCGCGACGATCACGAACACCGCCACGCGGGCGATCTTGCGGGCCCGCATCGTGTGCTGGCGAGACATCACTTCGGTGGCGTCGCGCTCGAACACGTCGATGCCGGGGATCTCGCCCGGCTGCAGCGGGGCGCCCGCGAGCCAGGCGCGGAAGTCGGCGCGCAGCGCCCGCAGGCGTCCGCGCGGCGGCAGGGCAGCGACGCGCGCGGTTCCGCCGTCGATCGTCAACCGCTTCGCAGCCGCGCCATCGGCCGCGGCGATGTTGTCGTGTTCTCCGCTCATGCCGCCCTCGCGATGCGGCCGCTCTGCAGCGCTTCCATGATGCGGTCGCGCGGACCGTCGGCCACCACCTTGCCGCCGTCGATCACGATCACGCGGTCGACCATGGACAGCAGCGACGTGCGATGCGTGACCAGCACCACGGTCTTGTTGGCGGCGAAGGCCATCAGCCGCTGCGTGATCGCGGCCTCGGACGAATAGTCCATCGCGCTGGTGGGCTCGTCGAGCAGCAGCATCGGTGCGTTGTGCAGCACCGCGCGCGCGATGCCCACGCTCTGGCGCTGGCCGCCCGACAGCGACTCGCCGCGCTCGCCCACGTTCATGTCGAAGCCGTGCGGATGGCGATTGATGGTGTCGATGAGCCCCGCGACCTCGGCCGCGGCGAGCACGGCGCCGTCTTCGGCGTAGGGCATGCCGAACGCGATGTTGTCGCGCAGGCTGCCGTAGAACAGCAGCACGTCCTGCGACACGTAGCCCATGTTGCGGCGCAGGTCGGCCGGGTCGACCTGCCGCAGGTCGATGCCGTCCACCAGCACGGCGCCGGCGGTCGGCTGGAACAGGCCCATCGCCAGGCGCTGGATGGTGGACTTGCCCGAGCCGACGCGCCCGATCAGCGCCACCTTCTCGCCCGGCTTGATCTTGAAGCTCACGCCGTCGAGCGCGTTCTCCTTGCGGTGCGGGTAATGGAAGGCGACGTTGCGGAACTCGATCGCGCCCTCGAGGTCGCGCCGTTCGACGAACGTGGCGTCGGTCGGCCGCTCGACGTCGGTCTTCATGATGCGCTCGAGCCCTTCGAGCGCGGTGCGCGCGCCCTGGTACTGCATCAGCAGGCCGACGATCTGGCCGGCCGGCGCCATCGCGCGGGCCGCCAGCATGTTCACGGCGATCAGCGCGCCCATGGTGAGCGTCCTGTCGCCGATCAGGTAGACGCCGATCACGACCAGCAGCACGCTCATCAGCTGCGCGATCGACGAGGTGACGTAGATCGACCCCGACGACAACCCGCGCATCTTGACGTTGGTGGCCGCCAGGTGCACGGCCGTGCGTTCCCAGCGCGCCTGGATCATGCCCTCGGCGCCCTGCGACTTGATCGTCTCGATGCCGGTGAGCGCTTCCACCAGCGTGGAATTGCGCACGGCGCTGGCGCGGTAGGTGGTCTCGGCCAGCGCATGCAGCTTCTTCTGCACGACCCAGCCGTAGGCGAGCACGGCGCCGAAGCACACGACCACCGGGATCAGCAGCCAGGGCGAGATCCACGCGATCACGACCAGGAACAGCAGCGCGAACGGCAGGTCGATCAGCGCGGTGACGGTGCTCGAGGTGATGACGTCGCGCACCTGCTCGAACCCGCGCAGGTTCTGCGAGAACGAGCCGACCGACTCGGGGCGGTTCTCCAGCCGCATGCCCAGCACGCGCTCCATCAGCGTGGCCGAGATCTTGACGTCGATGCGCGCGCTGGCCTCGTCGACGAAGCGGCTGCGCAGCTTGCGCATCAGCAGGTCGGAACCCATGATCAGCACGATGCCGATCGCCAGCGCCCACAACGTCTCGAAGGCGGCGTTGGGCACGACGCGGTCGTAGACGTTCATCGAGAACATCGGGAGCGCCAGCGCGAACACGTTGATCAGCGCCGCCGCCCACAGGATGTCCTTGTAGACGAAGCGCTGCGCCAGCAGCGTGCTCCAGAACCAGTGGCCCTCGACGGGCTGCGAGGTCGCCTCGGTGCGCTTGTCGAAGCGGAAATGCGGGCGCACGTACAGCACGAGGCCGGTGTGGCGGACGGCCAGTTCGGCGTCGTCGAGCAGGACCGTGCCCTGGCCCGTCTCGGGCAGCAGCACGCGGTTGCTGTTGCGTTCGCGGCCCAGCAGCACGCAGGCCTTGTCGCCCTTGAGCAGCAGCAGCACGGGCAGGGCGGCGGCGTCGATGTCGGCGAGCGCCGTGCGCTGCAGCTTGGTGGCCATGCCCGCGCGCGCGGCCGCGCGTTCCGCGAGATTGAGCGTGAGGCGGCCGTCGACCAGCGGCAGGCCGGCCGACAGCGACGCCCGCGTCGCGTGCTGGCCGTGCAGGCGGCAGATCTCGAGCAGGCAGTCGAGCAGCGGGTCGGGATGGACCAGGTCCTGGCGCACCGCGCTGCCCGACACCGACGCCGGCGTGACGGGCGCAGGCGCGGGCGCAGCCGCAGGCGGTTGCGCGGGCGGGACGGCCGAGGTGGGGACGCTCATGGGATTCTTGTCTCGTTGCGGGCGGCCGTCGCAGGCCGCCTCGTCATGCGATATCGGCGCAATGGACCGCAAATTGACCCTGGCGCCGGTCCGCGAAGAAATGCTCCAGCGTGACTTTTACCGTCTTGAACGCCAGTTCGTTCCAGGGAATCTCGGATTCGTCGAACAGCTTCGCCTCGATCGTCTCGGGGCCCGGATCGAGCGCCGGACTGGTCATCTCGGCGCGGTAGTAGAAATGCACCTGGCCGACGTGCGGCACGTTCAGCAGCGTGAACAGCGGGCCCAGCACGATCCTGGCGCCGGCTTCCTCCACGGTCTCGCGGACGGCGCCCTGCGCGGTGGTCTCGTGCAACTCCATGAATCCGGCCGGAAGCGTCCAGAATCCCTTGCGCGGCTCGATGTTGCGCAGGCACAGCAGGACCTTGCCCTCGAACACCGGTACCGTGCCGACGACGTTGAGCGGGTTCTCGTAATGGATCGTCTCGCAGACCGTGCACACCGCGCGCTCGCGGTTGTCGTCGGGCGGTTCGCGGTACACGGTCGGCGCGCCGCAGGCGCGGCAATGGCGGATCGAACGAGGGCTGAACATGGTCGGTCTGGAAGCGGTTCGGGCCAGTGTAGCCGCCGGCCCCACGTTGCGGTCGTGTAGCCCCTGCGTGGCATAGTCATCGGCTGACCGGCCGCCGGGTCGGCCGCTTGCCGAGGATCGAACACCATGACCGATGTCATCACCGTCCCCGTCGTCCCGCGCGTGCACGTGCACGGCGGCGGCGAGTTTCCCGTCCACCGCATCTACTGCGTCGGCCGCAACTACGCGGAGCACGCCGTCGAGATGGGCCACGACGCCCGCGAGACGCCATTCTTCTTCATGAAGCCGGCCGACGCGGTGTTGCCGGCGCGCGAGGGCGAGGCTGTCGCGATGGACTACCCGACGCTCACCAGCGACCTGCACCACGAGATCGAGCTGGTGGTGGCGATCGGCGACGCCGCCGCCGGCAACGGCCGCGACGTGTCGGAGGACGACGCCGCGCGGCTGATCTTCGGCTATGCCGTCGGCCTCGACATGACCCGGCGCGACCTGCAGGCCGTCGCCAAGAAGGCCGGCCGGCCGTGGTCGATCGCCAAGGGCTTCGACCAGTCGGCGCCGATCGGCGCGATCCACCGCATCGAGGAGACCGGCGAGCTCGCCTCCGGCGCCATCTCGCTGGACGTCGACGGCGCCGCGCGCCAGAAGGGCGACCTCTCCGACATGATCTGGAACGTGCGCGAGACCATCGCCTGGCTGAGTCGCGCCTGGACGCTCAAGCCCGGCGACCTGGTCTTCACCGGCACGCCCTCGGGCGTGGCGGCGGTGGGCCGCAACCAGACGCTGACCGGCCGCATCGCCGGCCTGAGCGACCTGACGGTCACGCTGCGCTGAACGACGCGATGGAGCTCTACAACTACTTCCGCTCGTCGTCGTCGTACCGCGTGCGCATCGCGCTCGCGCTGAAGGGGCTGGACCATGACTACAAGCCGGTCCACCTGCAGAAGAACGAACAGTTGGCCGAGTC
>CAIMXF010000242.1 GCA_903845345.1 uncultured beta proteobacterium
ACCACGTGACCCACCGGGAACGCGACGATGCAGCCGTTCTGCGCGCCGCCGGTGCGCAGGATGCGGGTGAGCTTGCGGGTATCGATGCCGGCGATGGCCACGGTGCCCTCGCGCGCCAGGTAGGCGTCCAGCGAAGCGGAGGCGCGGAAATTGGAGTGTCGCAGCGGCAGATCCTTGATGATCAGGCCGGCGGCATGGACCTTCGACGCCTCGACGTCCTCATCGCTGATGCCGTAGCTGCCCACGTGCGGATACGTCAGGGTGACGATCTGCCGGCAGTAGCTCGGGTCGGTGAGGATTTCCTGGTAGCCAGTCAGCGCGGTGTTGAACACCACTTCGCCGACCGTGTGGCCGGCAGCGCCGATCGAGGTGCCGGAGAAGACCGTGCCGTCTGCGAGTGCAAGGATTGCGGGGGGCAGGACAGGCAGCAAAGGAAACTCCGGAGTAGCGGTGCCCAGTTTCGCGAGACTCCCGCCGCGTGGCTGTCGAGCGGCGCTCGACAGGCTCGGGGAGGGTGAATTCGGACTGCGGTAGACGGGACCGGAGAAGCGTCGCTGTTCTCGCGCTCGCTAAAGTGTCGCTCTGCTGGGCTGGTTGCGGGTAAACCTGTAAATTATAGCCGCCGGCGGCATGCTTGTCACCCCCTTGTCATGCCGGGACGCCGTCTCCACATGCAGGGCATCAATCTTCCATCCGCCGCGCGGAACTAGAATGAACCAACCGTCTCCAACGAGGCGGGGATTTCCCAAGACTGGAGTTTTCTCATGGATCGCAACGTGCAACGTCTCGAAGTCCTGAATGGCGGCAACGCCTACGGCGTCGACACGCACAAGGTGCTTCGCAACACCTACTGGCTGCTCGCGCTGTCGCTGCTGCCCACCGTCGGCGGGGCCTGGCTGGGCATGACCACCGGCGTGCTGACGCAGATGTCGCCCGGCATGTCCACGCTGCTATTCTTCGTCGGCGCCTACGGGCTGATGTTCGGCGTCAACGCCACCAAGAACTCGTCCACCGGCGTGTTCATGCTGCTCGGGTTCACGTTCTTCATGGGGCTGATGCTGTCGCGTCTGCTGGGCGTGGTGCTGCATGGCTACAGCAACGGCGCCAGCATCGTCATGACCGCGTTCGGCGGCACGGCGGGCGTGTTCTTCGGCATGGCGACGCTCGCCACCGTCGTCAAGCGCGACCTGTCGAACCTGACGCGCTTCCTGTTCATCGGCGCGATCATCGCGATCGTGGCGAGCCTGATCAACATGTTCGTGCAGTCGACGGCCGCGATGCTCGCGATCTCGACCGCCGTGATGGTCATCTTCTCGCTGTTCGTGATGGTCGACGTCAAGCGCGTGATCGACGGCGGCGAGACGAACTACATCATGGCCACGCTCAACATCTACCTCGACCTGTACAACGTGTTCCAGTCGCTGCTGATCATCCTGACGTCGCTGACGGGCAATCGCCGCTGACCCGGCTCTGCACCTGACGAAAACGGCGCCCGCGGGCGCCGTTCTTCATGGCGCGGGCCGAATCACTCGCTCGCGTCCTGCGGTGCCGCGCCCTCGTCGCCCTCGGTCGACGCCGGCGCCACGTCCTCGACGATCTCTCCCGCGTCCACCGGCGCGACCCAGTCGGGATCCCACTCGAAGACGGCCATGCTCTCCACGTGCGCCGTGTGCGGGAACATGTTCACCGCCCCCGCCGCCACGCAGCGGTAGCCGGCGCGGTGCACCAGCAGCCCCGCGTCACGCGCCAGCGTCGCCGGGTTGCAGCTGACGTAGACGATGCGCCCGGGCGCCGTCCAGCCCTCGCGCGGACTCGCCTTCAGCTCGGCGAGCGCCTTGGCGAGCGCGAAAGCACCCTCGCGCGGCGGGTCGACCAGCCACTTGTCGACGGTGCCGAGCGCGACGAGGTCGTCGGCGCTCAGCTCGAACAGGTTGCGCGCGTCGAAGCGGGTGCGCGCGTCCAGGCCGTTGAGCCTGGCGTTGTCGAGCGCGCGGTCGACCAGCGTCTGGCTGCCTTCGATGCCCAGCACCGTCCTGGCCATCGTGGCCAGCGGCAGCGTGAAGTTGCCCAGGCCGCAGAACCAGTCGATGACCGTCTCGTCCTTGCCGACGTCGAGCAGGCGCAGCGCGCGGCCCACCAGCACCGTGTTGATCTGGTGGTTGACCTGCGTGAAGTCGGTCGGCTTGAACGGCATGCGCACGCCGAACTCGGGCAGCGTGTAGGCCAGCTCGGGACCGCCTTCGTCGATGCGCACGACGGTGTCCGGGCCCTTGGGCTGCAGCCACCATTGGATGCCGTGCTCGGCGCCGAACGCGCGCAGGAGCGCCATGTCGTGGTCGCTCAGCGGCTCGAGGTTGCGCAGCACCAGCGCGGTCGCCTGGTCGCCGATGGCCACCTCGATCTGCGGCAGCCGTTCGCGTGCCTGCATGGACTCGATCAGCGCGCGCAGCGGCATCAGCATGTCGGAGATGCGCCTGGGCATCACGTGGCACTCGCGCATGTCGGCCACGTAGCTGGACTTGCGCTCGTGGAAGCCGACGAGCACCGTGTTCTTCTTCGCGACCCAGCGCACCGACAGGCGCGCGCGCAGCCGGTAGCCCCACGGCGGCCCTTCGATCGGGCGCAGGACGAGCTCCGGCTTGACCTTGCCGAGGTGCCACAGGTTGTCCTCCAGCACCCGCTGCTTCATCGCGACCTGGGCCGACGGCGCGAGGTGCTGCATCTTGCAGCCGCCGCACGCGCCGGCATGCAGGCCGAAGTGCGGGCAGCGCGGCGTGACGCGCTGCGAGCTCTCGCGGCGGATCGCCACGAGGTCGGCCTTTTCGTAGCTCTTCTTGCGCCTGACGACCTTGACCCGCGCCTCCTCGCCCGGCAACGCGCCGTCGATGAACACGACGATGCCTTCGCTGTTGTGGGCGATGCCTTGCGCGTCGAGATCGATGCCGGTGACCTTCAGCCACTCGTTGTCGGACACGCCCGGCGCCGGGCCGGCGTTGCGATCCCGACGATGGCGTCCGCGGCCCTTGCCGCCGCCTTTTTGTTCTGTACTCATCCCGCGATTATCGACGGCCCCATGCATTCGGCCCCGGATCGCGCATCGCGAACCGGGGCCGAGCAAGAAAAGGCGGAGCTCAGAGCCGGAACACGGACACGTCGGAGACGAGGCGCTGCACCTGCGTGCTCATCGAGTCGGCGGCCGCGGCCACCTGCTCGACCAGCGCGGCGTTCTGCTGGGTGACCTGGTCCATCTCGGTGACGGCGACGTTCACGAGGTCGATGCCCGCGCTCTGTTCGACGGTGGCGGAGGTGATCTCCGACACGATGCCGGCCACGTGCTGCACCGACTGGACGATCTGGGCGATCGTGCCGGCGGCGATGTCCACGAGGTGCGTGCCCTCGTCGACCTTCTCGACCGACTCGCCGATCAGCGTCTTGATCTCCTTGGCCGCCGTCGCGCTGCGCTGGGCCAGCGTGCGCACTTCGGTGGCCACCACCGCGAAGCCGCGGCCCTGCTCGCCGGCACGCGCCGCTTCGACGGCCGCGTTCAGCGCCAGGATGTTGGTCTGGAAGGCGATGCCGTCGATCACGCTGATGATGTCGGCGATCTTCTTGGACGACGTGGCGATGTCGCCCATCGTGCGCACCACCTTGCTGACCGCTTCGCCGCCCTGCGTGGCCTTGGCGGCTGCGTCGTTGGACAACTGGCGGGCATGCGTGGAGTTGCTGGCGCTCATCTTGACGGTGCTCGAGAGCTCGTCCATCGACGACGCCGTCTGCTGGATGCTCGAGGCCTGGCGCTCGGTGCGGTTGGACAGGTCGGCGTTGCCCGACGCGATCTCGCTGGCGGCGCTCGCCAGGCTGTCGCTGCCGTTGCGCACGCTCGAGACGACGGTGACCAGGCTTTCGGTCATCGCGGCCAGCGCCTTCAGCAGCTGGCCCGTCTCGTCGTTGGAGTGCGAGGTCACCTTGACGCTCAGGTCGCGGTTGGCGACGCGGCGGGCGACTTCGACGGCCTGCGAGATGGGCACGGTGATCGAGCGGGTCACGGCGTAGCCGACGAACGAGGCGAAGACGAGCGCGACGATCGAGATGCCCAGCACCGTGTTGCGGGTCGTGGCGTAGGCGTCCTCGGCGTTGGACACGGCGGCGGCGGTCAGCTTCTCGTTGAGGGCGACCATCTCGTCGACGGCGGCCATCCACTTGGTGAACGCCGGATTGGCCTTGTCGCCGAGCAGGCCGCGGGCCGGGAACTTGTGGCTGGCCAGCGCCATCTGCACCACCTGGTCTGCCAGGTCGCGCGCTTCCTTCTCGGTGCCGTCGATGTGCGTCAGGATGGTCTTCTTGCGCGCATCGCTCTCGCCGGCGATCATCTTGGTGAGCTTGGCCTTGGCGGTGTCGTAGCTCTTGATGTCGACCTTGAGCAGGTTGTTCTCGGCCGTCATGTCGTCCGGATCGTCGAGCATCAGGATGTTGCGCACGCGCACCGCCTGCTGCGTGGCCGCCAACCGCATCTGGTCGGCCAGCGAGGACTCCACGCCGATACCGCCCGTCACGGCGTTCATGTCGTTGCGCATGCCGCTCGTGCGCGCCAGGGCGATGATCGACAGCGTCGCAAGCAGCGCCAGCACGATGCCGAAGGCGAGTGCCAGTCGCGCGCCGATTTTCAGGTTGGTCAGCATTTGGATTTCCGAAGTTGGCTGTTGAATTTGTTGGTCAGTCACGGTCCGGCGCGCCCCCCAACGGGTACGCCGGGCCTCCAGCAGATCTCGCCTCGACGTCCAGCGTTCCGAACCTCGCGTCGAGCGGCCCGGCGACGCCGCCGGGCTGGAAAACGTTCAGTTCAGCTTCCAGACGAATTCGGTCTTGATCCAT
>CAIMXF010000243.1 GCA_903845345.1 uncultured beta proteobacterium
GGCGCGTACTGCATCGGCAAGCGCATCGGCTACGGCAAGGAAGCCTTCACGCCGCACTCGCTGACGCTGACGATGGTCGGTGCCTCGCTGCTGTGGGTGGGCTGGTTCGGCTTCAACGCCGGTTCGGCGCTCGAAGCCGGCGACTCCGCCACGCTCGCGTTCCTGAACACCTTCCTGGCGACCGCCGCGGCGACGCTGGCCTGGTGCCTGGGTGAAGCGCTGATGAAGGGCAAGGCCTCGATGCTGGGTGCCGCCTCGGGTGCCGTCGCCGGCCTCGTCGCGATCACGCCGGCTGCCGGCAACGTCGGCATCATCGGCGGCGTCGTCCTCGGTGCCATCGCCGGCTTCGCCTGCCTGTGGGGCGTGCATGGCCTGAAGAAGATCCTCGGCGCCGACGACACGCTCGACGTGTTCGGCGTGCACGGTGTCGGCGGTATCGTCGGCGCGCTGCTGACCGGTGTCTTCAACAACCAGAAGCTGGGCGGCCCGGGCATGGTCACCGACTGGGTCAAGATGACCGTCGGCTCCAACGGGATGTGGGACCAGTTCGTGATTCAAGGCAAGGCCGTCTGCGTCACGCTGCTGTGGTCCGGCGTCGTCGCCTTCATCGCCTACAAGGTGGTCGACCTGACGATCGGCCTGCGCGTGACGGAAGAGGAAGAGCGCGAAGGCCTGGACCTCGCGTCCCACGGCGAGACCGCTTACGCCAAGTAAGTTTCGAGTGGGCTCCGCCGCGGGCAACCGCGGCGGGCCGAGAGAGCTTGGGGCTGTCCGGAAGGGCAGCCCCTTTTTGCTTGGATTTCCGCCCTTTCCTCCGAGGTATCTCACGAACCAGCGCAGCGCTCGATACAAAGTCCAAAGTAGCCCCGACCTCTCGGAGCACCATCAAGCCATGCGTCGAAGCACTCGCCCGAGGCATCGAGTTGACTATGATGTTCACTCGCCATCAATCAGGTAGGACCAGCATGCAGGGAAAGCACAAGAGCATCGCCAAGCACACCTTGGCGTGGCTCTACAGGGAGAATCTGCGCCGCAAGCTGGCGCCGGCAGTCTCCTGGACTCCGTTGCTGAATCCCAAACCCGGATGCACCGCGATCATTGGAATGTGCTCGCGGCTTCCGTTCGTGCTCGGCGCCAATCTGCGTTGCCTGATCGCAGCCCGCTGGCCGGAACTGCGTCGAATCGTCATCGCAGTGGACGCGACCCAGGAGGCGTTTCCGCTGAACGCGCGCGAACTGTCTGCCGCACATCCCGGCATCGACATCAAGGTCGTCCACTACTCGCAGGCGCAATCGGCGCTCGCCGAGCGACTGAAGCTACCGTTCGTCTATGCGTGGATGTCTTGGTGCGTGGCGTTGGCAGAAGTGCAGACCGAAGACGTGCTGATACACGACTACGACGCACTGGTCTTCGGCTCGACGTTGCATCTTCGGTATGAAGAATTCGTTCGAAGCAAGTCGACGATTCAGGGTGTGTCGTGGTACCAGGTCAACGGGATCCACGAATCGGATCAGCTTTCCACGACGTTCGAAGCTTTCGTCAAAGCAGCCTGGTTGCGCGGTCTCGAGCCGATCTCGCTTTTCAACAAGATCGGCACGAAAGACGGCCGGTCGCTCGACTACGACACAACCCTCTACATCCAGGATCGATTGCTGCGACCAAGCCAGCGTTCCCGCATGCCGATGACCCTCGACGAGATGGTGCATCCCTCACAGATGATTCATCAATACACGATGTTCAGAAAGATGCCGGGCCACCCGTTGCCCTGCTTTTCAATGCCGATGCTGCCCTTGTTCGCGATGCTGTCAGGCGACTCACTCGCATTCTCGAGAGCGACGCAAAGCCTGCGCTTGGGCGATCGCTCCCGCGTCGACCTGGGAGGCAACGGAACGCCAATGAACCTGCAGCAGCTCGGGGCGCCTCAGGTCAGCTGGAGCATCAAGCAGATGGTGCAGGCAATGTTGGCGCTGGGCATCGGACCTAGTCAGGACCTGGTGCAGTACGCGGCCGCGCTCTACGACCACATCGGTGTTCCAGCCGACGCTCGAAAGGGCGATTTCACCCCCGAGCAGTCCGACTGGCTTCTGCGCAGCGCAGCCTGACACGAACCCGGTTCTGGTCGTGACCTTTGAATGCCGTTGCGAGGAATTGCCTTGCGACGCTGCGCCTTGCAATTCGCCGTGCTGACCTGCAAACCGCTCGTTTCGCGAGGGGCTTGACTTTCATGATGGCGCCCTCATCTCCGGTTGGCGCGACGCGCCTAGAATCATCCTTTAGCCTCCCCAGGATCCCGTCATGGTCCCCCATCTCGTCACCGCCTTGACCGGCCCGATCAACGAACTCGAGCAGCGCGTGCTCGAATCGATGCCCGCGATCGAGCGCTGGTTCCGCCTCGAATGGATGGAGCACACGCCGCCGTTCTACACGTCGGTGGACATCCGCAACGCCGGCTACAAGCTAGCGCCGGTGGACACCAACCTGTTCCCGGGCGGCTTCAACAACCTCACCGAGCCGATGCTGCCGCTGGCCATCCAGGCGGCGATGGCGGCGATCGAGAAGATCTGCCCCGAGGCCAAGAACCTGCTGCTGATTCCCGAGAACCACACGCGCAACTCGTTCTACCTGACCAACGTCAAGCAGCTGGTGCGCATCTTCTCCAGCGCCGGCCTGAACGTGCGCCTGGGCTCGCTCGACCCGGCCATCACCGAACCGACCGAATTCCAGCTTCCCGACGGCAGCTCGCTCACCTACGAGCCGCTGGTGCGCACGCCGCGCCGCCTGGGCCTGAAGGATTTCGACCCGTGCACGGTGCTGCTGAACAACGACCTGTCGGCCGGCCTGCCCAAGATCCTCGAGAACCTCAACGAGCAGTACCTGCTGCCGCCGCTGCACGCCGGCTGGGCCGTGCGCCGCAAGACGAACCACTTCCACAGCTACGAGGAAGTCGCCAAGAAGTTCGCCAAGCTGCTGGGCATGGATCCGTGGCTGATCAACCCGATGTACTCGCACTGCGGCGAGGTCAACTGGGCCGAGGGCGCGGGGCTGGATTGCGTGCAGACCAACGTCGACGCGCTGCTCACCAAGATCCGCCGCAAGCACAAGGAATACGGCATCAACGAGAAGCCGTTCGTCGTGGTCAAGGCCGATAACGGCACCTACGGCATGGGCGTGATGACCGTGCGCGACGCCAAGGAGCTCGACGAGGTCAATCGCCGCACGCGCAACAAGATGGACGTCGTCAAGGA
>CAIMXF010000244.1 GCA_903845345.1 uncultured beta proteobacterium
AGGTTGAAGCGGCGGATCTGGCTCGGGCTGAGGTAGATGTCGTCGGTCGACGCCATGTAGCTCTCGTCGATGGCGCGCAGGAAGCCGAAGCCGTCCGGCAGCACTTCGAGCACGCCGTCGCCGAACACCTGTTCGCCGCCCGTCGCGCGCTTCTTCATGATCGCGAACATCAGCTCCTGCTTGCGCAGGCGGGCCACGTTGTCGATCTCGAGGGCTTCGCCCATCGTGATCAGTGCACCGATGTGCATGGCCTTCAGTTCGGAAAGATGCATTTGTTTGTTCACCCTGGGGTGTGAGCCGCGGCTGTTGCAGGTCGCCGGCGCGCCCGGACCGCGGGGCGCGCCTGATATTGGCCTGCTTGCGGAAACTCAGTTCACGCGGGATGTGCGTGCGCTGGCCGAGGCAGGGCCGTCGTGGCGACGTGAAACGTCAGGGGCTTGGGACGAATCGCCGAAACCGCGCGCCGGAAACCGCCAGAGAGAGCGGAAGTCAGGGCGCGGGGGCGGAACCTTGGCTCAGTGCCGGCGCCGCTGCTCGTCAGAGCGAAGCGCCAGGAAAGCACTGGCTGACGACGATTATAGGGGCCGGCCGAGGAAGGGCGTCAACTGGGCACCGCACGGGTGCTCGGGAGGGTCGTCCGTCGGCGGCTCCGGGCCCGGCAAATCAGGCTTGGGACGTGGCAGGCGCCGACGAACCCAGATGGCCTTCGAGGAAGGACGTGAGCTGCGACTTCGACAGCGCGCCGACCTTGGTCGCCGCGAGCTGGCCGTCCTTGAACAGCATCAGCGTCGGGATGCCGCGGATGCCGAACTTCGCCGGCACGTCGCGGTTGTCGTCGACGTTCATCTTGGCGATCTGCAGCCGCGTGCCGTAGTCCTTGGCCACTTCCTCCAGGATCGGGGCGATGGCCTTGCACGGGCCGCACCACTCCGCCCAGTAGTCCACCAGCACCGGGGTGCCGGACTGGAGGACGTCGGCCTCGAAGGACGCGTCGGAGATATGTTTGATTGCTTCGCTGCTCATGCCATTTCCTTGGGGATCCGGTGACGGGAATTCGTCGGGAAAACCGGAATCCGTGTCGGTGAAACGATTCTGACATATCCGCCTAGCCCCGACCTGCGGTGGGGACGGGCCGGAATTCCCGCCGTCCGAATGAGGTCGGGTCGATTTCATCGATTGGAAGAGGGCCGCTGACAGCATTTTGAAATCTTTAGGGCGCGCCGACAGTGAATTACGCACCGTTTCGGCCGTTCTTTCGCCCGCCGCGGCCCGCTCGGCGGCGTTCCAATCGATCGATCCTTCCGTTACTGCGTTCATGGTCGCCACCGTTCAACCCTCCGCCACCGCTGCCGCTGCGTCCGCCACGCCCAACCGGGCGGTGCGAATGCTCGGTCGCTACCAGTTGATGCGCCTGCTCGGCAAGAGCGCGCAGACGATGCTGTGGCTCGCGCTCGACACGCACGGCGACATCGAGGTGATGGTCGCGCTGCCGCGCGCGCAGCCGCCCGATCCGGACGCCCTGGGGGCCTGGGTGGCGCGCGTGGGCCGCAGCAGCCGCCTGAAGCATCCCAAGCTCGCGCGCGTGATCGACGTCGGCGAACACGAGCGCTGGCCGTACGCGGTCTACGAGCGCGGCGCCTTCGTCACCTGGGGCGAGAAGCTCACGTCCAAGGGCCTGCCCGGCGCGGAGCTGACGCAGTGGTGCGTGCAGATCCTGCAAGGGCTGGCGTTCGCGCACGAGGCCGGCTCCGCGCATCGCGACCTGCAGCCGTATTCGCTGCTGGTCGACGACAGCGGCAACGCGAAGCTGCTGGGCCTGGAGATCGTCGACGCGCACTCGTTCGCGCAGTCGTTCATCCACCTCGCGGCCGACGCCGACGGCCAGCAGGCCGCGATGGACGAACGCCGCATGCAGCGGCTGGCCGCCGAGATCGACGTCCTGGCCTTCGGCCTGCTGATGCACCAGGTGCTGGCCGGCAACGCGCCGCTGGACGAGCCCGACGTCGCCGCCGTGGTAGGCCGCCTGCCGCCGTTCGGCCACGAGATGGTGCGGCTGCCGTGGACGGTGCCACACCCGATTCCCGAGCCGCTGCGCGCCATCGTCAACCGCGCCACCGATCGCCAGGAGCGCCAGCGCTATCGCAGCGCGCGCACCTTCGAACGCGCGCTGGACGGCTGGCTGCAGGCGAGCCGCGACCAGGACGCCGGGCCGATCACGCTGCTGCTCGGACGCATGCGCACCGTCGGCCTGCTGCCGGCGATGCCCGGGGGCGCCGAGCGCGCGGCGCGGCTCGCGCTGCTCGAGAGCGGCCACAACCACGAACTATCCAGCGTCGTGCTGCAGGACTTCGCGCTGTCGTTCGAGCTGGTGCGCATGGTCAACTTCGCGCAGTCGCAGGCCGGGCACAGCGGCAGCGGCGCGGTGCTGGCGATCCACCGCGCGATCGCGATGGTGGGGCTGGACGGCGTGCGCCAGGCCGCGCTGTCGCTGCGCGCCTGGCCGGGCCCGTTGAACGACGAGGCCGCCAACGCGCTCGGCGCGCTGATGCTGCGCGTCAAGCGCGCCGGCAACATCGCGCGCGCGCTGCAGCCCGCCGGCTACGACCAGGAGGTCGTCTACCTGATCACGGCGTTGCAGAACCTCGGCTGGCTCGTGGTGCAGTACCACTTCCCCGACGAGACGACGCAGATCCGCCGGCTGATGCAGCCGGGCGCGGCGCAGAAGTCCGGCGAGCCCGACGAGCAGGGCATGAGCGCGGAGGCCGCGTCGTTCGCGGTGCTGGGCATCGACATCGACGCGCTCGGGTCCGCGGTCATGCACCACTGGGGCCTGGACGACGGCGTGCAGCACATGGTGCGCCGCGCGCCGCCCACCGGGCCGATCCACACGCCGACGTCCGACGTCGACATGCTGCGGCTGGTGGCGAGCTGCGCCAACGACGTGCTCGACGCGGTGGCGCTGCCGTCGCGCCAGGCGGTGGCCGCGGTGCAGCGCGTCGCGCAGCGCTACGGGCGCGCGCTGGACATTTCGCTCAAGGACATCCAGGACGCGCTGCAGCCGCCGTCGACGAAGCCGGATCGGACCGACGCGTGACCGCCGCCAGCGCTTCGCCAGGCATGCGCGGCCGCGCCGAACGCGGAGGCGTGGAATGAGCGCGTTGCCGGTACCGTCGCGACGCCGCGTGGGTCGCTTCGAGCTCAAGGGCGAGCTCGGGCGAGGCGCGCAGGCCACCGTGTGGCTGGGCTACGACCCGCGGCTGCAGCGCGAGGTCGCGGTCAAGGTGATCAATCCGGACGCCGACGCCGCGGCGGTCGCGCAGTGGCTGGACGAGGCGCGTGCCGTCAGCCGCCTCGCGCATCCCAACATCGTGCCGGTGTTCGAGGCCGACCAGGATGCCAACGTCTCGTTCATGGTGTTCGAGTACGTCACCGGCCCCACGCTCACCGATCTGCTGAAGAAGCGCGGCAAGCTGCCCGAGCGCGAGGCCGCGGCGCTGATGCGCGACGTGCTCGACGCGATCGCCACCGCGCACGCTCAGGGTATCGTGCACCGCGACCTGAAGCCGTCCAACATCCTGATGGACGCGCAGGGCCGCCCGCGCGTGATGGACTTCGGCATCGCGGCGCGGGTGTCCGACAAGCACGACGGCCGCATCGCCGGCACGCCGGGCTACATCGCGCCGGAGGCCATCGGCGGCGCGGCGCCGCATCCGCTGATGGACGTGTTCGCGGCGGGCATGATGCTGGGCCAGATGATCTGCGGGCGTCCGCTGCTGATGGAGCGCGACCCGTACCGCGCGCTCGAGCGCACGCAGAAGGAAGACATCGTCTGGCCGGCCGAGATGGTCGACGCCAGGAGCGGCAAGGATTCGACCGACGACGCGCTGCGCGCGCTCGTCATGCGCGCGGTCTCGCGCGACCCGGCGCGCCGCCCCGAGTCGGCCGCCGCGTTCCGCAACGCGCTGCACGAATGGCTGGATCCGGCGCCGGTGGGCGCGGATGGCGGCGATCGCGCGACGCTCGAATTCCTGCTGCGCCGCATGCGCCACAAGAGCGACTTCCCGGCGCTGTCGGACGCCGTGGTGCGCATCCAGCGCGTGACGCAGTCGGAGAACGCCAGCATCGCCGGGGTCACCGACGAGATCGTGCGCGACGTGGCGCTCACCAACAAGCTGCTGCGCCTGGTCAACACGGCGCACTTCCGCAACGCCGGCGCCGGCACGATCGCGTCGGTACCCCGTGCCGTATCGCTGATCGGATTGGCGGGCATCCGCACGATGGCGTTGTCGCTGGTGCTGCTGGAACACATGCAGGACAAATCGCACGTCGCACGCCTGAAGGAGATGTTCCTGATGGCGATGATGACGGGCACGCTGTGCGACGAGCTGACCCCGGCCGCCAAGGCGCACGACGAGCCCTTTCTCGCCGGGATGATGTCGCAGCTCGGGCGCATGCTCACCGAGTTCTATTTCCCCGAGGAGGCCGCGCTGATCCGCCGTCGCGTCGAGCCTTCGTGGCAGCGCGGCGAATGGTCGCAGGCCATCGAGGATCGCGCCGTCGGCGAGGTGCTGGGCCTGTCGTACGAACAGCTGGGCGTGGGCGTGACCAAGGTCTGGGGCCTGCCCGACTCGCTGCGCCGCGCGATCGCGCGGCCCGAGGGCGAGGCGCCCGGCCGCGCCGTCGAATCGGCGCCCGATCGCCTGCGCTGGTGCGTGCAGGCCTCGTCGGAGCTGGCGCAGGCCTTGATGCAGGCGCCCACCGGGTCCGCGGCCAACAAGATCTCCGCGATCGGCGATCGCTACTCGCGGGCGCTGAACCTGCCCAAGGATCAGTTCGAGACCGCGGTGCGCAGCGCGCAGTCGCACCTGCAGTCGATGTCGACCGATCTGGGCATCGACCTGAAAGCCGACTCCAAGGCACGCCGGCTGCTGCCGCAGGCGCTCGCCGTGCCCACGGGCAACATCGATCCGGCCACGGTCGTGACGCCGACCGCGACCGCGGGTGCCGCGCCCGACGACGCCACGATGGCGATGCCCGCGTCGGAGCGACCGGGCGCGGCCGCGGCGCAGGCCCGGCCGGCGCAGTTGCCGCCGCCGGCGTCGCAGGATTCGGCCAGCAGGATGCTGGCGCTGGAGGAGGGTATCTCCAGCGTGACGAGCGCGCTGGCCGGCGACACCTTCAAGTTGAACGAAGTGCTGCGCACGATCCTGCAGACCATGCACGACGCGCTCGGTTTCCGCTGCGTCGTGTTCGGCCTGCGCGATCCGAAGACCGGGGTGATCACCGGACGCTTCGGCCTCGGCGGTGCGGCTTCGGCGCTGTCGGCGCAGTTCCGCGTCGACGTGAATCCGAGCGGGCCGGTCGACCTGCTGTCGGTGGCCTGCAGGAAGGCCGCGGACACGCTGATCTCCGATGCCGCGGCCGACAACGTGCGCTCGCGCCTGCCCACCTGGCTGCAGCGCGAGGCCGAGGCGCGCAGCTTCGTGCTGCTGCCGATGACGATGAAGAGCGCGCCGTTCGCGCTGATCTACGCCGACTGCGCGACCCCCGGCGGCATCGTGCTGGGCGACCGCGAGCTGAGCCTGCTGCGCACCTTGCGCAACCAGGCGGTGATGGCGTTCAAGACGGCGGGCTGACCGCCCTGGCGCCCAGGGCGGCGCGTCGGCATCGTCGCCGGCGCCGACCTGCCAGCGGATGTTGACCAAGCTCGCGACGAAGCGCCTCGCGGCATCGATCGGGAACGGCGCGCTGATCGCCGCGAAAATCCACGCCCGGGTCGGCGACGCATCGCAGCGGGATCTCGAGCGTGGCCGTCGCGTGCGGCGCGAGGATGTGGCGGATCTGCGCTTCCTGCGTCGGATCCTGCGCAGGCCCCGCGCGCCGCGGGCGCGAGGGCGCAGGCCGCGGCGAGCAGCGCGGCCAGCAGCGGGCGCGCGCGGAAAGCGGGCATGCGGCGGCTGGCCTGCGAAGGAGTTGGGACCGATTCGAAGCCCGAGCGGCGACTTTGAGAGGCGTGCCGCGCGCCTGCCACCGGGTCGACGACCCATCCCGGCGTGAAATCCGAAACGCTTGCCGCCGCCGTAACATGGCGTTTGAACGCTACAGTGACGGTCGACGAGAACGACCGGGATGTCCTCGATGACGCTGAACGACACCGCCGCCCATTACCTGCAGACCTATGCCGAAGGCGGCGAAGTCGACGGCGGCTGGCTGTTCGGCAAGGCGCTGCAGCAGACCCAGCTCGACTTCTCGCCCGAGAGCCTGGGCCGCCTGGATCACATGCTGGCGCAGATCCGCATCCGCGCGAAGCCGACGCCGGAACTGCTCGAGTCGACGCGCGGGATCAACTTCCAGTGGCTGGTCGCGTTCTACATCATCGAGATCGCGCGCCGCCGCACGGGCGCCGACATCGCCTGGCACGACCGCGCCTCGGCGCTGCGCGTGCTGGCGGCCGGCACCCAGCTTCCCGCCACGGCGTTCACGCGCCTGCTGGCCTATGCCACCGACCACGCCGCCATCTTCCTGCCGCTGCGCTGGATCGAGACGCAGATGCTGCCGGACAACAAGATCATC